>JAQGMV010000312.1 GCA_028292225.1 Betaproteobacteria bacterium
GCGCACGAGCCTCGACTGGACTCGCGCGAGCAACGACATGATCCATCGCGTGTGCACGCTCTATCCCGACAACTTCGTCGGCGTGTGCCAGCTTCCGCAGTCGCCGGGCGTGAGCCCCGCGAGCTGCGTGCCCGAGCTCGTGCGATGTGTGGAAGAGCTCGGCTTCGTCGGCTGCAATCTCAACCCGGATCCTTCCGACGGTTACTGGACGGGTCCGCCGCTCACCGATCGCCACTGGTACCCGATCTTTGAAAAGATGGTCGAGCTCGACGTGCCCGCCATGGTTCACGTGAGCACCTCGTGCAACCCGAACTTCCATCACACCGGCGCGCACTACATCAACGGCGACACGACCGCGTTCATGCAGCTCATCCAGGCGGATCTGTTCGAGGACTTCCCGGCGCTGCGGTTCATCATCCCGCACGGCGGCGGCGCGGTGCCGTATCACTGGGGACGCTACCAGGGCCTCGCGCAGGACATGAAGCGCCCTGCGCTGGCCGAGCTCATGAAGAACGTGTACTTCGACACGTGCGTGTATCACAAGCCCGGCATCGAGCTCCTGCTCGAGGTCGTGCCGGAGGACAACGTGCTTTTCGCCTCCGAGATCTTCGGCGCGGTCAAAGGCGTGAACCCCGAGACCGGTTTCAACTACGACGACACCAAGCGGTATATCGAAAGCGTGGAGGGCTTGAGCGCCGGGCGGAAACGGAAGGTGTTCAGCGGCAACGCGCTGAAGGTTTATCCGCGGCTCGCTGCGCGGCTTGCCCGCTAATCGGGGACAGACCCCGATTTTCACAAATGTGAATATCGGGGTCTGTCCCCGATTTTCGCGCGATTCGTCAATCGATCTGAATCTGAGCGCTCTTCGCGACGCGTCCCCACCTGGCGATCTCCGTGGAGACGAAGCCGCCCATGTCCTTCGGATTGGAAGGACCGATCGTCGCGCCTTGCGACGCCCAGACGTTCTTCACCTCGGGGGCGGCGAGCGCCTTGTTGGTTTCCGAGACGAGGCGATCGACGATCTCCTTCGGTGTCCCCGCAACGGCCCACAGCGCATACCACGTCGAGACCACGTACCCTTTGACGCCCGCTTCCGCTGCGGTCGGAACATCGGGCAGCGCGGGCGAGCGCGTGGCGGACGCGACGGCGAGCGCTCTGATCGTGCCTGACTTGATGTGCTGCGCCGAGGAGCCGAGGCCGTCGAACATCACGTCCATCTGGCCTGCGATGAGATCCTGCAACGCGGGCCCTGCGCCTTTGTAAGGCACGTGCGCGAGATCGACCCCCGCAGCCTGCTTGAAGAGCTCGCCGGCGAGGTGGTGCGAGGTGCCGTTGCCGGCGGAGCCGTAGTTGAGCTTGCCCGGGCTCTTCTTCGCGAGCTCGATGAAGCTCTTCAGGTCGGGTTCCTTGATGCGCCTGGCTACGACGATCACCTGCGGCACGACCGCGACGACCGTGACCGGGCTGAAATCCTTCTCGATGCTGTAGTCGAGCTTCTTGTAGACGCTCGGCGCGATCGCATGATGCACCGCACCCATGAAGATCGTGTAGCCGTCCCTGGCGGCGTGTGCGGCGATGCTTGCCCCGAGGTTGCCGCCCGCGCCGCCGCGATTGTCGATCACGACCTGCTTGCCGAGCTGCTTCGAAAGGGTCGCGGACAGCGGCCTTGCGAAAGCATCGGTGCCGCCGCCCGCGGGGAACGGCACGACCATGATCACCGGCTTGGTGGGCCAGCTCTGCGCTGCCGCAGGGCCGGCGATCGCGACCAGCGTCGCCACGGCGATGACTGAAACGAGCTTCATCAGGACTCCTCCTCTGGTGCTGGAAAAAACGCGGCCTGCACGCGCCGGCGCTATGGGGCTGGAACGGAGCAAGCGCAGTGCCGCAAGCGCCCTCAGGTCATGCCGCCGATCTCGCGGCTGCTCACCACTTCGCCCCGCATGAAACGCTCGTGGTTGGCTTCGATGGAGCCGAGGTCGTACAGGTAATTCACCATGACGCCGAACGACTCGCGCAGCCCTTTCGCCGAGAGATCGGCGCCGACGTTCACCCGCTCGAGACGCGCACCGTTGTCGAGGTGAAAGCGGGCGACCGGATCGCCTTGCGGGGTGACGCTCACCCGGGCGAGGTAGACGGCCGCGCACAGTGCGAGTCTCGCCTGGTCGTCGGCGGTCAGCGAGCGGTTGCCGGCAGCGTCCGCCAGGCCTTCCAGGTCATCCCCGTAATGGGCGCGCAGCGCTTTTACCGTGCTGGAAAGACGGCTGCGCAGCTTGGCAGGCCACGTGTCGGGCAGCGCATCGGTGTCGACGGCGCCCAGCCACGCGCGCAAACCGGGAATCGGCGAGAGGGTGCAAAAGCGCTTGAGCATCGGCATCTCGGCCTGGAGCTCCTGCGCGACGCGCTTGATCAGGAAATTACCCAGCGAGACCCCACGCAGGCCCGGCTCGCAGTTGCTTATCGAATAGAACGCCGCCACGCGCGGAGGCACCGCGCTTTCCTTCGTCGCCGGCACACGGATCAGCTGCTCGATCGAGCGCGGAATCGCGTACAGGAGCGCGACCTCGACGAAGATCAGCGGCTCGCCCGGCAACTGCGGATGGAAAAACGCGAAGCATCGGCGGTCGGGCTGGAGGCGGCGGCGCAGGTCGGTCCAGTCGGTGATCGCGTGCACCGCCTCGTGGTCGATGATCTTTTCCAGCAGCGCCGCAGGCGAGCCCCAGTCGACCTGCTGCAGGTCGAGAAATCCGGGGTTGAACCACGAGCCAAGCAGGTGGCTGAAGTCGCTGTCGACGGCACGCAGGCGCGGCTCTTCACGCAGCGCTTTGAGCAGGTCCCGCCGCATGGCGATGATCGCCGCAGTGCCGCCCGGCGCGCGGTTGAGCCGCCGCAGCAGCTCCTGCCGGGGCGGCTCGACGACGCGCTGGAGCTCGAGCACGTGCTCGGCGTCGGGCTGCTCGGCGTAAGCCTTCGCGGCGCGCAGCACGCTTTCGCTGTCGGGCGCGAGCGTGCGGTCGAGAAACTCGAAAAATGCGAGGCGGGATTCGGGAGCGAGCTTCGAATACGCGGCGACGGCTTCGGCTGCGATGGAAGCGCTGTTGGCGGTGCCGGCTTCGGACAGCAGGCGTATGCAGAGCTGCTGCAGATCCTTGAGAACCGCGGCAATACGCGCCTTGCCCGAGCGCTGGAAGAGACCGGTCAGTATCATAGGGGATTCAAGTTCGTATCATAGACCCTCACGATGAAATGCATCCAGATCGACCGCTACGGCGGCCCCGAGGTTCTCGAGCGCCGCGAGCTTGCCGTCCCGAAGCCCGGTCCCGGCGAAGTTCTCGTCAAGCTCGCGTATTCGGGAATCAACTTCATGGACGTGCATACGCGCGCAGGCAAATATGCAACGTCGCAGACTTACCCTGTGCGCCTTCCCACGACGCTCGGCATGGAAGGCGCCGGCACGATCGTCGAAACCGGGCGCGACGTACAGGACTTCAAGGCCGGCGACCGTGTCGCGTACTGCCTGGTCTGGAGCAGCTATGCCGAGTACGCGCTCGTTCCGGCGTGGCGCGTGGTGAAGGTGCCCGATGCGCTGACGCTGGAGCGGGCGGCCGCGTCGGTCTTTCACGGCTTTACCGCACACTACCTCGCTCACGACGTCGGCGCGCTGCAACCGGGAAGCACGTGCCTCGTCCACGCGGCGTCCGGCGGCATCGGACAGATCCTGATCCAGATGGCGAAGCGCGCGGGCGCACGGGTGTTCGCGACCACGAGCTCGCAGGAAAAAGCGCAGGTCGCGCGCTCTCGAGGCGCAGACGTCGCGATGCTCTACGACGACGGGCGCTTCGCCGATGCGATACGCGAGGCCACCGCAGGCAAGGGCGTGGACGTCGTGTTCGATTCGATCGGCAAAGCCACGCTGCGCGACAGCTTTCGCGCGGCCCGTAAGCGCGGCCTCGTCGTCGCCTACGGCAGCGTCTCGGGGTCGGTGCGCGACCTCGACCCCATCGAGCTCGGCGAAGCCGGTTCGCTGTTCCTCACGCGCCCGCGCCTTGCGGACCACCTGCCCGACGCCGCGACCATCCGCCGCCGCGCCGACGATATCTTCACCGCATTGCTGGACGGCTCGCTGACGATCGATGTAGGTGGCTACTACACCCTCGACACCGTCGAAGAGGCGCACGAGGCGCTGGAGCAGCGCAGGATGATCGGCAAACCGCTCCTCACGATCAGCCCCGAACAATAATCGGGGACGGACCCCGATTTTGATGGGGTCAGACCCCGGTTTGCCTCGACAAAGGAGGGTCGGCATGCCCCACTTACCCGCTCGCCTGGTACTTCACTGCTCCAGCCGGAACCCGCTGTCCTTGATCACCTTGCCCCACCGCTGCCGCTCGGACGCGAACCAGTTGTGCGAGTCCTCGGGGCTGTTCGCGATCGGGGTCGTGCCCTGCGATTCGAGGATTTGCTTCACGTCGGGCAGCTGAAGAATGCGAGCGATCTCCGCGTTGAGCTTCGCGAGGCGCTCGCGAGGAATGCGCGGCGGCGCGAGTATCCCCTGCCACGAGCCGGTGACGAATCCCGGCAGCGTTTCGGACACCGTCGGCACTTTAGGCAGATTCGGCAGACGCTGCTCGCTCGACACCGCGAGCAGCTTCAGCCTCCCGCTGTTCACGTGCGGCAGGGTCTGGAGAATGCCGAGAAAGAACGCGTCACCCTCGCCGCTCAGCACCGCCTGGATCGACTGCGTCCCGCCTTTGGTCGGCACGTAGACCCAGTTGATTCCGGTGCGCTGCGCAAACGCGAGCCCCGCCATGTGCGGCGCCCCGCCGAGCGAGGTCGGATAGTTGAGCTTGCCCGGACGCGACTTCGCATGAGCGATCAGCTCTTCGGTGGTTTTCGCAGAAAGGCCGGGGTGCGCGAGCAGGAGGTGCGGCGAATACGACACGGTCGTGACCGGCGCGAAATCCTTCAGCACGTCGAAAGGCAGCTTCGGGAACAGCACCGAAGTGATCACGAGATTGCCGATGTCGGTGAGCAGCAGGGTGTAACCATCGGGCGCTGCTCGCGCGGTGAGCTCCGCTGCGATATTGCCGCTCGCGCCCGTGCGATTGTCGACGATCACCTGCTGCTTCCACGATTCGGTGAGCTTCGCGCCGATCAGCCGCGCCAGGATGTCGGACGTGCCACCCGGCGGATACGCGACGATGAAGCGGATCGGCTTGGTCGGATACTGTTGTGCCGCTGACGGTGCGGCTGCGCCCAGCACCGCCGCGACGACAGCCATTATGCTGCGTGCGGTTGGATTCATGTTTTCCACTCAGGAGCCGTTAATCACTATCGGGTTGCTCGCGGTCTCCCGCTACCTGCACTGCGCTCGCCCTGAAAGTCACCGGCCCTACTCCAGGCAATTCACGGGTTGTCTTTTTGTCCCTGCCCGTGGGGGCACAATAAAGGAATCATCAGAAATGAAGCTGCGCCAAGCTGTCCTGGGCGTGTTGTTCGCGTCCACCCTCATCGCATCGAGCGCTACGCTCGCGGGCGATGCCGATTTCACGCTCACGAACCGCACCGGAATCGACATTCGGGAGCTGTACGTCTCGCCGAGCAAGCAGAACAACTGGGGGCGCGACCGCCTCGGAGAGGGGACCCTCGACAACGGGAAGTCGAGGCACCTCAAGTTCGGCGAGACCGCGATCTGCAAGCAGGACATCAAGGTGGTGTTCGACGACGATGCTTCCGAAGTGACCTGGGACAATATCGATCTGTGCGCCATCGAGAAGATCACGCTGCGCTTCGATCGCAAGACGCGCCAGATTTCGGCCGAGACCGAGTAAGCACGGCCGCTCGAAAGAACGAAAAACCCGCTTCGGCGGGTTTTTCGTTTGGAAGTCGGCGCAACCGCGTCATTGAGGCGCGCGCGGCCAGATCACCCCCTGCTCGCCCGCTCGCACCGCGCCCACGCCTTTGAAGACGAACTTCTGCAGGCGCTTCCCTTCGTAAGTCTCGGTCGTGTAGAGGTTGCCTTTCGAATCGGTGGCGATGCTGTGCACGCCGTAGAACTGCCCCGGCTGCCTGCCGCCGTCGCCGAAGTTGGTCAGCTCCTGCATCGTTTCCCGCAGGATGATCCGCACTTTCTCGTTGGTGCCGTCGGCGAGATAGAGGTAACGCTGCTGAGAGTCCTTCGAGAACGCGATGTCCCACGTCGAGCCCGACCCCAGCGTCTCCTTCGCGTAGAACGCTTCGCGCACGAAAGTGCCGTCGGGACGGAAGACCTGCACACGGTCCCCCTGGCGGTCGCACACGTAGACGAGGTTGTCGACGGTGCGCTCGACGCAGTGCACGGGGTTGCGAAACTGCTTGGCCGGCGGCGCCTTGGGATCGTAGTTGCCGTTGGGACCGTCCTCGGGCTTGTTGCCGTACGCGCCCCAGTACCGCTTCATCCTGCCGGTGTCCGCATCGAGCACCGCCACGCGACGGTTGAGGTAACCGTCGGCGACATACGCTTCGTTCGTCTTCGGATCGACCCAGATCTTGGCGACGCGGCCGAAATTATCCGGGTCATTGCTGCCTTTGTTGCCGCCGAAGCGGCCGACCTGCATCAGGAACTTGCCTTCCTTCGTGAACTTGAGGAGGTGCGCGTCCTTGGCGCCATTGCCGCCGATCCACACGTTGCCTTTGTAATCGACGTGTACGCCGTGGTTCGACTCGGGCCACTCATAGCCGGCGCCGGGGCCGCCCCACGCGCGCACCAGATTGCCGGCCTGGTCGAACACGAGCACCGGCGGCGCAGCCGCGCAGCACTCGCCGACTTTCAGCTCGAGCGCGCGCTCGTTCGCATGCAAGGTCGGGGCGCCGCGATGGATGATCCAGACGTGGTCCTGCTCGTCGACCCACACGCCGATGGTCATGCCGAGCACCCAGTGGTTCGGCAACGGCTTGGGCCAGAGAGGATCGACTTCGAAGACGGGCGCCTGCACCGTCGGACCCTGGGTGTCCGCCCGCCGGTCGAGCATGGCCTGGGTGCAGCCGAGGACGACGAGAATGCTGACGAATGCTGCCGCGACGACAATGCCGCGCTTGCGCTTCACGCTTTGCATGATCCCCCTCCGCTCGTGGGCCGGCCGGGCCATTATAGAATGACGAATGCGAAATGATGAATGATGAATAAAAAGCCGGCACTGCGGACACGCTGTTCATTCCGCATTCATCATTTCGCCTTCGTCATTCTTCTTGCATGCGCCGCGGCGGCAAGCGCGCACGACATCCCCGCCGATGTAAGAGTGCAGGCTTACGTCAGGCCCGCCGGCCAACGCCTGAACGTGCTCGTGCGGGTGCCGATGATCGCGATGCGGGAGGTCGACTTCCCGACGCGCAATGGCGGCTATCTCGATCTCGCCCGCGCCGATTCCGCGCTGCGCAACGCGGCGAAACTGTGGCTCGTGGACAACCTCGAAGTATTCGAAGGGGATGAGCGCCTCGCTCCCGCGATCATCAGTCACGCGCGAGTCTCGCTGCCTTCTGACCGCTCGTTCGAATCGTACGACCGCGCGGCTGCGCACATCGAGGGGCCGAAGCTTGCCGCCGATATGGAGCTTTACTGGAGCCACGGGCTGCTCGACGTGATGCTGGAATATCCGATACACGCGGAGACTTCGGACTTCTCCATCCATCCGAAGCTCGCCCGGCTCGGCCTGCAGGTCGCCATCGCGCTGCGCTTCGTTCCGGCGAAGGCAACGATGCGCGTCTTCGAGCTGCACGGCGACCCCGGGCTCGTCCGGCTCGATCCGCGCTGGCACCAGGCATTCGTCCGCTTCGTCGAGCTCGGGTTCATGCACATCCTTGACGGCGCGGACCACCTGCTGTTTCTGCTGTGCCTCATCATGCCTTTCCGCAAGCTGCGCGCGCTGGTGCTGATCGCCACCGCGTTCACGGTCGGGCATTCGATCACGCTGATCGCGGCTGCGCTCGGTTATGCGCCTTCAGGGCTGTGGTTTCCTCCCCTCGTCGAAACGCTGATCGCCTCGTCGATCGTGTACACCGCGCTCGAGAACATGGTGGGCTACAAGCTCCAGCGGCGGTGGATCGTCGCTTTCGCCTTCGGCCTGGTCCACGGCCTGGGCTTTTCCTTCGGGCTGCAGCAATCGCTGCAGCTCGCCGGCGAGCATCTCGTCACCTCGCTGCTCGCGTTCAACATCGGCATCGAGCTCGGCCAGCTCGTCGTGCTGCTCGCGATGGTTCCGCTGCTCGAGCTCGTCTTCCGCTTCGTTGCGAACGAGCGCATGGGCATCATCATCATTTCGGCTTTTATCGCCCATACCGCGTGGCACTGGATGCTCGACCGCGCCGAGGTGCTCGGTAAGTTCCCGCCGCCCGCGTGGGATGCCGCAGCGCTTGCGAATGCGGTGCGCTGGCTTATACTCGGGCTCGTCATCTGCGCAATCATCTGGTTCCTGGCAGGACCGCTCCGCAGTCGTTTAAGAGAGCGCCGTCGGGAGTCCCTGGGCAAGACAGACAGGCCGTGAATCGCGAGCGCTCGAGGGCGCAGCGCGAACGACGACGTGTCGACGCATGGAGGAGCCATGAAGAACGACACGTTCGATCGCCGCGCATTTCTGAAAAGCGCGGTCGCCGGCAGTGCAGCCGCAGTCACCGCCACCGTAGCGTTGCCCCAGACCGCCGAAGCGCAGCAGCGCCCGGCCTCACCGGCGCCGCCGCCCCCGAATCCCGGCTACATCTTTCTCAACCTCGAAGAAGCCGCGTTCGTCGAAGCCGTGGTCGATCACATGGTCCCCGCCGATGCGCTCTCGCCCAAGGGGACCGATCTCGGCCTGAACGTCTACATCGATCGCGCGCTCGCGGGCGGCTGGGGCAAAGGCGACCGGCTGTACATGCAGGGTCCCTGGAAACAGGGCACGCCGAGCCAGGGCTACCAGCTTCCGCTCACCCCGGCCGAGCTTTACCGCGCCGGCATCAAGGCCGCCAACGCGCACTCGGTCAAAACCTACGGCAAGACCTTCGACAAGATCACCGAAGCGCAGCGCCAGGAATTCCTGGTGGCATGGCAGGCGGGCAAAGTCACTTTCGAAGCCGGGCCTCCCGCCCGCACTTTCTTCGCGACGCTCTACCAGAACGTCATGGAAGGCATGTTCTCCGACCCGATCTATGGCGGCAACCGCGACAAGGCCGGCTGGAAGATGATCGGCTTTCCGGGCGTGATCGCGGTGCACGCGCAGAACGTCGAGAAGTTCCGGGACAAGAAGTACGCGCCGGCCCCCATGGGAATCAGCGACTTGTCTTAACCCGTTCACGCGCCGCAACCGCTTGAGGAGTTCCGCAATGGCAACGAAGCTCAAGGAAGTCGATGTCGTGGTCGTGGGTCTGGGATGGACCGGAGGCATACTCGCGAAGGAGCTCGCCGAAGCGGGATTGAAAGTCGTCGCGCTCGAACGCGGCAAAATGATGTCCACCGCCCAGGATTTCGGCGTGCCGCAGGTTCGCGACGAGCTGCGCTACGTGCAGCGTCACGAGCTCATGCAGAACGCCGCCAAAGACACACTCACGATCCGCAACAATCCCACCCAGGATGCCCTGCCCATGCGGCGCCTCGGCTCGTTCCTGCCGGGCGAGGGCGTCGGCGGCTCCGGTATCCACTGGAGCGGTCACACCTGGCGCTGGACCGACATGGAGTTCAAGGTCCGGAGCATGTACGAAGAGCGTTACGGCAAGGCGTACATACCGAACGACATGACGATCCAGGACTGGGGGATCACGTACGCCGAGCTCGAGCCGTATTACGAGAAGTTCGAGCGCGTGGCAGCGGTGTCGGGCAAGGCCGGCAATCTGCGCGGCGTGATACAGCCCGGAGGCAATCCCTTCGAAGCGCCTCGCGCCAACGAGTACGCCCTGCCGGCGCTCACCCCGATTCTTTCGAACGTGATGTTCGCAGAGGCTGCGGGAAAGCTCGGCTACCATCCGTTCCCGCGGCCGAGCGCGAACGCGTCGCGCCCGTATACGAACCCGGACGGCGTGCGCTTCGGGCAGTGCCAGTACTGCGGTTTCTGCCAGCGCTTCGGATGCGAGGCGAACGCCAAAGGCAGCCCTCACCACACCGTGATCCCCCTCGCGATGAAAAGCCCGAACTTCGAGCTGCGCGCCAACTCCTGGGTGACCAAGGTGATCAAGGACCCGGCCGGCAAGCGCGTTACCGGGGTCACTTACACCAACGTGCTCAACGGCGAGGAATTCGAGCAGCCGGCGACCATGGTCCTGCTGACCGCGTACGCGATCAACAACGTGCACCTGATGCTGCTCTCGGGCATCGGCCGCGCGTACGACCCGGTTTCCCAGCAGGGCGTCATCGGGAAGAACTACTGCTACCAGACCGGCGCGGGCGCGACCCTGTTCTTCGAAGGCAGGAACTTCAATCCCTTCATGTCGGCAGGCGGCTCGAGCTCGACCATGGACGACTTCAACACCAACTGGGATTTCGACCGCAGCAAGCACGGCTTCATCGGCGGCTACACGATCGGCGCGGGCTTCAACACCTCGCTCCCGATCGGCAACCGGCCCGTCCCTCGCGGTACGCCGTCGTGGGGCAAGGAGTGGAAAGCCGCCACCGCGAAGTCCTACCAGACCGCGATGAACATCGGCGGCAGCGGCAGCGTCATGGCCAACCGCTACAACTACTTCGATCTCGACCCGACGTACCGCAACGCGTTCGGCCAGCCGTTGATGCGCATGACTTTCGACTACAAGGAGAACGAGCACAAGATGGGGCGCCACGCTTCGCAGATGATCAACGACATCGCGAAAAGCATGAATCCCACGTCCTTCAACACCGCCACCGCCCGCACCGAGCCGTGGACGGTCGTGCCTTACCAGAGCACGCACAACACCGGCGGCACGATCATGGGGACCAACCCGCGGCAGAGCGCGTTGAACAAATATCTGCAGAGCTGGGACGCGCACAACCTCTTCGTCGTCGGCGCGAATGTGTTTCCGCACAACTCGTCGTACAACCCGACCGGCCCGATCGGCGCGCTCGCGTACTGGACGGCCGACGCGATCAAGAACCAGTACCTCAAGAACCCGGGACCCCTCGTTTCAGCATGAAAACAAAACGTCTGATTTCCGCCGCCATCGCCGCGGCGTGCCTTCTCGGGTCCGCTGCGTCGCACGCACAGGGCGACCCGAAACGCGGTGAGAAAGCGTTCGACGAGTGCCGCGCGTGTCATTCGACCGATGCCGGCGCGAACGTGGTCGGCCCCAGCCTGCGAGGCGTGGTCGGCCGCAAAGCGGGCGCGCTCGACGACTTCCGCTATTCGCCCGCTTTCAGGCGCAGCGACATCACGTGGAACCGCCAGAGCATCGATGCGTTTCTCACCGACCCGCAGAAGGTCATCCCCGCGAACCGGATGCCGTTTTCCGGCATGGCGGACGCAAAGAACCGCGCAGACATCATCGAGTATCTGCAGACGTTGAAGTGACTTCGTCGCGGAGCGTCGTCTCGCGGTATACCCGGTAAGTGCAAGTGAGCACGCGCTTCGAAACCGTGTGGGACTCGTAATTGCACCGTCCCATGCATTATGCGAGCTCACATCTACCGAACTGTCCGCATCGCCCTCGCGGCGATCACCCTCGCGGCCGCACCTGCGGCGCATTCGCAGATGTACCGGTGGACGGACGCGCAGGGTTCGGTGACCTACTCGAACCAGCCGCCGACCGACAAGGCGGGCATCACCGACCTGAGCGTGATCCCCGACATCCCCAATACCGTATCCACACCGGAGAAGCGCACCGGCGAGGTTGCGGGGTCGGAGCAGCAGCGGCCCGCGAGTGCCGGCAAGGCCGCGCCACCTGAATCACCTCGCACGGCAGCCCGCGATGCCCTCGAGGAGTTCAATCGCAGCGCAACGACCGCCAGTGCTACCGGCACCGACGGGCCCCCGACGGCGGCGCCTGCACCGCGCATCAGCATCTCGCCGACGGCCCCCGAAGCTGTTCGCGACCCGTGCCTGCGCAGCGGCAATCCGAAGTGTTATGACCGCAACCCCGCGGCATACGTCCCGTACCGCGGATATTCGCCGAGCGCCGCGAGCATCGGCGCGACCGGCGTCTCAGCCGGCGGCACGCTGGCCGGCGGCTCGCCTGCACCCGGTCCGGGCAAGATCACCGCCCCCAGGTCCAGCACTTACGCACTCCCTCCCGGCAGTGAGCCGATACCGGCTACGCCCACGAAGCGCTAAATGCGTATCGCTGAGAAGTGGATTTACATCAGAGCAGTCAAGTTTTAACCACGAAGGACACGAAGGGGCACGAAGGAACCCCGAGTCGATTCGTTTGTTTCCTTCGTGCCCCTCAGCGCCCCTTCGTGGTGAATGAACTTGAATTGACGCTATGAAGACAAAGCAACGTGCTGACTCGTCGCCTCGAGCACGAGCTTGCCCTGCGCGCTCACGATCTGCGTGCGCACCACCGCGAGGTTGCGGCCCTGCTGCACGACCGCTGATCGCACTCTCAGGTTCGGTCCCAGACCGGGGCTGATGTACCACACCGAGATGTTCGACAGCATCATGGTCTGCGGCACCGCGGCGCTCGCGACCCTCGCTGCAAGACCCAGCAGGACGCCGCCGTGCACCTGGCCCACGCGGTTGCCGAGGTGCGGCGCGACTTTCACGTTCAGCCGCGCCTTGCCGTCACCGCCCGTCGGCACGCCGCACCAGAAATGTTCGATGAAGGGGTGCTCGGGCGTCGCTGCGCGCTCGGCCTGCCTGCACCGCCGAACCGCTGCACGCTCGTAGTCGTCGAGCTCCACCGACGCATCCAATTCCGCGGTCACGCCTTCGGGCACCCACGGCATCGGCGTCTGCGTCGTGCCCTCCGGCAGATCGAGCATGGCGAAAGCGCCCGACGCGTGGACGATCACCGTCTCGCCCGATGTCACGGTCCCGGCCGCGAGCACGTGCTTCAGCGCCGTGCGCTCCGAATGTCCGGTGAAGCGCGCGTGCGTGACGAGGTGGCCCTGCGTCGAGGCGCCGGTCATCTGCACCTGGAGCTGCACGGTCGCAGGACGCATCGTGGGCCCCGACTCGAGTCGCGTGACGGTGCCGAGCGCGATGTCGATCACCACGCCGAGCGCCGGCCAGTTGAGCTCTCCTCGCCCATCTCGCGACCACGGGCCGTCGTCGAACTCGAGCTCGATCGCTTCGGCGTCGATCTGCCGGCCGACGAGGCCCATCATGATGCCGGGGAAGTTGAGCTTTGCTGCGCGGTTCAGCGCGAGCGCGTGCTCGACGCGCGCACACAGGGCGCTCGATGCGCCCGATTTCTTTGCCATTGGAATCTTTCGGTGGGGGTGCTACACGAAACTTGAACTAAACCGGGGGACAGACCATTTCCGCCCATGCGAAATGGGCATCTGCCCCCGGTTTGTCCGCGGTGAGCGGCTACGCCGCAGCGCCCGACTCGCGCAGCGCCGCGATCTCTTTCGAGCTGTAGCCGACCGCGGCGAGCACTTCGTCGGTGTGCTGGCCGAGCCGCGGCGGCGGCGTCTCGATCGATGCACCGTCGTGAGCGAACTTGAACGCGCACAGCGGCACGGTCATGGGCTTGTCCACGCCGGGAACGTTCTCGTGGCGATGCAGGACCCCGCGGTGCTTGAGATGCGGGTCCTGCAGCGTTTCCTTCAGCTCGCGCACGCGCGTCGCGGGAACGTGCTTAGCCTGGAGGTAGTCCTCCCATTCCTGGGCGGTCTTTTCCTTGAGCTTCTTTGAGATCATCGCCTGCTTCTCGTCGTAGCGCGCGTAACGCTCGTCGAGGCTGCAGCGCTCGGCTTCGGCGGGCTCGCCGATCGCCGTGTAGAAGCGCCGGTGCTGCCGCGCGTTCGACGCGGCGAGCTGCACGAGGCCATCGCTCGCCTGCTGCATCGAGGACTCGGGGAAACGCATCCTGTTACCCGCACGTTTGGTCGCGTGGCCGCTGTGAAAGTAATCGGTGATGTGCGACGCCTGGAGGATGAGCGCGACGTCGAGCATCGCCATGTCGATGTGCTGGCCAATGCCTGTGCGCAGCGTCTGGTACAGCGCGGCTGAAATCGCGAACGCGCCGGTCGTGCCCACCGCATAGTCGATCACGGGCGCGCCGACCTTGATCGGACCGCTGGTTTCGGTTCCGGTCGTCGCCGTGATCCCGGAGGTCGCCTGAATCGCGTGATCGTACGCCGTCATGTTCCCGCGCGGGCCGTCCTGGCCGAAAGCCGTCATCGACGCATAGACGAGCTTCGGGTTGAGCTTCGAAAAATCCTCATAGCCCAGGCCGAGGGCCTTGAGCGCGCCCGGCCGGTAGTTCTCCACAAAGACGTCGGCCCAGTCCTTGACGAGGCGCTTCAGCGCGTCCTGCCCTTCCTTCGTCTTGAGGTTGAGCGCGATCGATCGCTTGTTCGAACCCTGCGTGAGAAAGCCGGTTCCCATGCGTTTCTTGTTGAGCGCCATGTCGGCGCCCGACTCGCGGCTCTGGTCGGGCTCGTTCGGGTCTTCGACCTTGATGACGTCGGCGCCGAGCACCGCAAGCTGATACGCGGCGAACGGCCCCGCGAGCACGTGGGTGCAGTCCAGTATTTTCACGCCTTCGAACGGTCGCATCTCGATTCCTCAGGTTGTGCCCGACACCGGCGATTATAAGAGCGCGCAAGTGCGCGGCGCCGCCTGAAACGCGTTACGAGTGTTTAGTGGCCGGACCCGCTTTCATTCAACACTCAACACTCGACACCAGAAATTGCGGTTAGAACCGCTCGACCCACGGCCTGAGCTCCATTTCCCACGTCCACGCGCTTCGGGACTGCCTGAGCACATGCAGGTAGTTGACCGCGATGGCGTCGGGATCGAGCATCGCGTCAGGAAGATTCGAAGGGGAGCTGCGTCCAGACTGCGCGATTCCGCCGTCGATCACGAAATGCGCCACGTGTATGCCCTGCGGCGCGAGCTCGCGCGCGAGGCTTTGCGCGAGCCCTCTCAGCGCGAACTTCCCCATCGCGAAAGGCGCGGACTGCGCATAGCCTTTGATGCTCGCCGAGGCGCCGGTGAAAAGGATTGCGCCGTGATTCTTGGGCAGCATCCGGCGCGCGGCCTCCTGCGCGACGAGAAAACCGCCGTAGGCGGACACCGCCAGCGCGCGCTCGACCTGCCCGGGATCGAGGTCGATGAAAGGACCCCGCATGCGGTCGCTCGCGTTGTAGACGACCACGTCGGGCGACCCGAGCGCGCGATCCACCACGGTGAACAGGCGCTGCACGTCGCGAGGCTTCGACGCGTCGCTTTCGAACGCTTGCGCGCCGGTCTCGGCGCACAACGTTTCGAGGTTGCGCGGATCGCGCGAAGCGAGCGCCACCTGCATGCCATAACGCCTGAACAGCCGCGCGAGCGAGGCGCTCAGACCCTGACCTGCGCCGACGATCAATGCGATTCTAAAATCCTCTCCTGCCATCGTCTCAGTCCTCCGCCTTCGAGCGTGCTGCCGGTTCGATCATTGTTTTTTCCATAAAGCTGCGCAGGATTTTCTGCAAGTATGCGCCTGCGCGTGCGCTCAAAGGGCCGCGGATCCGAGTCGACGATGTGCATGTGGCAGTCGCACGCGTGCGGCGGTGCGTCGAGTCCCGGAACACGGCTCACGATTCGAACGCCTCCTGCGGCGCCATGGAATGGCGATTATGATGGCATACGCACCTGCCCATGGGAGAAGACGTGAAACTCGCTGCCGCGCTGTTCGCCGCCCTGCTGTGTGTCGTCACGCAATCGCATGCGCAAACCTGGCCGTCGAAAACCGTTCGCATCCTGGTCGGCTTCGCGCCGGGAGGATCGACCGATCTGACCGCGAGGCTGTTCGCGCAGGAGCTCAACAAGCTCTGGGGGACGCAGGTCGTGGTCGACAATCGTCCGGGCGCGAGCGGCGTGATCGCCGCCGAGCTTGCCGCCAAAGCCGCTCCGGATGGATATACCTGGCTGGTCTCGCCGCAGACGAGCACCGTACTCGCGCCGCTGATACTCAAGAAACTGCCTTACGACCCGATCAGGGATTTCGCGCCGATCGCGGTCATCGGATCGACGCCGCAACTTCTGGTGCTGCATCCGTCGTTGCCGCCGCGCAACTTCAGGGAATTCGCGGCTTTCGTCAAAGCGAACGCCGGAAGTCTCTCATTCGCCTCCGGCGGTGTCGGATCGACGCCCCACATGGCAGGCGAGCTTCTCAACATGTCGCTGAAAGTGCGCGTGACGCACGTGCCGTATAAAGGAGAAAACCCGGGCGTCGTCGATCTCCTCGGCGGCCAGATTCCTTACATGTTCTCCAACTTCCCCGTCGTCTTTCCGCACGTCCAGGCCGGGAAGCTGAGGGCGCTGGCGATCACGAGCCCGCAGCGCTCGCCGCTCGCGCCCGACTATCCGACCGTCGCGGAGTCTGGCATTCCCGGGTTCGACACCGCGACGTGGAGCGGTCTTTACCTGCCCGCGGCAACCTCGCGCGATCTGATCAGGCGCATACACGGCGACATCAGCAGAATCGCAACCGCGCCCGATTTCAGGAAGCGCATGCTGCAGCAGGGCATCGACCAGAGCGATGCCGACACGCCGGAGAAAACCGCGGCTTTCATCAAGAGCGAGTTCGCGCGCTGGGGCAAAGTGGTCGCCGAAGCCGGCGTGAAGCCGGAGTAACCGTCGAGTATCATGACGGGCTCCAGAAAAATTCACGTGAGGACCCGATGAGCCAGCCTGCCATTCCCAATCTCACTTCAGCCAACGGCGCCCGCATCCCGGCGATCGGCTTCGGCACGTCTCAGCTCGGGGATTGCCAGGACGTCGTCGCCAAAGCGCTCGAGCTCGGTTACCGGCACATCGACACCGCGTGGAAATACGGCAGCGAGAAAGGCGTGGGCATCGGCATACGCGCCTCGGGTGTGCCGCGCGAGGAGATATTCCTGACGACCAAGGTCTCGCACGAGTATCTGGGCGCGGACGATTTCGCGCGCTCGGTCGACGAAAGCCTCGCGAACCTCCAGGTGGATTACGTCGACATGCTGCACGTGCACTGGCCGACGATCGACAACATCCCGATGCAGGAGACGATGGCCGCGCTCGCCAAAGCAAAACGCGACGGCAGGACGCGGCATATCGGCGTCGCGAACTTCAACATCGCCCTGGTGGAGGAAGCGATCCGGAC
>JAQGMV010000346.1 GCA_028292225.1 Betaproteobacteria bacterium
GGCGGTCGCCCAGCCGTAACTCCAGCCGAAATACTCGCCTGAGATGACGAGCCCGACGGCGAGGCTCCACAAGCCCACCACGCCGATATGGGCGGCCAGCGCAGGCCGCGCTCCGCTGTCGAGCGAACCTTTCTGAAGCCCCGCGCTGCTCTCGCCTGGCATGAGGCGATAGTAACCGCGCGCTCGCCATGGTGCGAAATCATGGCCATGCACCAAATCGGTTCGACTTTGCGCGGGACTTCCGGGCGCACGAGGAGGCTAGTGCGTTGATTTAATGCCCTTGCGCCCGGGCGCTTCGCTGGCATCCGAATTGCGTATATGCCGCAAGAATATAAAACAGCGCAAGCCGCTCGATCACGGGTCAGCGATCCGCCGTGACGCCGCGCCGCTCGCGTATGAGCTCACCGCTTTGCCAACGTCCGGAGTGTGCCCTTATGAGCAACCGAGATCTCCGCACGAGCCGGCGCCGTGTCCTCGGCGCCGCAGCGGCCGCAGCCGCCCTCGCGATGACCGGCGCACCTTCGCTGGTTCGCGCGCAGAGCACGCCGAAAATCCGCATCGGTTATTGGCCGATCGCCGCCGGGCTGCCTTTCTACGTCGCCCTCGAAAAGGGTTACTTCAAGGAAGCGGGGCTCGACGTCGAAGGGCTCAAGTTCGCCGGTGCGCAGCAGGTGATGGAAGCCGTTCTGGCGGGGCGCGCCGACGGCACTGCCAACGGAACCGGCTCGGCCAACATCGCCATCGGCGAGCTCGCGCAGCCTGGAACGTTCAGGATCTTCGCGACCAATCCGAGTAACGCCAGGAACGTGCTCGACGAATTCATCGTCGCGAAAGACAGCCCCTACAAGACGATGGCGGACCTCAAGGGCAAGCGCGTCGCCTCCGGTCCCGGAATACAGAACATCACGCTCGCCAGGCAGGTGCTCGAAAAGAGCGGGGCAGTCGGCGCCAAGGTCATGGAACTGCCCATCGGTCAGCACGTTGCGGCGATCGTCGCGGGCCAGGCCGACGCGTGTTACACGCTCGAGCCGACCGGAACGGTCGGACGGATGAACGGCAGCACGCGGGTGCTCGAAGCGGGTGTGATCGCGAAATACGTGCTCGGCGACCCGATGGCGCCGTGGCACGGGGGCTCGGCGTCCCTCTCTTCGGCATTCGTCGCGAAGTATCCGGCGGAGGCGAAGAAGTACATCGCGGCTTACGCGAAAGGCATCGAGTTCGTGCGTACCAAGGCGGGCGAGGCGCGCCAGTACATGAAGGGCTACACGGCGATCGAAGGGCCGCTGACGACCGAAGTGCCGCTCGCGGCGTACATGCTCGCCGGCGAGTTCAGCAAGTCCGACATCGCTTACTTCCAGAAATTCTTCGATCTGTTCTTCGAGAAAGGCATCTTCAGCTCGCGGCTGATGGTCGAACCGATGCTCTACAAAGGGTAAGCCATGCCGGATACCGCATCCTCCGTGCAAGCGTCACCGTGGACCGGCCAGCCGGACGTTGCGCGCGCGCCGGTGCCGCAGAAGTTTCCGTGGGCGCGGCTGCTCCCGGTGATCGGCCCGCTCGCGCTGTTCGTCGCGTGGGACCTGGTCGTGCGCTTCGGATTCGTCAAGGCGATACTCCTGCCGACACCGTTCGACACCATGGTTGCGCTCGCGAGCGGTCTCGCGGGCGGGCCGCTGCTGACCGACTTTGCGGTGACGGTCATGCGCACGCTGGAAGCTTTCGCGATCGCCGCGGCGCTCGGCGTTCCGCTGGGCGTCTTGCTCGGCAGCAACGAGCGCGCGTATCGAAGCGTCGAATTCCTGATCGACTTTTTCCGCTCGACACCGTCGTCTGCGCTGATCCCGCTGTTCCTGCTGATCTTCGGGGTGTCCGACGTCAACAAGGTCGCGATTGCCGCGTTCGGCGCACTGCTCATCGTGTTGTTCAACAGCGCCTACGGCGTGATGAACGCGCGCAAGCAGCGGATCATGGCGGCGAGAGTGATGGGCGCGTCACGCTGGCAGATATTCAAGGACGTGCTGATCTGGGAGAGCCTCCAGCCGACCTTCGTCGGCCTGCGCTCGGCCGTGTCGATGGCGCTCGTCATCGTCATCGTGGCCGAGATGTTCATCGGTTCGGACAACGGTCTCGGTCACCGCATCATCGACGCGCAGCAGGTGATGAACGTCAAAAGCATGTATGCGGCGATACTCGCCGCGGGCATCCTGGGGTATGCGCTCAACGTGCTGTTCCTGGTCGTCGAACGTCGCGTCGTGCACTGGAGCGGGAGATAACGCCATGCAGGTCGTCGATGCGCCTCTCATTGCCGACGTTCCGGTGCCCCCGTTCAGGCCCGGGCCGGCGGGCACACACATCACGATCCGGGGCCTCACGAAGTATTTCGCGGGATGGCCGCTCTACGAGAGCTTCGATCTCGACATTCCGAAGCACAAGATCGTCTCGGTGTTCGGCCCGAACGGGTGCGGCAAATCGACCCTGATCAACATGATCGCGGGGCTGGTCCCGATCGACTCCGGCGAAATCCTGTTCGACGGGAAATCGCTCGCGGATACGAGGATCGGCTACGTTTTCCAGAACTATCGTGAAGCGCTGTTCCCGTGGCTGCGCACGATCGACAACATCGCGTATCCGCTCAAGCTCGAAGGCAAGTCGAAGCCCGAGCTGGATCGCCGGGTCGCCGAGCTCGTCGCCTCCTTCGACGTCAAGTTCGATCTCAAGCGTTACCCGTACGAGCTCTCGGGAGGCCAGCAGCAGACCGCCTCGATCATGCGGGCGCTCGCGCCGAATCCCGAAGTCCTGTTCCTCGACGAGCCTTTCTCGGCGCTGGATTTCGAGATGACCCTCTTCATCCGCGAGAAGCTTCAGGAAGTCTTCCTCCAGACCGGCACGACAATGATGCTGGTCTCGCACGATCTCGAGGAAGCGGTGTATCTCGCCGACCAGGTGCTGCTGCTCACCAAGCGGCCGACCCGCATCGCCGAGATTCTCCATTACGACGATCCGCGCCCGCGCACCGTCGCGACCTTGTCCGAGCCGAGCTTCATCGAAACCAAGAAGCGCAGCCTCGAGATCTTTCAGCGCGAGGTTCGGCGCTAGGCAGGGTGTCGCTCGTGCTTCCGCCGTGACCTGAGCGGCGAGCCGTTCGACCTTGGCTTCGGCAGGCTCGGGCCGCGCGTTTAACCCCGTTTGTCGTCCCCCTCCGTTCAATGACCTGATGCCGGGCTGCCGGTCCGGCCGCTGACACGGAGGGGAATGTCATGACCACAGGTGTATCGATCACGCGCCGCACATTCGCGGCGCTGATTCTGGGACTGGGCGTCGGTGCGTGCGCAGCGCATGGGGACGTCTACCGGCCGCCGATTCCGCAGCCGGGCCTGGTGCAGGTCGACGTCTTTGACCGCACCAGCGGCTCGACACTCGGCGTCCACCCGAAGGATGGCCGCCGCTACATCGAGGGAACGCCTGGCCATGAATACGCGGTGCACATTCGCAACACGACGGGTGCGCGCGTGCTGGTGGTCACCAGCGTGGACGGCGTGAACGTGATTTCCGGCGACACCGCGGCACCGTCGCAGTCCGGCTACGTGCTCGAGCCGTGGGGCTCGGTCGAGATCGCCGGCTGGCGCAAGAGCCTGGAGCGCACCGCCGCGTTCTTCTTCACCGAGCACGAGAATTCATACGCTGCGCGCACGGGGCGTCCGAACAACGTCGGCGTGATCGGCGTCGCGGTTTTTCGGGAGAAGCCGCGGCCGATCGCACGTCGCG
>JAQGMV010000377.1 GCA_028292225.1 Betaproteobacteria bacterium
TAAGGGTGAACACAACAAGTGGAGGCATCACATGGCCCCGGCCCTGGATCTCAGGCTACGACAACACCTCGCGCTCACCCCGCAACTGCAGCAGGCTCTGAGGCTGCTCCAGTTATCCGCTCTCGAATTCGCCCAGGAAATGGGTGAAGCCCTCGTCAACAACCCGTTCCTCGAAGAGTCCGCGGACAAGCAGCAGCAGCACGCCGCGTCCTCGTCGACCTCGTCATCGACCCTCAACGAGCCTGCGGCGCCGTCGACTTCGACGCCCGAGCCCGCCGCCGACAACGACGCGGAAGAGCGCTACAGCTACGAGAGTCCCTCTTTCGGCTCGGGCGGCTCGGGCGACATGGAAAACGACCGCACCGACTGGAGCGAGCCCGAGCCCAGCCTCCAGGCGCATCTTCGCAACCAGCTCATGCTCTCGCCGATGGGCGAGCGCGACCGCGCGCTCACCCACCTCATCGTCGATGCGCTCGACGACGACGGTTACCTCAAGGTGTCCCTCGAAGAGCTCGCGGCGCTGCTCACGGCCGACGGCAACGTCGACGCGGACGAGTTGCGCGGCTCGTTGCGCCTCGTACAGAACCTCGAGCCCGCAGGCGTGGGCGCGCGCGACCTGCAGGAGTGCCTGATGCTCCAGCTCAACTCGCGCGACGAGCGCGGCCCCGCGTGGGAATGTGCATGCAGGGTCGTACAGAACCACCTGCACGTGCTCGCGGCCCACGAGCTCGGCAAGCTTCAGCAGCAGCTTTCCTGCGATGAAAAAACGATGCACCAGGCGATTGCGCTCATCCGCTCGCTCGATCCCAAGCCCGGTCACCGCTTCGGCCGCGGCGACGCGCGATTCGTCATTCCCGATGTCATCGTCACCAAGCTGCGCGGCAAGTGGATGGTCAACCTGAACCCGGCTGTGGTGCCGCGCCTGCGGATCAACCGCTCGTATGCCGATGCGGTGTCCGGCGCTGGTCATTCCTTCCTGAGCAAGCAGCTCCAGGAGGCGCGTTGGCTGCTGAGGAGCATGGAGCAGCGTCTCGTGACGATCCAGCGCGTGGCCGAAGCGATCGTGCAGAAGCAGCGCGCTTTCCTCGAATACGGCGAAGTCGCGATGAAGCCGCTCGCGTTGAAGCACATCGCCGCGCAGTTGAGCCTGCACGAATCGACCGTGTGCCGCGTCACGAACAACAAGTACATGGCGACCCCGCGGGGCGTGTACGAGTTCAAGCATTTCTTCTCGCGTCAGCTCGCGACCGAAGCGGGAGGCGCGTGCTCCGCGACCGCGGTTCGTGCGCTGCTGAAGGAGCTCATCACGACCGAAGACCCGGCGCGTCCGCTCTCCGACGCGAAGCTCGCCACGCTGCTCTCCGAGCAGGGTTTGCGCGTCGCCCGCCGCACGATCACCAAGTACCGCACGCTCATGCGAGTGCCGAGCGTCGAAGTTCGCAGGACTCTGGGGAGGTCCCAGAGCATGCGGGCGCAGGCTTGAAGGAACGCGCAATGCCGAACATCATCGCAGCGCGTTTTGAGACCCAGGCCGACGCCGACGCCGCCCTCAACGCTGTGAGGGCGGCAGGCATACGGGCACAAGATGCGACGAGCTTCTACGTCAACCCGCCCGGTCAGCACGCGCTCTATCCGATCGGCGGCGATGCCCACCACGACGAGGGCACCAAGCATTCCGGCACCGCTGCCACAGCGGCAGCGGCGATCGGCAGCGTGACCGGGCTTGCCATAGGTACCGCGACCGGCGCGGCGCTCGGCGAGCCGGGCTTCACCGCAGCAGGGGCGATCGCCGGGGCGGGTATCGGCGGTTATGTGGGCTCGCTCGCGGGCGGTCTTACCGGCTCGCGCGCGGGCAGGCCTGGACACGCGACGACGGAGGAGCCCGTCGGGCGCAGCTCCGGCGTCATGCTCGCCGTGCACATCGACGGCAGCGTTCCCGTCGACGAAATGGTCCGCGTGCTGCGTGCACACGGCGCCCTCGAGGTCGAGAGTGCGCAAGGCGAGTGGCGCGAGGGGACGTGGGCCGATTTCGACCCGAGACGCACGCCTGACCGTATCGCCTAGCGGCGATGGCAGTGCTTAGTGCTTAGTGCTTAGTGCTGAGTGGGTTGTTCTCGCGGGCTCCTGTCGGGGCCCGCTTTGTTTTGCACGCGTGGTATGGTGAGCAGGGCGCTCGCCGTGCCATAGCCCAGAGCGGGCCTGAGCCTGTCGAACGGCGCCTCGACTGCACAGCGGTCACTAAACACTGAACACTCAAAACCAAACACTGAAAAAATGCATGTCGTCGACGTGACGATGTTCTACGCCGAGAGCGGCGGCGGGGTTCGCCGGTACATAGAAGCGAAGCGTGCGTGGCTGCGAACGAGCGCAGGCTGGACCCACACGCTGGTCGTGCCCAAAGCGTGCGGCGCGCCGGCCGAAGCGCAGACGGTTGCGCTCGCGAGCGTGCCGCTTCCATTCTCCGAAGGTTATCGGGTGCCTCTCGGGCGCAACCGCGCTGCGCGCGAGCTCGTCGCGCTCGAGCCCATGCTCATCGAAGCCGGCGACCCGTACACGCTTGCATGGGCGGCGCTCGATGCGAGCGGCGCGCTCGACATCCCGGCGGTCGCGTTCTGCCACTCGGACCTGCCCCGGCTCGTCGGCACGCATTGCGGTGCACGCGCCGAGCGGCTCGCGACGCGCTATTGCAGGCGTCTCTATACGCGATTCGACCTCGTGCTCGCGCCCAGCCGCGCGATGACCGCGCGGCTCGCGAGCTGGGGTATCGAAGGTGCGCGTCACCAGCCGCTCGGCGTCGACATCGAAGTGTTCAACCCGGAGCGCCGCAACGCCTCGGTGCGGCAGACGCTGGAGCTCGCAGCCGGCACCCGGATCCTCGTGTACGCCGGCCGTTTCGCCCGTGAAAAGAACCTCGAGGTCCTCACAGAGGCGATGCGGCTGCTCGGTTCGCGCTATGTGTGTCTGCTCGTCGGCGCCGGCGCCGCGCCGCGCGCATTGCCGGATAACGTGCGTGTGCTCGGGTACCGGCGCAGCCGCTCGAGCCTCGCGGAGCTCATCGCGAGCTGCGACGTTTTCGTGCACCCGGGAGACCAGGAGACTTTCGGTCTCGCCGCACTCGAAGCGATGGCGTGCGGCCTTCCCGTCGTCGCTGCCGACGCTGCCGGCCTCGCCGAGCTGATCCCCGCCCGCGCGGGCGTCCTCGTGACGCCGCGCAATGCACGCGCGCTCGCCGACGGAGTCGGGGCCGTATTCGACGCGGATCGCGCGCGCATGGGGAGCGCGGCGCGCGAGGTCGCCGAAGCGTACGCGTGGCCCGCAGTCCTGGGTCCTCTGCTCGAGTGCTACGCCGCGCTCGGCGCACGCACGGGAGCTCGCGCGTGAGCGCGCTGTGCGTATCGATACACGACGTCGCGCCGCGCACACTCGAGGCGTGCAAGGCCATCGCCGATGCGGTGGAGCAGGTCGACCCCGCGGTGCGGCTGACGTTGCTGGTGGTGCCGCGTTACCACAATGATGCCAGCGTGCCTCCGGAATACGTGCGATGGATCGAGACGCGCCTCGCGCGAGGCGACGAGCTCGCGCTGCATGGCCTCACGCATGTCGACGACTCGCCGCGTTCGGCGAGCGTCTATGGGCGCGCCAGGCGCTCGATCTATACCGCCGGGGAAGGGGAGTTCGCGGCTTTGAGCCGTGAAGAAGCGCGCGCGCGGATCGCGGCCGGATGCGAGTGGTTTGCGCAGCGCGCCTGGCCCGTCGCGGGATTTGTCGCACCTGCGTGGCTCACGAGCCGCGGAACCTGGGAGGCGTTGCAGGACTTCGACTTTCTATACACGACGACGCTCACGCGGTTCTGGCTGCTTCGCCGCGGCGCGGCTGCGCACAGCGGATTGCGCGCGCCGTGCGTCGTCTACAGCACCCGCAGCGCATGGCGTCGAATCGCGTCGCGCGCGTGGAACACCGCGCTCGTGACCGCTAGCACTCGCAGTCACCTCGTACGCTTCGGTTTCCATCCCGCGGATGCCGGCTACCCCGGCGTCATAGCCCATGCGTGCGCCCTGCTGCACACGCTCGCAGCCGGGCGCACGGCAGTGACCAAAGCGGCGTTCGCCCGCAGCCTCGGCTAAAATCATGCGCTCCGCTTATCACCCCGAGTCCGCGTAGCCGCTGCCAGCGATTTCGCCATGGATTTATTGCGCCTCTATATCTCGGACCTGTCGAGCTTCGACGTTTCGCTCTTCACCCTCGGGGACGCCGAGCTCACGCTCTTCACGCTGTTCAAGCTCGTCGTGCTGATGTGGGTGCTGCTCGCGGGGACGCGGCGCCTCACCAATTTCATCGATCGGCGCCTCGGGATGAAGCCCAGCTTCGATGCGAGCAGCCGGCTGGCGGTGGTCGCGGTCGTGCGCTACACGCTGCTCATCGTCGGCACCGTCGTCATCCTGCAGATGTTCGGCATCAGGCTGACCGCGTTCGCGGTGCTTGCCGGCGCGATCGGCGTCGGCGTCGGCTTCGGCCTCCAGCAGATCATCAGCAATTTCATCAGCGGGCTGATCATCATGTTCGAGCGCCCGATCAAGGTGGGGGACCGCATCGAGCTCGGGAACCTCGAAGGCAACGTCACCGAAATCGGCATGCGCCGCACGACCGTCGTCACCAGCGACAACATCGCGATCCTCGTCCCGAACTCGCGCTTCATCACCGATAACGTGGTCAATCTGCGCTACCATTCTCAGCACATACGCATGCGGGTGCCGGTAAGCGTCGCGGCCGGCGCCGATCCCGCGGCGGTCGAGCGCGTGCTGCTCGAGGTGGCCCGCGCGCATCCCGACGTGCTCGCGGACCCGAAGCCTGCGGTGAGGTTGCTGGCGCTGAGCGCGGGCGGCAGCATGGGATTCGAGCTGCAGGTCTGGAACACGACGAGGATCAACGCGCGCGATTCGTTGGTGAGCGACCTTAACTTCGCGATCAGGGAGAAGCTGACGAGCAGCGGTATCGGCCTGGCGTGACGGCACGGCCTCGCGCGGGCCTGAAATGTGCACTACGGCGGTGTTGCTCGAGCGCGGACAACCCGGACCATCCGATATGCATCCATTTGAAAACAGGCGTCTGAGAGCATACGAACCGCGACGCCGAACACCCGCGGCAGGCGAGCGTTCGGCGAGCATGCACGTCGCGCTCGTGACCGAGACATACCCGCCGGAGCTCAACGGGGTATCGCTCACGGTCCGGCGCGCGGTCGAATACCTGCGCGAGCGCGGACACACGGTCGACGTGGTGCGGCCGAGACAGGCTGCGGATCGCGGGCGGGGTGGCCGCGGCGACGACGTCCTCGTCCCGGGTATGGGATTACCGCTTTACCCGGGCGTGCGGTTCGGTTTTCCCGCGAAACCCCGGCTCGTGGCGCGCTGGCAGGAGCGGCGTCCCAACGTGGTCCACGTCGCGACCGAAGGGCCGCTCGGCGCTTCGGCGCTCAGCGCGGCTGCCGCGCTCGGTATCTGTGTCACGACCGACTATCGCACTCATTTTCATCGCTACAGCGGACACTACGGCGTCGGCTGGCTCGCGCGACCGATCCAGGCTTACCTTCGCGCTTTCCACAACCGCGCCGATCTCACCTTCGTCGCCACTGCCGCATTGCAGCGTGAGCTCACCGCGCTGGGGTACCTCAGAATCGCGCACGTCGGGCGCGGGGTCGACACCGATCTTTTCAACCCGGCGCGCAGGAGCGAGGCATTGAGACAGCACTGGGGGGTGGAGGACGGTGGTCTTGCAGTCGTGTACGTGGGCCGGCTCGCGCCTGAAAAGAATCTCGGCCTTGCCGAGCGCGCGTTCGAGCGCATACGCGAGCGGTGCCGTGGAGCGCGCATGATCTGGGTCGGAGAAGGTCCCGCGCGCCGGCGCCTGGAGCGACGCCACCGCGATCACGTTTTTGCAGGCGTCAGGCGCGGCGCGGATCTGGCGGCGCACTACGCGTCAGCGGACCTTTTCCTGTTCCCGAGCACGACCGAGACCTTCGGCAACGTCACCGTGGAAGCGCTCGCGAGCGGCCTCGCAGTCGTCGCTTTCGACGAAGGCGCGGCAGCTCAGCACGGGATCGACGGCGTGAGCGCAAAGCTCGTCGCACGCGGACACGACGACGATTTCGTCGCCGCCGCCGCGGAAGTGGCTGGTACGCCCGCGTTGCTCGAACGTTTGCGCACGAAAGCCCCGCACGCGGTAGAAGCGCTCACCTGGCCGTCGGTGCTCGCCACGTTCGAAAGCCATCTGCTGGCGAGCTCTCACGGCTATCGCCTTTACGCGAACGCGTAGGGACCGTGTCCGGGATGACGACCGCTCAGCGCGCCGGCGCCGCGTCAGCGCCGCCCGTGTCCGTCGCAGGCGCGGCTGCGAACGCGAGCGATGCTGCGGCTGCAGGGAAGCCTGGACGTGCCCGTGGAGCGGGCATGATCTTCGCTCCGAGCCGGCGCATGGAAAGCCACATGCCGTCACATCGCCACAGTATGCAGCGCGTTGCCGTCGGGGCCGGTCTGGTCCTCGCTTTCGCCGCCTGCGACACGAAGCAGCAGAAGCCGAAGGTCGGCCTGACGTTCGAAGTCGTCTCGGTTGCCGCCGCGCAGCAGACCGACCTCGTCGTCCCACCGGCCGCGGTCACCGGAGCGATGCAGCCGGTCGACGAAGCGTTCGCGCTGTTCGCGGCGTCGAGCGCGCTGGCCGAGATCGACGGCGCGCGCCTCGTCCTGAAGAGCTCGAAGAATGCCGACGTGCGTAAATATGCGGAAACGGTGGTGCGCGAGCATACGCGCGGCGTCGACGAGTTGAAACGCATCGTCGCGCCGCGAGGTCTCGCGCTTCCTGCGGCCCCGACGGGCCGGCACGCAGACATGGTGACGAAGCTCTCGGGCGTCGGCGCACGCGACATCGACGACGCGTTTCTGCGCCGGTTCGGGATCGACGCGCACAAGGAAACGATCTCGTTGTTCGAGCGCCATGTCGTCGACGGCAAGGACCCGCAGTTGAAGCGCTACGCCGAGCACACGCTGCCCACGCTGCGCGAGCACATGACCGCCGCCGAGAAGCTACTCAATGCCACGAGCGGCAGTCGCTGAAAGCCGGAGCGCGGCGCGGCGCGGACCTCCTGCCGCACGCGCCGCCGAAAAGCCGGTCGCAAATCCTGTAATTCCCGCGAGCAGCGCCGAAGCGATCGCGAGCTGCGACGATCTGCGCTATTCGACCGACGCCGAGCCCGGTATCAGGCGCCGCCGCGCGGGCACGGGCTTTTCCTACACGATGGCTGACGGCCGGCGCGTCGTCGATGCCGCGACACTCGAGCGCATCCGCAAGCTCGCGATACCGCCCGCATATCGCGACGTGTGGATCTGCAGGGACTCACGCGGCCATATCCAGGCGACAGGCATCGATGCCCGCGGGCGCAAGCAGTATCGCTATCACCCGAAGTGGCGTGAAGTTCGCGATGCGCACAAGTTCGAGCGCATGATCAATTTCGGCAAGGCGCTGCCGCGTATCCATCGCCGGATTTCGCGCGATCTGAAGCTCCCGGGAAGGCCGCGCGAAAAAGTGCTCGCCACACTCGTGCGGCTGCTCGAGAGCACGCTGATCCGCGTAGGCAACGTCGAGTACGCGAAACAGAATCGCTCGTATGGCCTGACCACGCTTCGCAACCGCCACGTCAAGCTCAACGGCAACGTCGTGCACTTTCGCTTTCGCGGCAAGCACGGCATCGAGCACGAGATCGAGATCGAAGATCCTCGCGCGGCCAAAGTCGTTCGGGGCTGCCTCGACCTTCCGGGCCAGGACCTCTTCGAATACGTCGGCGCCGACGGTGAGATCCGCGATCTCGGCTCCT
>JAQGMV010000385.1 GCA_028292225.1 Betaproteobacteria bacterium
TTCACGCTGATCGAGATTGCGATCGTTCTGGTGATCATCGGGCTGTTGCTGGGCGGCGTGCTCAAAGGCCAGGAGCTGATCACCGGCGCGCGGGTGCGCAATCTGATCCAGCAGCAGGACGGCATCAAAGCCGCGTACTTCGGCTTCCTCGATCGCTATCGTGCCCTGCCGGGCGACTACGCGAGCGCCACGACGACGATCCCGGGCGCGTCCCAGAACGGTAACGCCAACGGCCAGATCGCCGACATCACGAGCGGCGTGAAGGAAACCGTGCTGGCGTGGGAACACCTCGCCAAAGCAGGCTTTATCAACGGGTCGTACGTCTACGACGCTGCGGGCCCCTCGGACAAATCGAACCCCAAGAACCCGTATGCCGCGTACATGCAGCTCATCATGGACGGCGTCTACGGTGATCCGGCGGCTTCTCCGGCAGTGTCCGCGCGGCACAACCTGAAGACCGGTGCACAGATTCCGGTGGAAATCGTCGCCGAGCTCGATCGCAAGGTCGACGACGGCGCGCCTTACACGGGCTCGTTCCAGTTCTCCATCTACCAGGGCGGCGCGGCAGCCGCGCCTGACCCGGCCAAGTGTGTTGCGTCCGGCGCGTGGGCGGTGACTGCGGCCGAAGCCAATTGCGGCGGTGCGAGTCTTTACTGACGCCCCCTCGCGGGTGAATCCAAAAGGCCGCGAAAGCGGCCTTTTTCGTCGGCTCGGCTCCGATTTTCCGCGGCAGGACAATGGCTTGCGCGTGGGAGCCAGGGAGAGGCTGGCGACGCGGTCTGTTATAATCGGCGCGATCATGACAGCACTGCGCAAGGCCCCCGAAACAGGCTCGATAGCCATCGCCCGCGATGTACTCGAAATCGAGGCGAAAGCGATCATCGACCTCGTCGAGCGGCTGGACGCGAGTTTCGAGCACGCAGTCCGGATCATCCTCGAGTGTCACGGGCGCATCGTCGTGAGCGGCATGGGCAAATCCGGCCACATCGCGCGCAAGATCGCTTCCACGCTCGCGAGCACCGGCACACCCGCTTTTTTCGTGCATCCGGCCGAAGCGAGCCACGGCGATCTGGGGATGATCACCCGGGATGACGCGCTGATCGGGCTTTCCAACTCAGGTGAAAGCGCGGAGCTCCTCGCGATCGTTCCGCTGCTGAAGCGCCAGGGCGCCAGGCTGATCGCGTTTACCGGCAACCCCCAGTCGAGCCTCGCCAAAGAGGCCGACGCGCACCTTTACGCCGGCGCGGAGAAGGAAGCGTGTCCCCTCGACCTCGCGCCGACCGCAAGCACGACCGCTGCGCTTGCGCTCGGCGACGCGCTTGCAGTCGCGTTGATGCACGCGAAAGGCTTCACCCGGGACGACTTCGCACGCTCGCATCCCGGGGGCGCGCTCGGCCGCAGGCTGCTTACCCATGTTCGCGATGTGATGCGCGTGGGCGGGGATGCGCCGCGCGTGGGTCCCCGCGCCACGGTGATGGACGCCGTGGTGGAGATGTCGCGCGGGCGCATGGGAATGACTGCGGTCGTCGACGAGGCCGGGCGGGTGATCGGCATATACACCGACGGCGACCTGCGGCGTACGCTCGAGCGCGGGCTCGATCTTCGCGGCACAACGATCAACGATGCGATGGGCGCCGCACCGCGCACGATAGGCCCCGAAAGGCTCGCCGCCGAAGCCGTGGAAATCATGGAGAGCCACAAGGTGAACCAGATCCTCGTGGTCGACGACGCGAGGCGCCTGCTCGGCGCGCTCAACATGCACGATCTCTTCCGTGCAAAAGTGATCTGAGCCGCGCGGCGGGTCCCACATGCAGGACGTCTATTCCAGGGCCGCAGCGGTGCGGGTCGCCATCTTCGACGTCGACGGCGTCCTCACCGACGGCGGCCTCTACTACAGCGACAGCGGCGAGGAGACCAAGGTCTTCGACGTGCGCGACGGGCATGGCATGAAAGTGCTCCAGTCCACGGGAGTCGAGCTCGCAATCATCACCAGCCGCAAATCGGGCTGCGTCGCGCGGCGCGCCGAGAACCTCGGCATCGAGCTCCTGTTCCAGGGCGTGGAGAACAAGCTCGACGCGTTCGAGGCGCTCGCCTCGCGGCTCGGGCTCGAGCACGCGCAGTGCGCGTACATGGGTGACGACTGGATCGATCTGCCGGTGCTGACGCGCTGCGGCTTCGCGGTATCGGTGCCCGAAGCACCCGTGGTGGTTCGCAACCGCGTGCACTACGTGACCGGCGCAGGCGGCGGTCACGGTGCGGTGCGTGAAGCGTGCGAGCTCATCATGCAGGCGCAGGGCACCTTCGACTCGCGCCTCGCGGCTTTCCTCACATAGTCGGCACGCCCGATGATCGATCGCTTCGGGGGCTGGTACCCTTTCGTGCTGATGGCTTTTCTCGCCGCGCTGACTTTCTGGCTCGACCGGATAATCCAGCCGCCCGGCACCCCGGGCTCGAGCACGGTCAAGCACGATCCGGACTACATCGTCGACGGTCTCTCGGCGGTCCGCATGGACGCGCAGGGCCGGGTCAAGCACACGCTGAACGCGCAGAAGATGACTCACTTCCCCGACGACGATGTGACGATGCTCGTGCAGCCGAAATTCGTCACCTACGCCGAAGGCCGCGCGCCGGTGACCGTCACTTCGCGCGAAGCGCACATGTCCGGGAACGGCGAAAACGTCTACTTCGAGCAGGACGTGCGGGTCGTTCGCGCGCCGGTCGGAGACCAGACCGGGCTCGTGCTCGAAACCGAGTACCTGCATGTGATCCCCGACGACAACATCGCACAGACAGACCGGGCTGTAACCATTCGTAACGCCACGGCTGTGGTCAACGCATCTGGCTTAGAATTGAACAGTGAAACACGCGTCCTCAAGCTACAGGGCCGGGTCAAGGGCATCTACACCCAACCCGGCTCCCGCAATGCGCCCTGAG
>JAQGMV010000388.1 GCA_028292225.1 Betaproteobacteria bacterium
GGCGAGAAAATAGGACGCGGATGACGCGTCGCCTTCGACGTAGATCTCGCCGGGGCTCGCATAACCGCTCCCCGCAGGCACGTCGAAGCGGGCCCAGCCCTGACGCTCTACGCTCACGCCGAAGCGCTGCATCGTGTTCACGGTTATTTCGACGTAAGGCTTCGAGATGAGCTCACCTTCGATCTCGACCCTGCTCGCGCGCCCGGTGAGCGGCAGGGCCATCAGAAGCCCGGTCAGGAACTGACTCGACACATTCCCGCGGATGGTGAGCGGACGGGTGAGATCGAGCTGCGCGGGATGGATCTGCAGCGGCGGATAGCCGTCCACGCCAAGGTAGTCGATGTGCGACCCGGCGCGCCTCAAGGCATCCACGAGATCCCCGATCGGGCGCTCGTGCATGCGTTCAACCCCCGAGAGGCGATAGTCGCCGTCGAGAACGCCGAGCACCGCCGTGAGCGGCCTGAACGCCGTCCCCGCGTTGCCGAGGAACAGATCGGCGCGCTTGACCGGAAGATCGCCTGCGGTTCCGTGTATTCGCACGGTGCGCTCGGGCTCGGCATCGCATCGAACCCCGAGGGCGCGCAGCGCGTCGAGCATCCGCTGTGTGTCGTCGGAGTCGAGCACGTCACGAACGGCAGTGACGCCGTGAGCGAGCGCCGCCAGGAGCAGCGTCCGATTGGAGATGCTTTTCGAGCCCGGAAGGCGCACCGTCCCCCGGACATGGCCGATCGGAGCGAGGTCGAGGTGATTCACGGCCACCGGCGGGTCACGCGGGCTTCTTGAGCAGCCAGCGGCTGCGCGCGTCGCGCGCGCGTTCGAACATCTCGCTCAAGGCGGCCGCGTCGCCGTTCAGGATCGCGCTGCGCGCGATCTCGAGCTCTTCCATGTAGTCGTCGAGCAGCTCGGTCAATGCTTCGCGGTTCGCGAGGCAAATGTCGCGCCACATCTCGGGCGAGCTGCCCGCGATGCGAACCGTGTCCCGCAAACCCGCGCCCGAATGCCCGAGCAACGTCTCGGCATCGCTGCGTTTTGCGAGCATGCTCATGAGCGAAAACGCGATGACGTGCGGCAGGTGGCTGACCGCGGCGAAGATCTCGTCGTGCCTTCGAGCGTCCAGACACACGATGCGTGCGCCGCACGCTTCCCACGCGCTGCGCACGAGGGTGACCGCCGAGGCTTTGGTCTCCGTCTGCGGTGCGAGTATCACGTTGCGGTCGCGGAAGAGCTCGGCGAATGCGGCATCGGCGCCGCTCTTCTCGGTGCCGGCGATCGGATGTGCGGGAACGAAGCGCTCGAAGTGCTCGCCGAGAAAACGGCGCGCGTACGCGATCACGTCCTGCTTGGTGCTGCCGCCGTCGGTGATCACGGTCCGGGCCCCGAGCGCCGGCGCGATCTGCGCCATCACTTCGGGCATCTGCCCGACCGGCGTGCCGATCAGCACGAGGTCGGCGTCGCGCACCGCGGAAGCCGCATCGCGGCTCGCCTCGTGGATGACGCCCAGGCGCACCGCGGCATCGAGGTTCTTCTGGGTGCGGCCGACGCCGACGACGCGTTCGACCGCGTTCGCCTGCTTCAGCGCGAGCGAGAACGAACCGCCGATCAGCCCGACGCCGATGACGACGAGCTTGCCGATCTTCAGCGTGTCCGCCGGCGCAGCGCTCATGCAATCGCCCGCTGGAGGCTTTCGAGGAATCGCGCGTTTTCGCTCGCGAGCCCGATCGAGACGCGCAGATGGTTCGGCATGCCGTAGCCGGCGATCGGCCGAACGATCCCGCCGGCTTTCAACAGGCGCTGGAACACGCCCCCCGCGTCTTTCACTTCGAAACTCACGAAATTGCCGTACGACGGGATGTATTTCAGGCCGAGCGCTGCGAGCCCTTCGGTGATCTGTTTCATTCCCGCGCGATTGAGCTCATAGCTCGCGCGTATGAAATCGTAGTCGCGCAGCGCTGCCGCCGCCGCGGCCAGCGCGACGCTGTTCACGTTGAACGGCTCGCGCACCCGGTTCATGAGCCCGGCAACCTCCGGACTGGCGAAAGCGTAACCGACCCGCAGCCCCGCCAGTCCATAGACTTTGGAAAAAGTGCGGCTGATCACGAGATTGGGAAAACGCGCGAGCCACGCCACGGTATCGGTCCTCATCTCAGGCGGCAGATACTCGTTGTAGGCCTCGTCGAGCACGAGCAGCACATGATCGGGAAGACCGGCGATGAACGCTTCGAGCGCATCCGCGGCCGCGAGCGTTCCGGTCGGATTGTTCGGGTTCGCGACGAACACCAGGCGCGTCGCGGGCGTGATCGCTTTCGCCATCGCTTTCAGATCGTGGCCGTAGTCGCGCGCCGGGACTTCGATGCCGCGCGCTCCCATCGCCTGCACCGCGAGCGGATAGACCGCGAATGCATGCTGCGAGTACACCGCTTCGTCTGCAGGCGTGAGAAACGCGCGTGCCGCCAAGTCGAGCACGTCGTTCGAACCGTTGCCGAGCACGATCGAATCCAGCGCGATGCCGTATCGCTCGCTCAGCGCCTGTTTCAGCTCGAAGCCGTTCCCGTCGGGATAGCGGCCGAGCTCCCCCAGCACCGATTGGATCGCACGCTGCGCGAGCGGACTCACCCCGAGCGGGTTCTCGTTCGAGGCGAGCTTGATGATGCTCGACTCTTCGAGCCCCATTTCGCGCGCGAGCTCCGAGATCGGCTTGCCGGGCTGGTACGGCGCGATGGCGCGGATATGGGGCGGGGCTGAATCGCTGACGCTCATGAAAAGTGTTTAGTGCTTAGTGTTGAGTGTTGGGTGAAGGACAGTTCAGAGTGATCAGCGCGGTGTTCATTAAACACTAAACACTCAACACTTCCGCGGCGGCTAGCCCGCGGCGGCCGCGGGGTATGAGCCCAGGTTCTTGAACAGCGACGCCTTGCGCTCGAGCTCGGCAAGCGCGCGCGCGACGTTCGCGTCTTTCGCATGGCCTTCGACGTCGAGGTAAAAAACGTATTCCCAAAGCCCGGTGCGCGCAGGCCTCGACTCGAGCTTGCTCATGCTGACGCCGTTGGCTGCGAGCGGTGTGAGCAGCTCGTGTATGGCGCCCGGCACATTGCGCGTGGACAGGATGAGCGAAGTCTTGTCCCTGCCCGAAGGCGCCGCGTCGTGCTCCGCGATGACCAGGAAGCGCGTCGTATTCTTCGCTTCGTCCTCGATATTGCGTACGAGAATCTGCAGCCCGTAAAGCGCCGCAGCAGTCTCGCTCGCGATCGCTGCGGCGCCGCGCTCGCGCGCTGCCATTTTGGCCCCCTCGGCGTTGCTCACCACCGCAATCGTCTCCGCGTCCGGCAGATGACGCGCGAGCCAGCGCTGGCATTGCGCAAGGCTCTGGGTGTGCGAGTACACCTTGCGGATCGCGCGCAGCGATTTGGCCTTGCTCATGAGGCACTGCCGTATCGGCAGCATGACTTCCCCGCAGACCCGCGCCGGCGTCGAGAGCAGCAGGTCGAGGCTGCGGCCAACCGCACCTTCGGTCGAATTCTCCACCGGAACCACGCCGTAACCGGCCGCTCCGCTTTCGATCCGGCGAAACACTTCGTCGATCGACGCACACGCCGCAGTGGGGACCGCGCCGCCGAAGTGCTTGATCGCCGCTTCCTGGCTGTAGGTGCCTTCGGGGCCGAGATAGGCGACCGTCATCTTGTCTTCGAGCGCGCGGCACGCCGACATGATTTCGGTATAGACGCGCTGGAGCGCGCGATCCGGCAGCGGACCCGGGTTGAGCTCGGCGACTCGCCGGAGGATCTGGGCCTCGCGTTCGGGACGGTACACAGCGGCGCCCTGTTTCACGTGGCCGACCTGCTGTGCAAGCCTGGCGCGCTCGGAAAGCAGCTTCACGAGGCGCGCGTCGAGCGCGTCGATCTTCTCGCGCAGTTTTTTCAGCGTTTCGGTCATCGATGACTGGCGGTGATCAGTATCCCGGACACGGCCTTCGCGCCCGGAGCGGCGCCGCATGCGTGTCCCGCGCTCGTCGCGGTTGTTGTCGTGTTATTCGGCGGGCAGATAACGCACCGAGAGCACGCCTTTGATGGCGGCGAGCTCCGCGAGCAGCGACGGCGGCACGGCGCTGTCGGTGTCGACGAGGGTGTACGCCATCTCTCCCCTGGATTTGTTCAGCATGGTGTGGATGTTGAGACCCGCCTGCGCCATTGCCGTCGAAATCTGGCCCACCATGTTCGGCACGTTCGCGTTCGCGATTCCGACGCGAAAAGGCGCTTCGCGGGGCATCACGACGTCGGGGAAATTGACGGCGTTGACGATGTTACCTTGCTCGAGAAATTCGCGCACCTGGTCGACCACCATCATCGCGCAGTTGTCCTCGGCTTCGCGCGTGGATGCGCCCAGGTGCGGCAGCGCAACGACGTGGGGATGTCCGTGCAGAAGCTGTGTCGGAAAGTCGCACATGTAATAGCGCAGGCGCTTGGCGTTCAGCGCTTCGAGGAGCGCGGCTTCGTCGACGAGCCCGTCGCGCGCGAAGTTCAGCAATATCGCGCCGTGCTTCATGACCTTCAGGCGCTCGGCGTTGATCATGTGCCGCGTGACGTCGAGCAGCGGCGCGTGCAGCGTCACGAACTCGCTGGCCTTCAGGACCTCTTCGATTGAGTGCGCTTTCTTCACCTGCGAAGGCAGGCTCCACGCCGCGTCCACGGTAATGTGCGGATCGAAGCCGACGACGTTCATGCCGAGCTTGATCGCCGCATCCGCGACCAGGCTGCCGATCTTGCCCAGACCGATGATGCCCAGGCAGTGTCGCGGGAGCTCGGTGCCCACGAAATGCTTCTTGCCGTCTTCGACGAGCTTGTGGAGCGCGGCATCGTCGCCTGCGAGGTCGTCGACGAAACGGATCGCCGGCACCAGGTTGCGGGCGGCGATGAGCATCGAGGCGAGCACGAGCTCCTTTACGGCGTTCGCATTGGCGCCGGGCGCATTGAACACGGGCACGCCGCGCTTGCTCAACTCGGTGACCGGGATGTTGTTCGTGCCCGCGCCGGCCCTGCCTATGGCTTTCACCTGAGGCGGTATGTCCATCGCGTGCATATCGTGCGAGCGCACCATGATCGCGTCCGGATCGGCAACATGATTGCCGACGGCGTACCGCCCGGAGGGAAAGCGCTTGAGACCGAGGGGCGAAATCGAGTTGAGCGTCAGAACGCGAAACGCCTCAGCCATGCTTGCGCTCGAATTCACGCATGAACGCGACCAGCGCCTGCACGCCTTCCATCGGCATCGCGTTGTAGACCGACGCGCGCATGCCGCCGACCGACCGATGGCCTTTCAACTGCGTGAGCCCGCGCGCTTCGGCTTCCTTCAGGAACTCGCCGTCGAGCGCGTCGCTCTTCAGCGTGAACGGGATGTTCATGCGCGAACGGTCTTCTTTCGCCACGGGCGAATGATAGAACTCGCTCTGGTCGAGGTAGTCGTAGAGGAGGCCGGACTTCGCGATATTGATCTCTTCCATCTTCTTCAGGCCGCCGAGCTTTTTCAGCCACTGGAAGACCAGCCCGGCGATATAGATGCCGTAGGTCGGCGGCGTGTTGTACATCGAATCGTTGTCGGCCTGGATCTTGAAGTCGAACACCGAAGGCGTGATCCCGGCCGCCTCGCCGATGAGATCGTCGCGTACGATCACGATCGTGAGGCCTGCAGGGCCGATGTTCTTCTGCGCGCCTGCGTAAATCAAGCCGTAACGCGCGACGTCGATCGGCCGCGAGAGGATGTGCGAGGACGAGTCGGCGACCAGCGGCACGCTTCCGGTGTCGGGCGTCCAGTGAAACTCCACGCCGCCGATCGTCTCGTTGGTCGTGACGTGGACGTAGGCCGCGCCCGGGTCGAGCTTCCATTCGGACTGCTTCGGCACGTGAGTGAAGCTCGCCTGCTCCGAGCTCGCGGCCACGTTGACCTTGCAGTACTTCTTCGCATCCCCGATCGCTTTCTTCGACCACTGGCCGGTATTGACGTAATCAGCGCCGGTTTTGCCGCGAAGCAGGTTGAGCGGAATCATCGCGAACTGCGCCGCGGCGCCCCCCTGCAGAAATAGCACCTTGTAGTTCTTCGGGATCGCAAGCAGCTCGCGCAGATCGCTTTCCGCATCCGCGTGGATCGAGATGAACTCTTTCCCGCGGTGGCTCATTTCCATCACCGACATGCCGCTGCCGTGCCAGTCGAGCATTTCCTGCGCGGCCTGCTGGAGAACCGGTTCCGGCAAAACGGCCGGGCCCGCACTGAAGTTGAATACGCGTGCCATAGGGATGAGGTGGATGAGGTCGAAAGAGAGCGATCTGGGGTTGTTAAGGGGTTTCGCCGGGTTCGCCGGGTTCGCCGGGTTCATCCGCATCGCCGCCGGCTTCCGGTCCGGGGCTCGCGCCCGCATCGTCGGCCGCACCCGCGGCTCCGTCGCCGCCGTTACCGTTGCCGTTCGCTTCTTCCTCGGGCTCGAGGATCTTCTCGACGCCGGCGAGCAGCTCATTGTCACCCAGGTTGATGAGCCGGACACCCTGAGTCGACCTTCCGACCTCGCGAATCTCGGCGACGCGCGTCCGTATCAGAACGCCGCCCGTGGTGATGAGCACGACCTCGTCTTCGCTGCTGACCAGCTGCGCACCGACGAGCTTGCCGTTCCGCTCGCTGCACTGGATTGCGATCATGCCCTGGGTGCCGCGGCCGTGGCGCGTGTAGTCGAGCACCGCGGTTCGCTTGCCGTAGCCGTTCTGCGTCGCAGTGAGGACCGAAAGCGTCTCGTCGCTGGCGGTGATCAGCGAGATGACGTGCTGTCCTTGTGCAAGCCGCATACCCCGCACGCCGCCTGCCGAGCGTCCCATCGGGCGCACTTCGACTTCGTCGAAGCGCACCGCCTTGCCCGCATCGGAGAACAGCATGATGTCCTGCTTGCCGTCGGTGAGCGCCACGCCGATGAGGTAATCGCCTTCGTCGAGCGTGACGGCGATGATCCCTCGGGTCATCGGGCGCGAAAAGGCGGCGAGCGCGGTTTTCTTGACCGTGCCGTTGGACGTCGCCATGAAGACGAAATGGTCTTCGCCGAACTCCTTGACCGGAAGCACCGCGGTGATCTTCTCGTCGTCGGTCAGCGGCACGAGGTTCACGATCGGCCGCCCCCGCGATATCCGGCTGCCTTGCGGCACTTCGTACACCTTGAGCCAGTACACGCGCCCGTGATTCGAGAAGCACAGGATGTAATCGTGCGTGTTCGCGATGAAAAGCTTCTCGACGAAATCATCTTCCTTCGTCGTGGTCGCCTGGCGCCCGCGTCCGCCGCGCTTCTGCGCGCGATAGTCGGCGACCGGCTGCGATTTCATGTAGCCGCCGTGCGAAATCGTGACGACCACGTCCTCGGGCGTGATGAAGTCCTCGGTCCCGAGGTCCTGAGTCGTCGTGACGATTTCGCTGCGCCGCTCGTCGCCGTACTGCGCGCGGATCGCGGCGAGCTCGTCCGAGATGATCTTCGTCACCCTCGCCGGATTCGAGAGGATGTCGAGCAGGTCGATGATCTTCGCCATGGTGTCGCGGTACTCGGCGACGATCTTGTCCTGCTCGAGCGCGGTCAGGTTCTGAAGGCGCATTTCCAGAATGCGCTGCGCCTGCACGTCCGAGAGCTTGTAACCCTGCGGGAACAGGCCGTACTCGACCGACAGCCCTTCCGGCTTCGAGATCGGCCCTTCGCTGCGCGCGAGCATCTCTTCCACCAATGTCGAGCGCCAGTAGCGCGCCATCAGCCCGACCTTCGCCTCCGCCGGGCTCGCGGCAGCCTTGATGAGCGCGATGACCTCGTCGACGTTGGAGAGCGCGACTGCGAGGCCTTCGAGGATGTGCCCGCGCTCGCGCGCCTTGCGCAGCTCGAACACGGTGCGGCGCGTGACCACTTCGCGCCGGTGGCGCAGGAACGCTTCGATAAACTGTTTGAGGTTGAGCAGTCGCGGCTGGCCGTCGACCAGCGCGACCATGTTCATGCCGAAAGTGTCCTGAAGCTGTGTTTCCTTCCACAGGCGGTTCAGGATGATCTCGGGGTTCTCACCGCGCTTCAACTCGATCACGGCGCGCATTCCGCGCTTGTCGGACTCGTCGCGGATATCCGAGATGCCTTCGATCTTCTTCTCGCGGACGAGCTCGCCGATGCGCATCAGGAGGTTGGCCTTGTTCACCTGATAAGGCAGCTCGTCGATGATGATCGACATGCGCCCGCCCTTGTCCGCTTCCTCGAAATGGGTACGCGCCCGCATGACGATCCTGCCGCGCCCGGTGCGGTACCCTTCGCGCACGCCGGACACACCATATATGATCCCGCGCGTCGGGAAGTCAGGCGCCGGCACGATCTCGATGAGCTCGTCGATCGTCATCTGCGGGTTTTTGAGCAGCGCCTGGCACGCGTCGATGACTTCCGACAGATTGTGCGGCGGGATGTTGGTCGCCATCCCGACTGCAATGCCGGACGAGCCATTGACCAGCAGGTTCGGCACGCGCGTCGGCAGCGTGACCGGCTCCTGCTCCTTGCCGTCGTAGTTCGGCACGAAATCGACGGTTTCCATGTCGATGTCGGCGAGCATTTCCGACGTGATGCGCTCCAGGCGGCACTCCGTATACCGATATGCCGCGGCCGAGTCGCCGTCGATCGAGCCGAAGTTGCCCTGCCCGTCGATGAGCGTGTAGCGCATCGAGAAGTCCTGGGCCATCCGCACCAGGGCTTCGTAGGTGGCGGAGTCCCCGTGCGGGTGGTACTTGCCCAGCACGTCGCCCACCACGCGAGCGCATTTCACGTACGACCGGTTCCAGACGGTGTTGGCTTCATGCATTGCGAAAAGGATGCGGCGGTGCACCGGCTTGAGGCCGTCCCGGACATCGGGAAGCGCGCGTCCGACGATCACGCTCATGGCGTAATCCAGGTACGACCGGCGCATTTCCTCTTCGAGGCTTACTGGCAGGGTTTCTTTGGCGACTTGATCCATTCGGGTAACGGCAAAACCGTTTTAAGCGAGCTAAAAAGTGTCAATTTTACCATGCGGAAC
>JAQGMV010000395.1 GCA_028292225.1 Betaproteobacteria bacterium
TGCGCGCGCGACTTGTAGGCGATCCACGAGAACATCACGGTCTCGGTGGGCTTGAGCTTGACGCTCTGCGGGAAGGACGTGGTCTTGCCGGGTTTCACGTCGTCGGCGATGCACTCGACGAAGTCCAGCGCGCCGTGCTCCTTCCAGATTTTTCCCGCCTTCTGCGCCATGCGGCGGTATGCCTGCACGCTTTTCTTGGGCACGGGAACGATGAAACCGTCTACGTATCTTGCCATTCGGGTTGTCCTCGAGAGGTGGCGAGCTCTTTGAGCTCAGGGGTTTACGATTCCTGGTCGAATGCCGCGCGGCTGAATCGACGCTCGGCGCTGCTTTTTCGACTTCCTGTTGTGCTGACGCGATCGAAGCATCGAGCCGCTCCGGCTCACCGGCGCGGCCTGAGCGGAGGCTGCACGCCTTCGGGCAGCGGCATCTCGTGCGCGAGCAGCGTCATCGCGACCATGCCGTAGTAACCGCTCAACGCCGTCAGCTCGACGATGCCGGGCACGCCGAAGAGCGCTTTGGCGCGCGCATGCGTCGCGTCGCTGATCGCGTGCTTCTCGAAAAGCTCGGCCAGGTAGTCGTAAATCGCTTCTTCGTCTTCCTTCTCGAATGCCGGGCGCTCGCCGCGCGCGAGGGCGTCGACCACCGACTGCGGCAGCCCGTTCTTCACGCCGTTGGGCGCGTGCGCCTGGAACACGTAATCGCAGTCCCACATGCGCGCAGTGACGACGATGGCGAGCTCGGAGAGGCGCAGCGGGAAGGTGCTGCGCATCCGCAGCGCCTCGCCGAAAGGGTGCATCAGCTCGGTCACTTCGGGGCAGTGGAGGGTGAAGCGGTAAGGCCCCGGAATCCGGCCTCCGCGCCTGCCGAGCAGGCCTTCGAGCACACGCTTTTGCTCGGCGTCGAGATCGCTTTCAGGAGTGATCAGTGGAATGCGCGGCATGACGTGTACCTCCGTTGGTGACCTCGCCGGGGAAGAGCGAAGTATAGGATGAACGCGGTCGCCCACTACGCAGTGCGGGCGAAGCTGCCGGGCGCACTGACGGGGAGCCGGCGGTAAACTGACGCCCTTCATGGTAAACGAGGTGCGAACGTGCCCTTCAGTCTCATCCTGCGCAATGCCCGGCTCGCGAATGCCGGCGACACGAACGCTACGGTCGATATCGCAGTCGCCGACGGGCGCATCAAGGCGATCGAGCCGCGCATTTCCGGCGAGGGCGAAAGCGTGGATGCCGGCGGACAATTCGTGTCCGCGGGACTGGTGGAGAGTCACTTCCACCTCGACAAGTCGCGGATCCTCGATCGCGTCGCGCCGCTGGAAGACCGTCGCGGCACCGATTACATGAAGCGCGTGTCCGCCGTGAAAGACAGCTTCACCGTGGAGGACATCTACGCGCGCTCACGCGAGACGCTCGAGCAGTGCATTCTCAACGGCGTCATGCACATGCGCACCCACATCGAAGTCGACGCGCCGATCGGGCTGCGAGGCTTCGAAGCTCTCGAGCGCGTCGCCAAGGATTACGCCTGGGGCGTCGACCTTCAGCTCTGCGTCTTTCTCCAGGAAGGCTGGACGGATGTTCCCGGCGCCGAGGCGAACGTCGTGCAGGGGCTGAAACGCGGCGCGACCGTGGTCGGCGGCGCGCCTCGCTACGACGCGAACGGTCCTGCGCAGATCGAGCGCATCTTCGCGCTCGCGAAGGATTTCGACGTCGACGTCGACATCCACGGCGACGGCGGCTACACGACCGACGACATGATGATCTGGCAGATCTGCGACTTGACCGACCGGATGGGCTGGGGCGGGCGCGTGGCGCTCGGCCATGGCAACAAGTATTCGTGCCTGCCGGATGCGGATGTGCAAAAGCTCGGGAAGCGGCTCGCCGAATCCGGTGTCGCCATATCGGTGCTTCCGGCGACCGACATGTTCACGAGCGGACGCCACCAGGAGCACAGCGTCATGCGAGGCGTCGCCGACGCGAACGCGCTCATCGCGCAGGGGGCGAACTGCTCGATCGCCACCAACAACGTGCTGAATCCGTTTACGCCTTACGGCGACTGCTCGCTGGTGCGCATTGCGACCATGTATGCGAACGTCGTACAGCGAGGCACCGACAAGGATTTGTCCGACTGCTTCGCGATGATCAGCGATCGGCCTGCGCGCATTCTGCGCAAGAACGATTACGGCATCGCGGTGGGCAACCCTGCGGACCTCGTCGTGTGGCCCACGAATTCACCGGCACAGGTCATCGCAACCGCGGCGCAGCCTCTGATGGGATTCAAGCGCGGCCGCCGTGTATTCACGCGTGAGGTCGCTACCCTGCACCGTCCGTGACGGGCCTTGGTCAAAGCGCCGCGACGAATTCCTCGATCAGCGCGTTGACCTTCTCCGGGCTCTCGGTGCACGGGAAGTGCCCGACGCCCGGAAGCTTCACGTAGCGCGAGCCCGGCACTGCGTCGTGCATCTCCTTTTCGTACTCCGGCGGGTTGCCCGGGTCGTCGAGGCCGCGCAGGAGCAGCAGCTTCGGCGTGAGCGTCGCCATCCGTTCGCTCACGTCGAAGGTGTCGATCGCCATGAGGTCGTGGTACTGCGACATCGGCCCCACCTGGCGGTGGCGCTCGATCAGCCGCTCGCGCAGTTCGGGCTCGACGAACTTCATCGCCTTGCGCTGGAACGGCAGCCATTCGTCTTCGTAGACCTGCGGATCCGCGGCGGCGCGCAGCCGCATGTCGTAGGTGCCGGGCTTGCGCACCTTGGGCCGCGCCGCGACGGTCATCAGCACGAGGCCTTGCACCTCTTCCGGATAATCCAGCCCGTACTGCAGCGCGATCGACGCGCCGAGCGTGTACCCGACGAGGACGAGGTCCTTTTTGAGGCCTTGCGCCCAGAGCCAGCCGCGCACCCATTCGGTGTATCGCGCGACGTCCGCGCATCGCGTGCCCTCGAGGTGTCCGGGCAGGTCGGGCGCGACGCTGCCCGGGAAATGCCGGCGCTGGTAGTGATAGCCGTCTGCGCATGCGCCCGCGCCGGGGCCGTGGATGAATACGAGTTGCATGTAAGGCCCTTTGTAACCGGTGCTCGAGTTCTCGAAGCACCGGGTCCGCGCAAAACATATTTGCCGGATCTTCCCGCGTTCTCGGCACTCATGAGACCGCACGATATGAACTCCTGTCGGCTCATGACGGCTGCTCGCGGCATTGCATTTGCGCGGCACATTGTAGCTCCGCCTGGCCTACGCCCACGCCCCCTGACGGCGCGCGCGCGTGACCTCTGCGTCGCGATCGGGCAAGCTGGCGTCGACGTGAACCGATCCGACAGGAGATGACATGGAACAGAACGCTCAGACATGCGCCCACCGTCCGTGCAAATGCTCGGTCACCGAAGGGCAGAAATTCTGCAGCAATCATTGCGAGCGGCAATCGAAAGGCGATGAGGCGCAGAAGGTCGTGTGCGGATGCGGCCATCCGGAGTGCGGTGGAACCGAAGCCGCCGCCTGACGCGCAGCATCGGCGCGCAGCGGCTACTCCTTGCTGTCAGGAAACCTTTCCGCCGCTGCGGCGAAGCCGATCTCGGAATGCGTGCCGTCGCAAAAAGGCTTCGTGGTGGAAGCGCCGCAGCGGCACAGGAAAGCCGGAGACGTCGCCGGCAGCCGCTGGTCTTCGTAATAGAGCTCGATGGGGCCTTCCACCTTGTACGGCCCGTTCCTGGTAGCGGTGATTCTGACCACGGCCATGT
>JAQGMV010000406.1 GCA_028292225.1 Betaproteobacteria bacterium
GTCGGCTTCGCGGGCAGCCGGCTCGCGGTTCCGCTTTTTGCCGTGGATCAGGGCGGATCGCCTTTCGTCGTCGGCACCGTTGTCGCGCTGTATGCGGCGCTTCCCGCGGTGCTCGCCGTGCCTGCGGGCCGCATGATCGATCGCCTCGGGTACAAGATCGCCCTGCTGTTCGGCACGACCGGTGTGTTCGTCGCGCTGATGCTGCCGTTTCTGTCGCCGACGATGAGCGTGCTGTATTTCACCGCGTGTCTGCTCGGCGTCAGTTTCATGGCGCTGCAGCTCGCGACGCAGACGCTCGCCGGCGCGATCGCCAGGCCGACTGACCGCGCACGCAACTTCAGCTATCTGAGTATCGGCTTCGCGTCAGCGAACCTGACCGGCCCCCTGCTCACCGGTTTTCTGATCGACAGGATCGGTTACGCCTATACGTTTCTCGCGATCTCGCTGCCGCTCGTGCCGGCGATCGTCATCTCGGCGATGGGCTCGCGGTGGATTCCTGCGACAGCGCAGAAGAAGCCCGAGCCGGTCAGCGGCGGCGTCTTCGACCTGCTGAAGATCAGGGATCTGCGCAACACGCTGATCGCGAGCGGCATCGTGTCCTCGGCGTGGGACGTGTACCAGTTCTTCATGCCGATCTACGGTCGCGCGCAAGGGCTCACCGCGACTGCGATCGGCTCGATCATGGCTGCTTTCGCCATATCGATCATTCTGCTGCGGCTCGTGCTGCCGTGGGCGGTGCGGCGCAGCAGTGAGACGCAACTGCTCACCTATGCGATGTTCGTCGCGTGCGGCGCGTTCTGCCTTTTCCCGTTCTTCCAGGACGCATGGGCGCTGGCGGCGGTGTCGTTTCTGCTCGGCATCGGGTGCGGCTGCGGTCAACCGCTGTCGATGACGCTGGTGTTCAATGCATCGCCCAAGGGCAGAGCGGGGGAAGCGACAGGCATGCGAATTACGGTGAACCAGGTGACGCACTTTGCGATCCCGCTCTTCTTCGGTGCTGTCGGCTCGACGGTCGGCCTGCCCGCGGTGTTCTTTGCGAACGCAGGCTTTCTCGTGCTCGGCGGGGTCATGAGCTGGCGCAATCACGCGCAGCTGCCGAACGCATGAAGCCACTGCGCAACGCGCTCGGCCTGTCGCTCGCGCTCGCGGCGGTGCCGGCGGCCGCCGCCGACGAATTCACCGCATGCGTCGCACAGCTGCGCACCGAAGCGGTAGGCAAAGGCATCGCGCCGCAGGTTTTCGACACCGCGCTCACCGGTGTCGAGGCCGATCAGGGTGTGCTCGATGCGCTCGAGTCGCAGCCGGAATTCAAGACGGCGATCTGGGACTACCTCGCGGGTCTCGTCGACGAGCAGCGCGTCGCCGACGGCCGCGCGAAGCTCGGCGAATGGGCTTCGGTGTTCGCCGAGGCCGAGCAGCGCTTCGGCGTGGACCGCCACGTGATCGCTGCGGTGTGGGGCGTCGAATCGGATTTCGGCAGGATCATGGGCGGGCGCCCGCTGGTGCGCTCGCTCGCGACCGTCTCGTGCTTCGGCCATCGGCAACGCTTCTTTCGCGGCGAGCTCATGGCGACGCTGCGTATCCTTCAGAGCGGCGACATGCCTGCGGAGTCGCTCGTCGGCTCGTGGGCCGGCGCTTTCGGCCAGACGCAGTTCATGCCGACCACGTATCAGCGCCTCGCAGTGGACTTCGACGGTGACGGCCGCCGCGATATCGTACGGTCGGTCCCCGATGCGCTCGGATCGACCGCGAATTTCCTCGCGCGTGCGGGTTGGGTCAGCGGCCAGCCGTGGGGCTTCGAGGTGGTGCTTCCCGCGGGCTACAGCGGACCTTCCGGCCGCCGCAACCGCCAGCCGCTGGCGAAGTGGAGCGCGCTCGGCATCGCGCGCACCGATGGCGGCGCGCTCTCGGGTGGCAGCCCGGCTGCGCTCCTCCTGCCCGCCGGAGCGCGCGGCCCCGCGTTCGTGGTGTTCAGGAATTTCGACGTGATCTATTCCTATAACGCGGCCGAGTCATACGCGCTCGCCATCGCGCACCTGTCCGACCGCCTGCGCGGCGGCGGTCCGCTTCTGACCGCGTGGCCGACCGACGACCCCGGGATTTCGCGCCTCGAACGCAGAGAAGTTCAGCAGCGGCTGCTGGAGCGCGGATTCGACATCGGCAAGCCCGACGGGATCATCGGCCAGCGCACGCGCGTCGCAATCGAATCGTTTCAGACTTCAACGGGCCTGACGGTGGACGGCCGTGCGGGCCAGCGCGTGCTGAATACCTTGAGAGCCGCGGCTCCGCCGCCCAAGCCGCCCGTCGCCGAATCGCCTCCAGCCGCTCCCGAAGGGCCCGCGCCAGCCACGAAATAGCCTGCACGGCCCGCTTACTACGGCCATGTGTCGCCGGAATGACACGAAGGAGTATTTCGCCATACATAACATGCCACATTGGTGGCACAAGAACTCAGGTGCGGCAGTGCAACGAAAATGCGACGCGCGCGTTCTATGAGAGTGGAGGCTCAGGAATCACCCGGAGCGAAGGCTGACAACAAAAAGCGTCGCCGCTCCAAGGAGTACACGATGAACGCGAACTTTGAAACGCGCTCCGATGCAGCGATCTACAAACGCATCAATGCCATTCACATGTTCGAAGGCCGCCGCCGCGCCGCCATCGGCGCGATGCGCGATGCCTTCGCCTTCGTGGATGTTTACGCGAGCATCGCAAGATCGGTGCAGCATGCCGCAAGGCGGTTCTCGTTCAGGCCCCACCTGCGTCACTGAAGCAGGGGCGGGCGAGAGTTCCGCTGCCGTCAAGACGGGATGACTGATGGCAGCGGGAGAGGTTTTATGTGAGATGATCGGGCTTCCATGCAGACGATCATTTCGGTCAGGAATCTTTCCAAGACCTACGCTTCAGGTTTCCGCGCTCTAAAGAACATCGACCTCGAGATTCGTCGCGGCGAGATCTTCGCCCTGCTCGGCCCGAACGGCGCGGGCAAGACCACGCTGATCAGCACGATCTGCGGCATCGTGAATCCGAGCGAAGGTCACGTCGTCGTCGACGGGCACGACATCATCAGCGACTATCGCGCGGCGCGCTCGCTCATCGGGCTCGTCCCGCAGGAGCTGACCACCGATGCGTTCGAGACGGTCTGGGCGACGGTCTCGTTCAGCCGCGGCCTCTTCGGCAAGAGCCCGAATCCCCGGCACATCGAGAAAGTGCTGAGGGACCTGTCCTTGTGGGACAAGAAAGACAGCAAGATCATGACGCTCTCGGGCGGCATGAAGCGCCGCGTGCTCATCGCCAAGGCGCTCGCCCACGAGCCGCGAGTGCTCTTCCTCGACGAGCCGACCGCAGGCGTCGACGTCGAGCTGCGGCGCGATATGTGGGCGCTCGTGCGCCTGCTCAAGGCGGGCGGCGTGACCATCATCCTCACGACCCATTACATTGACGAAGCCGAGGAGATGGCCGAGCGTATCGGCGTCATCAGCAAGGGCGAGATCATCCTCGTCGAGGAAAAAGCCGAGCTCATGCGCAAGCTCGGCAAGAAGCAGCTCACGCTGCACCTTCAGGCCCCAATCGGCGCCATCCCCGCCGGGCTGGGAAGCTACCAGCTCGAGCTTGCGAATGAGGGCGCCGATCTCATCTACACCTACGACGCACAGCGCGAGCGCACCGGCATCGTCCATCTGCTGGCGGACCTGAACGGCGCCGGCATCCAGTTCAAGGACCTTCAGACGACCCAGAGCTCGCTCGAAGATATCTTCGTCACGCTCGTGCACGAAAAACCTGCCGCGAATCAGGCGCAGGGGAGCAGGGAAATACAATGAACGTGCAGGCGATGAGTGCGATTTACAGCTTCGAGATGGCGCGAGCCCGGCGCACGCTCATGCAGAGCATCATTTCGCCGGTGCTTTCGACCTCGCTGTATTTCGTGGTGTTCGGCGCGGCGATCGGCTCGCGCATCACCGAGGTCGACGGAATCAGCTACGGCGCGTTCATCGTGCCCGGGCTGATCATGCTCTCGGTGCTGACGCAAAGCCTCGCCAACGCGTCTTTCGGCATCTACTTTCCGAAGTTCACCGGAACGATATACGAGCTCCTCTCCTCGCCGGTTTCGTATCTCGAGATCACGGTGAGCTACGTCGGCGCCGCAGCGACCAAGTCGATCATCCTCGGGCTGATCATCCTCGCCACGGCGTGGCTCTTCGTGCCGCTGCGTATCGAGCACCCGTTCTGGATGATACTTTTCCTGGTGCTCACCTCGGTGACGTTCAGCCTCTTCGGCTTCATCATCGGCATCTGGGCCGAAGGTTTCGAGCAGCTCCAGCTGATCCCGCTGCTGGTGATCACGCCGCTCACCTTTCTCGGCGGAAGCTTCTACTCGATCGACATGCTGCCGCCGTTCTGGCAGACGGTGTCGCTGTTCAACCCGGTCGTCTATCTCATCAGCGGTTTCAGGTGGGCTTTCTACGGGATCGCCGACGTGAGCGTCGGCGTCAGCCTGGCGATGACACTGACGTTCCTGTCGGTTTTCACCGCGGTGGTCGCTTGGATCTTCAAGACGGGTTATCGGCTGAAGCGCTGAAACGCCGCTAGTGGTGCAGCAGGCGCGTCTCGTCGTCGCTCATGTGACTGTCACGGCGGGTATCGGGCATCACGATCGCCGCGACGAGCGCAACGACTGAAAATGCGCTGACGTACCAGAAGAACATCGATTCGTTGCCTGCCGCCTTGAACCACAGCGCGACGTATTCCGCGGTGCCGCCGAAAGCCGCATTTCCGATCGCATAGGATAGGCCGACACCGAGCGCGCGCACGTGCATCGGGAAGAGCTCGGCTTTGACCAGTCCGCTGATCGAGGTGTAGAAGCTCACGCCGCACAGCGCGAGCATGAGCAGGCCGAACGCGGCGACGGGGCTCGAGACGTTCGCGAGCGCGCTCAGGATCGGCACCGTCGCCACCGTCATGAATACGCCGAAGCACAGCATGGAGGTGCGGCGGCCGATGCGGTCCGACAGTGCGCCGAACGCAGGCTGCAGGCACATGAAACAGAAGAGCACGGCAGTCATGATCGCGCTCGCAGTCTTCGCGTCCATGCCGGCGGTGTTCACCAGATATTTCTGCATGTAGGTCGTGAACGTGTAGAAGACGAGGGAGCCGCCCGCGGTGAACCCGAGCACGGTGAAGAACGAGCGCGGGTACTGGAACACCCCGCGTATCGTTCCGGCGTCGGCGCGCGTCCTCGATTCGGGCGTAGTGGTCTCCGCCAGCCCGCGCCGCAGGTAGAAAGCGACGACCGCGGCCGCGGCGCCGATGAAGAACGGGATCCGCCACCCCCATGCGCGAAGCTCGGCGTCCGACAGGAACTGCTGGAGGATGACGATGACGAGCACTGCCAGGAGCTGTCCCCCGATCAGCGTCACGTACTGGAAAGACGAGAAGAATCCGCGGTGGCCTTTCACCGCGACTTCGCTCATGTAGGTCGCGCTGGTTCCGTATTCCCCGCCGACCGAGATCCCCTGGATCAGCCTCGCGAGCAGGAGCAGGGCGGGCGCGGCGAGGCCGACGCTGTCGTAGGTCGGCAGCACCGCTACCATCAGCGAGCCCGCGCACATCATGATGACCGAGGTCATCATCGAGAAGCGCCGCCCGCGCTTGTCGGCGAGATGGCCGAACAGCCAGCTTCCGATCGGACGCATGAGAAAGCCCGCGGCGAAGACGCCCGCGGCGTTCAGGAGCTGCGTCGTTTGGTCGCCTTTCGGAAAGAACTGCGATGCGAAGTACAGGGCGGTGAACGAATAGACGTAGAAGTCGAACCACTCGACGAGATTCCCGGACGAGCCGGCGATGATCGAGCGTACGCGCCGTGCGGTGTCGGACGCGCCCTCCGAGCGGGCGGAATCAGGCTGATGGGCGAGCGTGGCCATGTGCAATCTCCTTGCGCCGGAGATTGCAAATTCGGGGCCGGGCAAGGCTGCCGAAGGCAGGCTAGGCCCGGCTGGGCCGCGGTAAACGAACAGAGGGAAACCCATGGTTTCCCTCCGTAACCTCCCTTCCTTCGGTTATCTACCGATAACCACGGCGTGGAAGCACGGCAAAGCCGTTGTTTTCCGTTCGAGCCTGTCGAAGCATGAACGGCCCGATGCGCGGAGTGCTACTCCCGCACCCGTGTCGCGGCCCAGTTCTCGGTGATGCGGCCTTTCGCCACGCCGGTCATCGTGTCGCCGTTCACCCGGCCCGAGTATTCGACGCCGTTGATGACGAACACGATCTCCTCACCGCGCAGCCGACCGTTCTCGACGTTCAGCCGGATGCCGTTGTAGTCATGGCTGCCCCAGATGTACTGAAACTCCTGCTGGAGCGTGAGATCGCCTTGCGGCAAGCGCCACGTTCCCGCGACTTTGGCCGGCACGATGTACAGGTGCGCGCCGCACCAGCTTGCGCAGAGGGGCAGCCGCTGCGTGTCGTCGGGCTCCCAGCCGCCGCCGATCTCGTAGGTGTTGGAGACGATGCGGGTGCCGGGTTTGAGCCCGATGAACTTGCCCGCGAGCTTCTCCAGGTTCTGGGGTATCAGGAACAGGATGAGAGCCGTCGCGCGGGAAATATCGGCCGCGAACATGTCGCCCTGGACGAACGATGCTTTGCCGCCGACGCCTTCGGCCGCGGCGTTGCTCTTTGAAAGCTCGACCAGGTCCGGGTTGAATTCGACGCCGAGCGCCGGCGCGCCGCGCTTTGCCGCGGCGATGACGTTACGCCCGTCGCCCGAGCCCAGGTCGACGACGAAGTCCTGCGGCGTGACTTGCGCCATGTCGAGCATCATCTCGACCATGCCGGTGGGGGACGGTATCCACACCACGTCCTTGCCCTGCTGTCCCATGACCGGTTTGTAAGGCGCGCTTTGCGCCCAGACCGCGCCTGGGGCCGGCGCGAAAAAGAGCGCGCACAGCAAAGGAAAGGCGCGGGTGGCTGGCGGCACGTCCGGCCTCCCTTATTCGAGCGACGCGAGCAGCGGTTCGAGCATCGCCGCGCCGAGCCTGCGGCTGCGCTCACCGCTCCATCCGTATTCGGCATCCGGCAGGTCGGCGTTGTCCTTGAAAGGCATCTCGAGCGTGAGCGAGAGACAACCGAAGGTGTGGCCGACCCATTTCGATGCGAGCTTGAGCGCGTCGGTCTGATACCTGCCCGCCCCGTAGCCGTGAACGTCCTGGAAGTCGGGACTCGCGCGTTTGAAGCCCGCGATGAAATCGCTCTGCGCTTTTGCCTGTTGCGGCGTGAAGTCGGGCAGCATCTCGCTGCCGGCGACGAATACATAGGGCAGCACTTCGTCGCCGTGGATGTCGAAGAACCCATCGACGCCGGTCTGCTGCAGGCGCTCGCGGACGAGGAAAACCTCGGGACTCGTCTCCATGCTCGGCGCCATCCACTCGCGGTTCAGATTGGCGCCCGCCGCATTGGTGCGCAGATTGCCGCGAATGCTGCCGTCCGGGTTCATGTTCGGCACGATGTGGAGCACCGCGCGCTCGAGCAGTCGGCGCGAGACCGGATCGGCGCGGTCGAGCAGACGCTCGATCAGGCCTTCGACGAACCACTCGGCCATCGATTCCCCAGGGTGCTGGCGCGCGATTATCCAGACGGTTTTGCGTGCACCGTTGCCGGCGCCGACGGTCACGAGATCCAGATCGCGGCCTTCGACGGTCGCGCCGAGGCGCTCGGTGCGCACGAGCTTCGAGCTCGACGCGCGCCCGATCAGCGCCTGATGGCGCTCTTGCGAATACGGCTCGAAGTACGCGTACCACACTGCGTCGCGCTCGGGCGTGTGCTCCACGGTCATCACGGTGCCGTCGTAGGCCGTGGGCACTCGAAACCAGCGCTCGCGATCGTATGACGCCACCGCTCGATAGTTCTTCCAGCCTTCAGGATAAGTGCACGCGCCGGCGTTCTCGAACCGCAGCGTGCACGCGAGCCCGCGGGCGTCCGAGAGTCGGAAGTGGAACCACTGGATGAACTCGGCGTGTGAGTCCTTGCGGACGCGAAGCGTGAAATCGGCGGCGGCAGCGCTGTTCCGGGCTGACACGAATTGAATCGCGCCGGAATCGAAAGCGCAGGAGATGGAGGGGGTCACGGGATGGGCTCGAGGTTGCGATCGGCTGGAGTTTACCAGTCAGTCGGAGTCCTCCCGGGCGCGCGAACGCGCGTCCCGGCCAGTCCGGCACCTCCCGAATTCACTGCCGCGGCACGCGAGTCTGCTTGTAGAACGCCCGGTAACTGTCGTAATCGCGGTTGTCGGAAGACACGAAGCCGAGCTCGTCTTCGAGCTTCAGCAGATTCGCGCCGGCTTCGAGAATTTTGCGGCCCGCCGGGTCCTTGGCCATGCCGACGAAAGCCGCTCTCACCGCGTCCGTTTTGTCCTTCGAAAGGCTGGGCTTGGCCATGATGCACAGGTCGTTGTAGAGCCTCGAGCTCCAGAGCACGCGGTAATGGAAATCGCTGCGGCGGGAGAAGCGCTCGAGCACCGAGCTGTTCACGCCGGCTGCCGCGACTTCGTCGCGCCTGAGCAGACCGATCGATGCTTCCTGGTTGCCCGAGAAGACCGCTTTGACGCTGACGCCGTTATTGAGCAGCGCGTCCATCGGCACCCAGTAACCCGTGAATCCATCCGGCGTCGGGAACGCGACTTCTTTTCCCTCGAGCTCGCGCAGATCCTTTACCGGCGAATCCCGGGCGACCACGATCTGGCCGCGAATCCCGGGGCCTTTGGGCCGCGCGATCACGCGGTAGCCGAGGCGGTCGCGATCGGGCGTGAAGAAATGGTTGGTGTAGACGAAATCGTACATGCCCGTTTCCGCTTTCGCCGTATTTTCCTGCGCGGTGCGGTTCAGCTTGAGCTCGAGCGGCACGCCGCTTTTCTGGCTGGCGTAGAGCAGGATCGGGTTCCAGTACTGCGCGGTCAGGGCGATCGAGCGATGGTTCAGGACGTTGAAGGAGTACGCCTGCTCCGCGCCGATCGCGAGCGGCTGCAGCCCTACCCACATCGCCAGCGCCACGACGCCGCGTCTCAACACGCCCAGTACCAAAAGAAACCTCCTCTTTAACCGCAGGAGTAACGGCATGTCGGCCGCATTCTTTACTGGCGAGGGCTGCGGAGGCTCCGCGCGGGGCTAAACGGACGAAATCGCGTGCCGCGTCAGTCGAACTCCGGCGCCTGCACGCTGCTGCTGCCGCCGCCGGCGGCAGCGAGCAGGTGATCGACCATCAGCCTTGCCGCCATGGACAGGGTGTCCGGCGATCGGGTGCACAGGTTGAGCCGGTACTGGGCCCAGGTGTCGGTCAGCGGCACGCGCGCGAGCTCGGCCGGGTCGCGGGAGGTGAGCGCGCGCGACACCGGGATCACGCCGATGCCGAGCCCGGCGTGCACCATGCGCCTGAGCGCTTCGAACCCCGTGACCTGCACCCGGACCTTGAGCCTCAGGCCCTGTGCCGAGGCGATGCTCGAGACGAGTGATCCGATCGCGCTGTCTTCGGTGAGCCCGACGAATTCATGCTCCGTCGCCTCGGCGAAAGCCACGCCGGGTTTTGCCGCAAGCGGGTGGTCTTGCGGCATGACCAGCACGAGCTGAACGCTGCGATACGGCACGATCGTCAGGGCCTCGGCGCCGATGTGATGCGCGAAGATGCCGATGTCCGCATCGCCTTCGGCCACGCCGCGAACGACTTCGTCGCTGTGATGCTCGTCGAGCCGCACGCTCACTTCGCGGTGCGCGTCCATGAAGGACTTCAGGTCTTCGGCGAGCGAGGCGACGAGCCCTGAAGGATTCGAGTAGAGGCGCACCGCTCCGCGCTGGCCGCTCGCATACTCGCTCAGGCGGCCCTGCATGCGGTCGAGGCTGTGGAACAGCCCGCGCGCTTCGATCGCGAGGGCGTCGCCGGCGGGCGTGGGTCTGATGCCGGTGCTGAGGCGCTCGAACAGCACGACGGCGAGCGCGGACTCGAGCTCCGCGATGCGCTTGCTGATCGCAGGCGGCGTGATGTGCTCGCGCTCGGCAGCTTTCGCCATGCTGCGCTCCTCGTATACCGCTACGAAGAGCTTGAGGGTGGTCAGGTCGAATCGCAAAGGGACGGGTGATGGAGTCGGGGGATCCCTATTATCGCCCTGCCGTGCGCTTCGCTGCGGGCGCGGGAAAGGGCGTGATAACCAATCGTGAACGCCGGGATGGGCGCGCATCCCTATCATGGACCTCGGACATCAATTCCCCGACGAAGGAGCACGCCATGGCTGAGGCCATCACCCTTTTCACCAAACCCGGCTGAAGCAGCTGTCTAAGGGCGAAAGAGTTTCTTTCGCGATCAGGCGTCAGCTTCGAAGTGGTCGACATCATGGCCCATCCCGACGGGATGGCCCGGCTCCTCGCTTTCGGCGTGCGCAACGTGCCCGTCGTGGCCCGGGGCGACAAGTTCGTGTTCGGGCAGGTGATTGCCGACGTGGCCGAGCTCGTCGGCGTCAAGGCGCCCGGTCAGGCTGCGCTCACGCCTGCCGAGCTCGTGTCCAAGTGGGTGTTCGTGCTCGAGGCCGCGCAGCGTTTCGTGCGGCAGCTCCCGACCGGTAAGCTCGACGAGCGCGCGGTGGCGAACCGCGACCGTTCGGTGCGCTACCTCGCGTTCCACGTGTTTCGCATCGGCGAAGCCTTCCTCGAAGTCACTGAAGGCGCAGAGCTCTCGGTCGAGCTTCCGAACGTGCCGCCCGGCGATTCGATGCGCACCGGGGACGACATGGCGCGCTACGGCGCCGCGGTGACGGCGCGCATCGCTCACTGGTGGGAACGGATCGCCGACAAGTCGTGCGAGGAGCGGGTGCCGACCTACTACGGCCAACAGCCCCTGCGCGACGTGCTGGAACGGTCCGTCTGGCACTCCGCACAGCACGTGCGGCAGCTCATGGCGCTGCTGGAGCGGTGGGCAATCGCGGTGCATACGCCGGTGACCGACGCCGACCTCAAAGGGCTGCCGCTGCCGAAAGGCGTCTGGGAATAGACCTGCCGCCAGTAGAACCTTATCGCTGGCGGTTGACCGCAAAGAACGACGCCAGCCCCTGAAGGATGGGGGGCGCGGGTCTCTTCACTACAGGAAAGGCGTCGGCGGCGTAGCGGTCGAGCTCGACCTCGTTTTTCGGACCCACGGCCAGCGGCGCGGTGCGGCGCATGGTGAGGTTCGCGAAGCTGTTGTCGCCGGTGATGAGCCGGTCGCCGCGGCGCAGCTCGCTACCCGCGATTACAGGGACCTGGACGCCGCTGCGCTCGATCGCGACGTGTCCTTTCGCGCGCTTCACGACTCCGATGGTCTCCTGCGCGAGCGCCAGGCTCGCGAGCAGGGTCAGTACGGTTACCAGGGTCACACTCAGTTGCGGTTTCACGATCGGCTGCTCGAGCTGTCAAGTTGACCATATGTATGCATAACTTGGGCCCATGCCGCCGCGCCGCTGCAATTACTCCGCTGATCATTGGGTGACGCCCCACGCTATTCGGGCGTAATGCCCAGCGGCTTGACGATTCTGTCCCACTTGGCGAGCTCGCTGGTGATACGCGCGCCGAACTGGGCTGTGGTGCTCTCGACCACGTCGACCCCGACGCCGAGGAGCTT
>JAQGMV010000154.1 GCA_028292225.1 Betaproteobacteria bacterium
GTGATCGCACGGACGATGACCGTGAACGTAACACCGGTAAACGACGCGCCATCGGGCGCAGACGCGACCGTCGTTACGCTCGAAGACACGGCATACACGTTCGGCGTCACCGATTTCGGATTCAGCGACCGCGACGGGAACGCCTTTCTGGCGGTGAGGATAGCCGCGCTGCCGACCGCCGGTAGCCTGGCGCTCGCCGGCGCCGCGGTGACTGCGGGACAGGTCGTGTCGGTCGCCGCCATCGCAGCGGGAGATCTGACGCTCAGCCCCGCCGCCAACGCGAACGGCACCGCTTACGCGAGCTTTGCATTCCAGGTCCAGGACGCCGGCGGCACCGCGAACGGCGGCGTCGACACCGATGTGAGCGCGCGCACGCTGACGCTGAACGTGACTTCGGTCAACGATGCACCCGCAGGCGCCGACACCACCGTCAAAGCGCGCGAAGACACCGCCTATACATTCTCTGTCACCGATTTCGGCTATACCGACCCGTCCGATAACGCGCCTAACGTACTCCTGAATGTGAAGATCGGCGTGCTCGCCGGCGCGGGGAGCCTCACGCTCGGCGGCGTCGCAGTGAGCCCCGGCCAGATCATTCCGGTCGCGCGCATCACTGCGGGCGAGCTGCAGTTCATGCCTGCACGCGGTGGAACCGGCACCGGTTATGCGACCCTCACATTCCAGCTCCAGGACGACGGGGGCGTGGCGGGGGGCGGCGCTGACAGCGATGGAACACCGCGCACGATCACCGTCGACGTCATCCGCACCAAGTTTCCCGACGAGTCCGTACCCGGCGGCCCTGTGATCGCCGCAGAGCAGCCGGCGCAGGCGCCCGCTGCGGCGGCTGCAGCGGACGACTCGAAGACTTCCGAGGCAGACGCGCGCGCGAAGTCGACGCTCGCGAAGATCGCAGCATCGCTCGCCGAGGCTCTTGCGCAAACGCGCGTCGTCGCCGGCAACGATATCGACGCGCAGGTGAGCGTGCTCAGCGCCACGCCGCCGCCGGCCGCCGACGCAGTGTCACCGCGCAGCTCGCCCTCGTCGGCGTCGGCGCGCGCGGTCGTGAACGGCGCCATCGTCGTCGCCCCCGATCTCCTGCTCGAAACAAAACCGGAGGGCGCAATCTCCATGATTGCGGTCGCCGGAGTGCGCGCCGGCGCGGCGCCGGGGGCGGCTGTCGTCGAGAACGCCGCGGAAGAGGCCGACCCGAAAAAGCAGGCGTATGCGATGCTCACGCTGGAAAACGGCGTTCGCGCCTCGGCCATCATCGTCTCTGCCGGCATGGTGTCGTGGACGCTGCAGGGCGCGGGTCTGATCGCGAGCCTGCTGACGAGCGCTCCCGCATGGCGTCACCTCGATCCGATGCCGGTGCTGGCTCCGGAAGAGGAGAAGCCCGACTGGGGCGAGAACGACGACGATGCACAGCGCGAAGAGGACGCTGCCGACAGCATGTGGCGCATCGACGCGAAGCGAAGAACAGTCTCATGAAGCCCCGATTCCGGAACCTGCAGCACGCCGTGCGCTTTTTTCGCGTCGGTCCGGCTGCGCGAGTCAGCATCGGGCTGTGCTCGATCATCCTCGCGTGCCTGCTGGCGCTCGACCTGATCTGGGGGGTATTGCCCGACCAGACCAAAATGCTGAAACAGCTACGCGAGAAGACGAGCGAGCTCCTCGCCCTGCAGGCCGCGTCGAACCTGAGCGCTGCGGATCCGAAGGCGCTGCCCCTGGTGCTGCGTGAGGCCGTGACCCGCGATCCCCAGGTGCTTTCGGTCGCGGTCCGTCGCGCCGACGGCCAGATCGTCGCGCAGGCCGGAGACCACGCGAGCCACTGGGTGCCGCCGCCCGATACGCGCTCCGAGATCGACCATGTGCGCGTTCCGCTCCAGGTCCCGGAAGGCCGGTGGGGTGACGTGGAGATCAGTTTCGAGCCTGCCGACCGCAGCTCGATCGCAGGGTGGCTGCGCGAGCCTCGCGTATTCCTGATCGTCATGCTGACGGTTTTCAGCTTCGTCTTCTTCACGCTCTACCTGCGGCGGGTGTTTCACTACCTCGATCCCTCGGCCGTGATCCCCGAGCGCGTGAGAAAGGCGTTCGACGGTTTCACCGAAGGCGTGATGGTCGTCGACAAGACCGGTCGCATCGTTCTGGCGAACGTCACATTCAGGCGCTGGGTGGAGCGGGCGGGCACCAGCCTCTACGGCCGCATGATCCAGAGCATGCCGTGGCTGCGGCGCGCGCTGCCGGTCGATCCGCGCGAGCACCCGTGGATGCGCGCCATGGAGAGCGGCACTGCGCAGCGCGGCGACCAGCTCGAATTCCCGCTCGAATCGGGAGAGTCGGTGAGGACCGTCGTCAACTGCGCGCCGATCCAGGACGCGAACGGCGCCGTCCGGGGCTGCGTCGTGACTTTCGACGACGTGACCGAGCTCGAGCGCATCAACACCCAGTTGCGGGCCGCGATGACCGATCTGGAGCAGTCGCGCGAGCAGATCAACCGGCAGAACGAGGAGTTGCGCCTGCTCGCGATGCGCGACGCGCTCACGGGATGCTTCAACCGGCGCGCGCTGTTCGAGCAGTTCGAGAAGCTCGTCGCGGATGCGCATGCCGAGGGCACACCGCTTTGCTGCATCATGACCGACATCGATTATTTCAAGCGGATCAACGACACCTACGGGCACGCGGTGGGCGACCGGGTACTGCAACTGGTGGCGCGGGCGCTGGGCGGGGGCTTGCGCGACAGCGACGTACTGGCGCGTTACGGCGGGGAGGAATTCTGCATCGCCCTGCCCGGACTGGGCCTCGAGGACGCGTGCGCGATCGCCGAACGCCTGCGCAGCGAAATCGAAAGCAGGGCCGGCAAGGGGGTCCGCACCATCGAAGGCCTCGTTGTCACCTCGAGCTTCGGCGTGACGCAACTGACGCCGGGCGTCACCGATGCCGCCCAGCTCATCGACGAGGCCGACCAGGCGCTCTACCGCTCGAAGAAAGCGGGGCGCAACCGGGTCACGAGCAGCGCCACGGCCTCGCCGGTCGTTTCCGCAGTTGCGGGGTGAAGGGGTCTGACTCCGCAAACGAGACCCTAGTCACATCCGGATCGAAATAGGGGTTAAAAGCGGGCCTTTTGTCGGTATGGGGGCGAGCCCCGCTCGCCTACATTACCCATGCGCCGAATGGAGCGCGCTCACCTCACGTTCCGGTCCACATCGACCTCGAAGAAAAATGATACGAACGTTTCTATGCGTGCTGCTGCTCGTCGGCGGCGGGGCCGCCTCCGCGGCGGACCTGCTCGACGTCTACCGGCTCGCGCGCAGCTCGGACCCCACCTATTCGGCTGCGCGCGGCGCATGGGCCGCCGCGCAGGAGCGCATCCCTCAGGCTCGCGCGGGATTGCTGCCGCTCGCGTCTGTCAGCGCTTCCGCGCAATACAACGACCGCACCATCGTCTTTCGCGACGACACCGTTCAGCGCTCGAAAGGCACCTTCGGCTCGACCGGCCTGAGTCTATCGGTCAGTCAGCCGCTGTACCGCAAGCAGAATGGGATCGTCTACGACCAGGCGCTCACCCAGGTCGAGCAGGCCGACGCGCAGCTCGCGCTGTCCGCCCAGGACCTGATCCTTCGCTCGGCGCAGTCGTATTTCGACATCCTGCTCGCGTACGACAACGTCGCGCTCGCCCAGGCCCAGAAAACCGCGATCGGCCAGCAACTCGAGCAGGCGAAACGCAATTTCGACGTCGGCACGGCCACGATAACCGACACTCACGAGGCGCAGGCGCGCTACGACCTGACCGGCGCACAGGAGATCGCGGCGCGCAACGACCTCGAGCTTCGCAGGCGCGCGCTTGAGCAACTGATCGGGCGCTCGACCCCGCCGGTCGCCCCTCTCGGTCCGCGCTTCACGATGCAGCCTCCCGAACCGGCGGCGATGGATCCATGGGTGAGCCTCGCCCGCCGAAGCAATCTTCAGGTGCGAGTCGCCCAGAGCGCGTCCACGTTCGCCGCGCAGGAGATCGACCGCAACCGCGCCGCGCACAGGCCGACAGTAGACGCTTTCGTGACCCTTTCGAACTCGGGCGCGGGTGCAGGCACCGCCGGCGGTATCGGCAACGACACGCGCAGCAGCGTGGTCGGCGTGCAGCTGGCGATGCCGATCTACCAGGGCGGTCTCGTCAACTCGCGAGTGCGCGAAGCGATCGCGAACCAGTCGCGCGCGGGCGATGACCTCGAGGCTGCCCGCCGCAACGCCGAATTCAACGCGCGCCAGGCTTTCCTCGGGATCACCAGCGGTATCGCCCAGGTGCGCGCCCTCGAAGCTGCGCTGGTATCCACGAACAGCCAGCTCGAGAGCACCCGTGTCGGCCAGGAAGTCGGCGTTCGCACCCAGGTCGACGTGCTCAACGCCCAGCAGCTTCTCTACAGCGCGCAGCGCGACCTCGCGCAGTCGCGATACACCTACGTGCTGTCGCTGCTCCGGCTCGAGGCCGCGATCGGCGAGCTCACCGAAGAGGATCTGGTCCCGATCAACGCATGGCTCGACTCCACACGCTCGGCCGAGGACGGTCCGCCCATGCCGGCTTCCGCACCGCCGGACGATGCCGCGCCGGTGAAAGCTGCGCCCGGGCAGCCCCCGCAGCGAACATCGAAGCCTGCCGCTTCAGCGCCGGAGGGCGGCGCAGACGTGATCCGCACGGTGCAGGACTGGGCGCGCGCGTGGGCCGCCAACGACGTCACCGCTTATCTCTCCCACTACGCGCCCGATTTCGAGCCGCCGCGCGCGATGTCGCGCAGTGCGTGGGAGGCCGAGCGCAGGTCGAGAATACAAAAACCCCGGGCGATCGAGGTGGAGATCGATGCGCCGACGGTGAGGCTCGAAGGCGCGGACCGCGCGCAGGTCGCTTTCCGCCAGCGCTACCGGTCGGGCACGCTCGATCTCGTCACCGACAAGACCCTAGTCATGGTCCGCCGCGGTGAGCGCTGGCTGGTGCAGCAGGAGAAAGTGACGTCCGAGTCGCCGCAGGCAGTAAACCGCTAAAGGTCTCCGTCATGGATACAAGCCCGCAACGAAAAGATTCGACAGCCGGTAATGCACCGGCGGCTACTACACCGGTGCGCGCTTCGATCAAAGCGTTCAACCCCGATCACAGGCCTGCGCCTGGGCTCATGGCCGCGCGCGTCCTCGACCTTCAGGCGACGGTGCTGTCGCACGACACGTTCGAAGCGTCGGCGACGGCTTTCGCGGGCGAGGTCGCGACCCTGTTGCGCTTCGACCGCGTGGCGATCGGCTTCACGCAAGGCGTGCATACGCGCGTCGTGGCGGTTTCGCACACGGTCGATCTGCCTGCGGGCACCGAGCTTCTCGACGCTTTCGCCGCCGCGATGGAGGAGTCGCTCGACCAGTCGAGCACGATCGTGCTTCCCGCCGACCCGGGCGCGCGGCCGCTCATCACGCTCGCCCACGCGGAGCTCTCCCGGCGTTATGGCGGCGCCGGCGGCGCGGTGTGCACCGTTCCGCTCGTTCGCGGCGGCAAGACATTCGGCGCGCTCACCCTCGCCCGCGCCGACGCGACGACACCGACGCGCGAGGAGATCGCCCTCTGCGAGCACATCGCGTGCATGATCGGCCCGATCCTCGAGCTCAAACGCGAAGCCGAGCGGTCGTGGCATGCGCGGCTCAATCGCGCCGTGCGCAACCTCGCGAAACAGATCGCAGCGCCGGGCAATACCGGACGTAAAGGCGTGGCGGCCCTGGCGCTGGTGGCGCTGCTCGCGGCATTCCTCGTTCCAGTCCAGTACCGGATCGGTGCGCAGGCGCGCATCGAAGGCTCGGTGCAGCGTGCGCTCATCGCGCCGGCCGACGGCTTTCTGCGCCAGATACACGTGCGTCCGGGCGATCGCGTCACTGCCGGGCAGGTGCTCGCGGAGCTCGCCGAAGAGGATCTCGGCAGCGAGAAGCGCAAATGGCAGAGCGAGCTCACGCAGCACGAGAACGCGGCTTCCGCGGCGCTCGCGCGGACCGATCGCGGGCAGTACGTCATCAATCAATCGAAAGCCGACGAAGCGCGGGCGCAGCTCGACCTCGTCGAGCGCCAGCTGGGTCGCACACGTGTCGTCGCGCCTTTCGACGGCGTCGTCATCAAGGGCGACCTGTCCCAGTCGCTCGGCGCGCCGCTGCGTCGTGGCGACGTGCTGCTGACGATCGCGCCGGCGGATCGCTTCCGCCTGCTGATCGAAGTCGACGAGCGCGACATCGCCGACGTATACGCGGGGCAGAAAGGCAGCGTCGCGCTGGGCGCGCTCAGCGAGCGCGCACTGTCTTTTCGCGTCGCGCGGGTGACGCCGGTCGCGACTGCGCGCGACGGCCGCAATTTCTTCGAGGTCGAGGCCGAGTTGGGCGAAGCTGCGCCGCTGCGGCCGGGCTTGCGCGGCGTCGCCAAGATCGACGCCGGCACGAGCTCGATCGCCTGGGCGTGGACGCACCGGCTCTTCGACTGGATGCGCTTCGCGCTCTGGTCCTGGGGCGCGTAGGCCATGCGCGAATCGCTATTCAGCCCGCTGTGGTACCGCGTGGCCGAACAGCACCCGCACCTGCGCGCGGAAGTCCGGGTGCAGCGCCAGCAGGTGCGTGACCAGCGCTGGTACCTGCTCGTCAACGCCGCGAGCGGACGGCAATTCCGCGTCAACGAGCAGGCGTGGGCCTTCATCGGACGCTGCGACGGCACGCGCTCGGTCGAGCAGGTCTGGAACGCGCTGCTCGAGCAGCTTCGCGACGATGCGCCCACGCAGAGCGAAGTCATCCAGATGCTCAACCAGCTCGACGAGCAGGACCTGCTCGCGTACGAGCACGCACCCGATGCCGCGACGCTCACGCGCAGGAAGAGCGAGCGCACCCAGCGACGCGTGCAGGGATTCGTGAACCCGTTCGCGATGCGCATCCCGCTCGGCGACCCGTCGGTGTTCCTGCGCAGGCTCGACGCATTGCCCGCGTATCTCTTCAACCCGGTGACGCTGTGCCTGTGGCTGGCCGCGATGGTCGGCGCATTTCTCGCTGCGGCATCGCACTGGGACACTCTCGCCACGCACGCCCGCACTTATATGAGCACGCCGCACTACCTGCTCTTCGCGTGGATCGCATTCCCGGTCCTCAAGGCGTTGCACGAGCTCGGTCACGCACTGGCGGTGCGGCGATGGGGCGGAATCGTCTCCGGCGTGGGCTTCAGCCTCTTCGTCCTCGTGCCGGCGCCCTACGTGGACGCTTCCGCAGCCGCGGCGTTCAGGTCGCGTTACCAGCGCGTGGTGGTCGGCGCCGCGGGCATGATGGTCGAGCTTTTCATCGCCGCAATCGCCCTCGCGGTGTGGCTGAACGTGCAGCCGGGCGTGGTGAGCGACTTCGCCTTCGTGACGATGTTCATCGCGAGCCTGTCCACGGTGATGTTCAACGGCAACCCGCTGCTTCCCTTCGACGCGTACTTCATCCTGTGCGACGCGCTCGACCTGCCGAACCTCGGCCCGCGCAGCAAGGCATGGTGGTCGCGTGCGAGCCTGCGCGCGATCGGCAGCGACAACGCAGCCGCTGCGCTGTCGGTCTCCCGAGGCGAACGCAAATGGCTGATCGCGTACGCACCGCTGTCCTTTGTCTACCGCGTAGCGCTCTCGGTCGCGCTCGTCGTGTGGCTGGGCTCGTATTCCACGGTGCTCGCCGTGTGCGGCGGCCTCTTCCTCATTTTCGGCCTCGTCCTGAAGCCTGCCGTATCGGCGGTCGCGCGCACCCGCGCGGCGCTGCCGCCGGGCCCTGCGCGCAGGCGCGCAGGCCTGGTTGCACTCGCCGCGGGCGCAGCGCTCCTGACCGTGTTGTGCGCGGTGCCGCTGCCTTTTCACACCGTAGCGAGCGGCGTGGTGTGGCTGCCCGAGCAGGCACGAGTCCGTCCCGGCACCGACGGTTTCATCGCAGAATTGATCGCGCGCGACGGGGATCGCGTGACCGCGGGCCAGGTGCTCGCGGTGCTCGACGATCCGGCGCTGCTCGTCGAGCGCGACAGGCTTACGAGCCGCCTCGAGCAGTTGAACGCGGGGCGCTATACCACGGCTGCGAACAGTCCTGAGGACGCGCGCAACGCGGAGGAGGAGATCACCCGCGTCGAGGGCGAGATCGTCCGCATCGACGAGCGCATCGCCCAGCTCGAAGTACGCGCCAACACCGACGGCATCCTCGTGATGCCGCAGCAGCAGGATCTGCCGGGCACTTTCGTGCGCAAGGGCAGCACCATGGCGCACGTGCTCGAAGGCGCCGACATCGGAGTGCGCGCGGCGGTGGCCGAATACGATGCCGCATTCCTGCGCGAGAGCACGCGCGCGGTCGAAGTCCGGCTCGCGGGAGATGTCCGGCCGATGCGCGCCGAGCTCGTCCGGGACATCCCGGCGGCGACGCACGATCTTCCCAGCGCGGCGCTGGGCGATCGCGGCGGCGGGCCTCATGCGACCGATCCCACGGACACCGAGGGCATGCGCACCCAGGAGCCGATCGTCATCGTCGATCTCAAGCTTCCGGAGAGCAAGCTCGAGCGGGTCGGCAACCGGGCGTGGGTGCGCTTCGATCACGGCGCGCAGCCGCTGGCGATGCGCTGGTACCGCCAGGTGCGCCAGGTCCTGCTCCACCAGTTCAACCCGGCGGGTTGAGTGAGCGCCGTGCTGCCGATCCCCGGAATCGTGCTCGGCGCCTACCCCGAACGCACGGCTGCGCCCCGGGATGCCGCCGCGGCGGCGCTGAACACGCTGCGCGCGCTCATCCCTGCACCGAAGCCGAGACGTTACGCGCAGTTCATCGAAGAGGTCGCTGCGCGCGAGGCGACGCTCGCCGCGCTCGACACCGCGGCGCTTGAGAAGCGGGTGCAGGACACACGCGCGGCGCTCGCACGCCATGGCCTGCGCGACGATCTCATCGCCGAGAGCTTCGCGCTGATCAAGCAGACGTGCGCGCGCGTGCTCGGAATCGATCTCTATTCCACGCAGCTGCTCGCTGCCCGAGTGATGCTGGGTAGCCGGCTCGCCGAGATGGCGACCGGAGAAGGCAAGACCCTCGCCGCGGGCGTCTGCGCAGCGACCGCGGCGCTGGCAGGCATACCGGTCCACGTCGTCACCGCAAACGACTATCTCGTCGAGCGCGACGCGCGAACCCTGGGGGCGCTGTATCGCGCGCTCGGGCTGACCGTGGCGCCGGTGGTGCAGCAGACCGCGCCGGCGGCGCGCCGCGCCGCGTACGACTGCGACATCGTGTACTGCACGGCGAGCGAGCTCGTCTTCGATTACCTGCGCGACGGTCTCATGCGCGCACGCACGCGCGGCGACCTGCACCAGCGCGCAAAAGCGCTGCACGCTCACGACCCGGCCTCGCGTGGAACGCTGCTGCGCGGGCTGTGCATGGCGCTGATCGACGAGGCCGACTGCATCCTGATCGACGATGCGCGAGTGCCGCTCATCCTGTCCGAGCGCTGCGCAAACGGCGGCGAGCAGCGGTACTTCGCCGCCGCGCTGGAAGCCGCGGGCCGGCTCGAGCCGGGCACCCATTTCACGCTGGTGCGCGAGAGCCTGTCGGTCGAGCTCACCGGCGCGGGCCACGATGCGCTCGAGGGCTCATGCAGCAGCGAGGCGTGGCTCAACCGCCTGCATCGCTCAGAGACGGTGTGCACCGCGCTCGCGGCGCTGCATCTCTACGACCGCGACCGGCATTACATCGTGCGCGACGGCGCGGTGACGATCATCGACGAATCGACCGGCAGGCTCGCGCCGGGCCGGGTGTGGTCGCGCGGGCTGCATCGTTTCATCGAGCTCAAGGAAAACTGCGCGAGCGGCACCGAGACCGCGACCGTGGCGCAGATCACTTACCAGCGCTTTTTTCAGCGGTATCTTTCGTTGTGCGGAATGAGCGGAACGCTTCAGGAAGCGCGCACCGAGCTCGCCTCCGTCTACGGCCTCGAAGTGCTGCGCATCCCGCTGCGCCGGCCCGACCGCAGAAGCACCGGGCCGACCCGCCTTTTCCCCGAGCGAGAATCGCAGTGGCACGCGGTGGTGCACGAGGCGCTGGCGGTGAGCCGCGCAGGGCGCCCGGTCCTGATCGGCACTGACTCGGTGGCCGAATCGGAAGCGCTGTCGCACCGGCTGGCTCAAGTTAATCAGCCGCATGCCGTATTAAACGCACGCCAGGATAATGCCGAGGCCGAGGTCATCGCGAGGGCAGGCACGCCCGGGCAGATCACGGTGGCGACCAACATGGCCGGCCGCGGGACCGATATCGAGCTGGGGCCCGGCGTGGCGGAACGCGGCGGGCTCCACGTCATCTGTTGCCAGCACAACGTTTCAGGCCGCATCGACCGGCAGCTCGTCGGCCGCTGCGCCCGTCGCGGCGATCCCGGCAGCGTGCAGACGATGCTGGCGCTCGACAAACCGCTGATCGCCCGCTTCGTGCCGCTCGCGCTCGCGCGGCGCGTGACGGCGCAGGGGTTCACGAGTCCGCAGTGGCTGGTCCGCGGCATGGTGCGATGGCCGCAGCGGGTCGAGGAAAGACGGCAGCGCATCGAGCGGCGCGAGCTTCTGAAGCGCGACGCTCATGCGGAGCGCGCGCTCACGTTCGGGACGGCAAAGGAATGAGGACAATATGAAAAAGACAGGAATAGTTCTGGCGCTCGTTGCAGGGATCGCTCTGGAAGCCGCGGCTGCACAGCCGCCGCTGCGCTGCGTGATCGAGCCCGATCGTGTCGCCGAAATCGGCAGCCCCGTCATCGGGGTCGTCGAATCGGTGCACGTCGAGCGCGGCGACATCGTGCGCCAGGGGCAGCTCCTCGCGCAGTTGCGCGCGCCGGTCGAGCGTGCCTCGGTCGGCGCCGCGGAAGTCCGTGCGCAGGCCGACGCCGACGTCCAGGCGGCGGTTGCGAATTACGAATTCCAGCGTCAGAAGCTCGCTCGCACCGAGGAGCTCATGAACAAGAAGTTCGTCTCGGCGCAGGCCCTCGACCAGGTGCGCGCCGAGACCAGCGTCGCCGAGCAGCGCCTCGCGCAGGCGCGCGAGCAGAAGCGCGTGGCTAAACAGGAGCTCGAGACCGCGCATGCACAGCTCGGGCTCCGGCAGATCCGCGCGCCGTTTGCCGGCATCGTCGCCGATCGCTACGTGAGCGCCGGCGAGCGCGTCGAAGTCAAGCCGATGTTCCGGCTGGCCAAGGTCGATCCGCTGCGCGTCGAGATCATCGCGCCGGCGGCGCTGTACGGCTCGATCAGGAAAGGCATGGCCGCGCAGATCACTCCCGAGCTGCCGAATGCGGCGCGCCTGGACACCAAAGTCGTGCTCGTCGACAGGATCATCGATGCGGCGAGCAATACCTTCCGCGTTCGCGCCGAACTGCCGAATGCCAACGCCGCGGTGCCTTCGGGCCTGCGGTGCCGCGCCGAGATGGCCGGAGTCGCCGAGGCCGTCGTGCCGGCGGCCGCTGCAGCGCCCCGCGCCGATGCCGCGCCGCGGCGACAGCAGACCGCGTTGCGCATGGACACGCGCATCCCGGGCAGCACCCCCAACTAGGATCTGCGCAAAGCCATGTCCGCCGGCGCGAGTGACGTGTTGCTGCGGCTGTTGCGCCGCGCGGGCGCACGACGTCGGGCGCCGGTTGCGGCATCCGGCGGCATGAATGTCGAGGAGATCGAGCCTCGCATCCTGCATTCTGCCGATCTCGCGCCTCTCGTCGTCGGCGACCCCGCGGCTACGCAGGTCGAGATGCGCGTGCTCGACGCCGTACCCGCGCCCGCCAACGATGCTTTGAGCGTGCAGCAGAAGGTCCGCCACGAACTCGTCATCGTCGATGCGGCCACACCTGATTATCGGCTGCTCATCGAAGACATTGCAGCGCGCGCCGACGCGACGCGCGAGATCGAAGTCGTGCTGCTCGAACCCGGCGGCGACGGGTTACGGCAGATCACCGATGCACTCGCCCAGCGTTCGGACCTCGACGCGCTGCACATCATTTCTCACGGCAGCGACGGCGCCCTTTATCTCGGCCGCGACGTCGTCGATGCCGCTGCCCTGGCTCGATACGCGGAGCAGGTGGCAAGCTGGAGTCACGCGCTCGGCGCCGACGCGGACATATTGCTCTACGGCTGCGACGTTTCGGCGTCCGCGCAAGGCCGAGTGTTCGCCGACACGCTCGCACGGCTTACCGGCGCGGACGTCGCCGCGTCGGATGACCTGACCGGAGCGGCGGCGCGGGGCGGCGACTGGGCGCTGGAATACCACGCGGGCTCGATCGAAACCGACATTGCCTTCAGTGCCGGCGCGCTGCAGAGCTGGCAGGGGATCCTCGGCAATACCGCGCCGACGCTGAGCGGAGCGAACAATCTCTCTCCCGTCACCGAAGACCCGGCGACCAATCCGGGAACGCTGGTCTCGAGCCTCATCGCAGGCCACGCGGCCGATGCGGACGCAGCGGCGCTCACCGGTATCGCGGTGACTGCGGCGGACAACACCAACGGCGCATGGCAGTACTCGACCGACGGCGCGTCCACCTGGACCGGCTTCGGCACGCCGGGCGCATCCAGTGCGCGCCTGCTTGCGGCCGACGCGAGCACGTATGTTCGCTTCGTTCCGAATGCGAACTGGAACGGCAGCGTCGTCAACGGCCTGACTTTCCGTGCGTGGGACCAGACGAGCGGCGCCGCCGGCGGCACCGCCGACACGACCGTCGGGCCGTCCACCGTGCGGGATAACTTCAACGTCGCCTCGTATTCCAACAACGACGGCAGCGCGAGCTGGAGCGCTGCGTGGGTGGACAGCGACGGGAGCGCCACCGGTGGGCAGATTCAGGTCACGAGCAATCGACTCGAGTTCGATGGCGGGGCATCGGGCACCAGCAGCATCTACAGGGAGGCGAATCTGGTGGGCGCGTCGAGCGCGACCCTCACCTTCGATTTCAACAACTCTGTCAGCCCGGGTACGCTGACCCTCGAGATTTCGAGCAATGGCGGCGCCAGCTATACGACGCTCGCCAGCTCCTTCGCCTCCGGAGCCGGCAGCGCCAGCTTCGACATCGCCGCCTATGCCGCGGCAAACACGCGCATCCGCTTCACGGTCGTCGGCGACAACGGCCTGCTGTTAGGCCTGGGCGCGGGCGGGCCTTTCCGCGTCGACAACCTGCAGATCGCGTATGTCGCGCCCCTGAACGGCGGCCCGACCGCGTTCAGCAGCGCGGTTGCGAGCAGCAGTATCACTGTCAATGCAGTGAACGACGCGCCGGCGGGCACGAGCACCAGCGTCACGACCCGGGAAGACACCGCATTCGCATTCAGCGTAGCCTCGTTCGGTTTGACCGACCCGAACGATGCGCCCGCGAACGCGCTGTCATCGGTGAGAATCAGCGCGCTGTCCACAGCGGGCACCCTGACGGTCGACGGCGTCGCTGTGACGGCCGGTCAGTCGGTCAGCGCGGCCGACATTGCTGCAGGCAAGCTCATCTTTACTCCGACGCCGAACGCGAATGGCGCCGCCTATGCGAGCTTTACGTTCCAGGTGCAGGACGATGGCGGGATCGCGAACGGGGGCGTCGACCTCGACCCGACTCCGCGCACGATGACGATCAACGTGACCGCCGTGAACGATGCGCCGACGGGCACGAGCAACACCGTGACCACGAACGAGGACACGGCCTACGTTTTTACTGCAGCGTCTTTCGGATTGACGGACGCGAACGATACACCCGCGAATGCGTTGTCCGCCGTGAGCATCAGCGCGCTTCCTGCGGCAGGTGCGCTCACGCTCAACGGCGTCGCGGTGACCGCGGGCCAGTCGGTAAGCGCGGCGAATATCGCCGTGGGCAGGCTCGTCTACACGCCGGGAGCCAACGCGAGCGGCGCCGGCTATGCGAGCTTCACCTTCAGGGTGCAGGATGACGGCGGGACAGCAAACGGCGGCGTCGATCTCGACCCGCTCGCCCGCACCATGACGATCAACGTGACTCCGGTGAACGATGCGCCGGCGGGCACGAGCACTGCCGTCACCACCCTCGAGGACACGGCCTACGTCTTCACCGCCGCTTCTTTCGGCTTTACCGACGCGAACGATACGCCCGCCAACACGTTGTCCGCGGTGCGAATCAGCACCCTTCCGGCCGCAGGCGCGCTCACGCTGAACGGAGTCGCGGTCGCCGCGGGGCAGTTCGTGAGCGTGGCCGGCATCTCGGCCGGGGGCCTCGTGTTCACGCCTGCGGCGAACGCGAACGGCGCGGGCTACTCGAGCTTTACGTTTCAGGTCCGGGACAGCGGCGGGACCGCGAACGGCGGCGTCGACCTCGATCCGGTCGCGCGCACGATGACGATCAACGTGACCGCCGTGAACGACGCCCCTGTCCTCGCCGGCGCGAACAATCTGACCGCGATCAACGAAGACCCGGCCGCCAACCCGGGCACGCTGGTGTCGGCCCTGATCGCGGGCAGGGTGAGCGACGCCGACGCGGCAGCGGCTTCGGGCATTGCGGTGGTCGGTGCGGATAATGCGCACGGCGCGTGGCAGTACTCGATCAATGGCGGATCTTCGTGGACGAGCTTCGGGACACCGAGCCCCGGTTCGGGCCGCCTGCTCGCCGCGGACGCGAACACCTACGTCCGCTTCGTGCCGGATGCAGGCTGGAACGGCACCGTGACGAGCGGCCTCACGTTTCGCGCATGGGACCGGACCACCGGCACGAACGGCAGCATGGCCCCGACCATTCCCAATCCGGTATGGCGCGACGAATTCAGGCCGGACGTGTACAGCAATAACGATGGGACGGCGACGTGGAGCGCGGCGTGGGTCGATAGCGATGCGGATCCGGACGGAGGCAGCATCCGGGTCAATAGCGACCAGCTGGAGTTCAAGCCGAACAACTCTGCTTCGATCTATCGGGAGGCGAATCTCTCGGGTGCGTCGAGCGCGACGCTGTCGTTCAGTTTCGACAACGGATTCAGCGGTGGCGACACGGGACGGGTGCGCCTTCTGGTCTCGGCGAACGGAGGCGTGAGTTACACCGCTCTCGCGGATTTCTCGGCATCGTCGAACACCGGGTCGGGCACTTTCAGCGCCAACATCGGCGCCTATCTGTCGACCAACACACGCATCCGGTTCGATATCGTCGGCACCGACGGGGGTTCCGACAGGCTGCGCGTGGACGACGTTCAGATCGCAGCGGTGACGCCGGGTAGTGGCGGCGCCACGGCGTTCAGCACGGCGACCGCGAGCAGCAGCATCACGGTCAACCCGGTCAACGATGCGCCCAGAGGGGCGAACAATACCGTCGTCGCGCTCGAGGACACCACCGGTTCGTTCACGACGTCGATGTTCGGCTTCTCCGATCCCGGCGATTCACCGGACAATAATCTGCTCGCGGTCAGGATCGCCAGCCTGCCGACTGCCGGGACACTCGCGGTGGGCGGTGTCGCGGTCTCCGCGGGCCAGTCGGTCGCGGTCTCCGACATCCTCGCGGGCAGGCTCACCTTCAGGGCCGCGCCGGACGCGAACGGCAACGGTTATGCCACGTTCACTTTCCAGGTCCAGGACGACGGCGGCACGGCGAACGGCGGTGTCGATCTCGATACGGTCGCACGGACGATGACGATCAACGTGACGCCGGTCAACGATGCGCCGACGGGCACGAGCGCCACGGTCACGACCAATGAGGATGCGCCTTTCGTCTTCTCCACCGCTTCGTTCGGCTTTACCGATACGAGCGACTCGCCCGCGAACTCGCTGTCAGCGGTGAGGATTGGCGCGCTTCCGACCGCAGGCTCGCTCACGCTGAACGGCGCCGCGGTGACTGCCGGGCAGTTCGTCTCCGCGTCCAGCATTGCCGCGGGCCGACTGGTATTCACGCCAGCGGCGAACGCGAACGGCACTGCTTACGCGAGCTTCACTTTCCAGGTGCAGGACGACGGCGGAACGGCCGGCGGCGGCGTCAACCTCGACCCGACGGCGCGAACGTTGACGATCGACGTGAGGGCGGTGAACGATGCGCCGACCGGGACGGACAAGACGATCACGATCGACGAGGACGCCGCCTACGTGCTCACGGCCGCCGACTTCGGGTACAGTGACGCGGTCGAAGGGAACGCGCTTGCCGCGGTCAGGATCGGCTCGATTGCGACCACGGGCTCTCTGAGGCTCAACGGCGTGGCGGTGACAGTGGGGCAGTTGGTGAGCGGCGCGAACATCGCGTCGGGCCTGCTCGTATTCACGCCCGCCGCAAACGCGAACGGCGTGGCCGGTGCGAGCTTTACCTTCCAGGTGCAGGACAGCGGAGGCACCGCGAACGGCGGCGTCGATCTCGACCCGACTCCGAACACGATCACTTTCAACGTGAACGCGGTGAATGACGCGCCTGCGGGGACAAGCACCACGGTCACGACGAACGAGGACACTGCGTACACGCTCGCCGCCGCCGACTTCGGCTACAGCGACGCGGTGGAAAGCCATGCGATGCTGGCGGTAAGGATCAGCACGCTGCCGGCGGCAGGGGTGCTGACCAACAACGGCGCCGCCGTGGTCGCGGGCAGCTTTGTGTCGGCTTCCGACATCGCCGCCGGCAGGTTGGTGTTTACGCCCGCGGCGAACGCGAACGGCAACGCCTACTCGAGCTTCACCTTCCAGGTGCAGGACAGCGGGGGCACGGCCAACGGCGGCATCGACCTCGACCCCACCGCGAAGGTCCTGACCTTCAACGTCAACGCGGTGAACGACGCCCCGGCCGGGACGAACCGGACGATCACTACCAACGAGGATACCGCGTATACGCTCGCGACCGCCGACTTCGGCTACAGCGACGCGGTCGATCGCCATGCGCTGCTGGCGGTGAAGATCGGCGCGCTGCCGGCTGCCGGAGCGCTCACCAACAACGGCGTCGCCGTGACCGCGGGCAGCTTCGTATCGGCGTCCGATATCGCGGCGGGCCGGCTTGTCTTCACGCCTGTGGCGAACGCGAACGGCGCGGCTTACGCGAGCTTCACTTTCCAGGTGCAGGACAACGGCGGAACGGCCAACGGCGGCGTGGATCTCGATCCGGGCGCGAACATCCTGACCTTCGACGTCAACGCCGTGAACGATGCACCGGCGGGGACGAACAAGACCGTCACGTTAAACGAGGACGCCGCCTACACGCTGAGGACGGCCGACTTCGGCTACAGCGACGCGGTCGAAGGCCACGCACTGCTGGCGGTGAGGATCGGCACGCTGCCGGTGGCAGGTGGGCTGACCAACAACGGCGTCGGGGTGGCCGCGGGCAGCTTCGTATCGGCGACCGACATCGCGGCGGGCCGGCTCGTCTTCTCGCCGGCAGCGAACGCGAACGGCGCGGCGTATGCGAGCTTCACCTTCCAGGTGCAGGACAGCGGCGGCACGGCCAACGGCGGCGTCGACCTCGATCCCAGCGCGAACACGCTGACCTTCAACGTCAACTCGGTGAACGACGCGCCGGCGGGGACGAGCCGGACGCTGACGACGACCGAAGACACGCCGCTCGTTCTGGCGGCCTCCGATTTCGGGTTCAGCGATACCCGCGACTCTCCGGCCGACGCCTTTACCGGCGTGAGGATCGCGGCGCTGCCGACCGCGGGCTCGCTGAAGCTCAACGGCGTCGCCGTCAACGCCGGACAGCTCGTGAGCATCGCCAGCATCGACGCGGGCAATCTCGTGTACGCCCCCGCGGTCAACGCGAATGGCGCCGGTTATGCGCGCTTCACCTTCAGGGTTCAGGACGGCGGCGGCACCGCCAACGGGGGCGTCAATCTCGACCCGATCGCGCGCGCGATGACCATCGACGTCGCGCCGGTCGACGATGCGCCGGTCGGAACCAGCCGCACCGCCTTTACCCCGGCCAACACCGCGCTCGTTTTCGATGCTTCGTTCTTCGGCTTCAGCGATTCCGCCGACGTCCCGGCGAACAACTTCACCGCGGTGCGCATCGATGCGCTTCCGAGCCAGGGCCTGCTTACCCTTTCCGGCACCGCAGTCGTCGCGGGTCAGTCGATCACGGCGGCGGCTCTGAATGCAGGCGCTCTGGTGTATACGCCAGGCCTGAACGGCACGGGCGCCGCGTACGCGAGCTTCACCTTCCGGGTCCAGGACGACGGCGCAGGCGCCAACCTCGACGTGACGGCGCGCACGATGACTGTCAACGTGGGTGTCCTGAACAAGGCGCCTGCCGGTGCGGGCAACGCGTTGACCACGCTCGAGGACACGCCGCTGGTGTTCACGTCCGCGGTATTCGGTTTCACCGATCCGGACGACAGTCCGGCCAATGCATTTGCGTCGGTCAGAATCGGATCGCTGCCCGTCGCGGGCTCTCTTACGCTCGGCGGCGCCGCAGTAGCGGTCGGAGATTTCGTGCGCGTTGCGGACATCGACGCGGGGCGCTTCGCCTACACGCCCGACGCGAACGCGAGCGGCGCAGGTTATGCGAGCTTCGATTTCCAGGTGAACGACGACGGCGCGGGCGTGACGCTCGATCCGGTCGCCCGCACCCTGGCGATCAGCGTGGTCGCAGTGAACGACGCCCCGAGCGGAGCCGATCGCACCGTCGCCGCCGTCGAAGACGCCGCGTTCACCCTGAGCGCCGCCGCTTTCGGCTTCAGCGATCTGAACGACACGCCGGCGGGTAACCTCCTCGGCGTGCAGATCGCCGCGCTGCCCACCGCGGGAACGCTGACGCTGAACGGCGCCGCGGTGACTGCAGGCCAGTTCATTACGGCCGCAGATCTCGATGCGGGCAGGCTGAAGTTCGCCGCCGCTGCGGACTCGAGCGGTGTGGGTTATGCCAGTCTGACCTTCCACGTGCGTGACGATGGCGGAACCGCGAATGGCGGCGCCGATCTCGACGCGATCGCGCGCACCCTGACTTTCAATGTGGCGCCGGTCAATGACGCGCCCGCCGGCGCCGACGGCAGGGCGGCGATGACCGAGGACACCCCGCTCGTCCTGACCGCTTCGATCTTCGGCTTCAGCGACGGCCGCGATTCGCCGGCAAACGCTTTGTCATCGATCCGGATCACGACCCTACCGACGTCGGGCTCGCTCACGCTGAACGGTACCGCGATCGTCGCGGGACAGTTCGTTTCCGTGGCCGACGTCGACGCAGGCCGGTTGACCTATACCGCTCCGGCGAACGCCGCCGGGACGGCGATCGCCAGCTTCACCTTCCAGGTTCGCGACGACGGCGGCGTTCTCGATGGCGGAGTCGACCTCGACCCGGTGGCCCGAACGCTGGTGTTCGACGCGACTCCGGTGAACGACCCACCGCGCGGCGCCGACACGACGACCACTGTAATCAAAGACTCGCCTACCGCATTGAGCGCAGCCGCCTTCGGCTTCAGCGACCCGCAGGACTCTCCGGCCAACCGGCTCGCCGCCGTGAGGATCGTGACCTTACCCTCGGCCGGCCTGCTCACGCTGGGCGGCGCCGCCGTGACGGCGGGCCAGCAGGTGGCGGCTGGGCAGATCGACTCGGGTGCGCTCGTCTTCACTCCCGCTGCCGATGCCGCAGGCGCGGCCTATGCGCAGTTCACGTTCCAGGTGACCGACGACGGGGGCGGCGCCGATACCGATCCGGTGGTGCGCATTGCGACGATCGACGTCAGGGAGCCTGTCGTGCCCCGGGCCGCACCGATCATCGATGAGGCGCCGGTTGCGCCGCCGGAGCCGGCGCTCTCCGCATCTTCCGGCTCGACCTCGTCGGCCGCAGCGCCTGCGGCCGCCCCCGCCGCTGCCGCTCCCGCACCCTCCGCAACATCCTCGGACTCCGCGAAGCCCGCGCCTCGCGCTCCCGTGGTCGATGTCGAGATCAATCTTTCGGGGCCGGTCGGGCTCACGGCGGGCGCCGGAGAAGGCAGCGGGGTCTATCAATCGCCGTCGCGCCAGGCTGCGGCGCCTGAGCGGCCAAGCCGCGACCAGCGCGAGATCGCCGCGACTTTCGTGCCGCTCGCCCAAAGCCTGCTCAGCGGGCCGGTCGAGACGTCCGAAGCAGCGGCGCAACTCGTCGCTGCGCGCGAGCAGGCGGCGAGGTCGTCCACGGCGTCGCTCGCGGAAAACCGCGATCTCGGGCGTGCGCTCGACATGCTTCGAGACGGTCTGGACGAGCAGTCACGAATCGAAGCCACTGCGGCCGCCGCAAGCGCGTCGGTCGGCGTGAGCCTGTCGGTCGGATACGTGGTGTGGCTGCTGCGCGGCGGCGTGGTGCTGAGCTCGCTGCTGTCTTCGCTGCCGGCGTGGCGCATGGTGGATCCGCTGCCGGTGCTCGGCCGCATGGACGACGAAGACGACGACGAGAGCGACGAATCGCTCGAATCGCTGGTGGCCCGCAACAACGCTGAAGGGGCGGAGGCGCCGGTGCCCGGTGAGACACAGGCAAGGACCTCATGAAAATTCTCAATACCCGGGTCTACATCGCGTTCGGGCTCGCGTCCCTCGCAGCGAGTCTCGTGCTCGTGTCGAGCGTGCTCGGCATATTCCCGGATCGTGAAGGGGCGGTCCGGACCGGGCGCGCCGCCGTCGCCGAAACCCTCGCTGCGAGCGTCACGCCGCTTATCGGCGGCCGCCAGACGGGGCAGATTCAGGGGCTGCTGACTTTCGTGCTCAAGCGCAACGAGGACATGGTGTCTGCTGCCGTGCGCACTGCGGATGGTGTCATCGTCGCCGCGGCGGGCACTCACAACGAGTGGGCGCCGATGAGCAGCGCGCGCTCGACCGACTCGCAGATCGAAGTGCCCATCGTCGCCGGCGATCAGAAGTGGGGGCAGCTCGAGCTCCGCTACCGTCCGCTGTCGTCGAAAGGGTGGCTGGGTCTCGGCAGCGGCCCGCTGATCACGTTCGCAGTTTTCATGGCGCTCTCCGGCTTTCTTTCTTTTTACTTCTATCTGGGGCGCGTGCTCAGCCAGCTCGATCCGTCACAGGCGATACCCGGCCGCGTGCGCGCGGCGCTCGACACGCTCGCCGAGGGCCTGCTCGTCATCGACCGCAAGCAGAACATCGTGCTCGCCAACGAGGCGATCGCGCGCCTCGTCGGCAGGCGTCCTGACGAGTTGCTGGGCATGCCGGTGGGCAAGCTCGAATGGCTGGACGCCGACGGCTCGGCGATGGCGCCCGAGCGGCATCCGTGGCTCAAGGCGCTCAGCACCGGCGTTGCGCAGTCCAACGATACGATCGGGCTGGCCGACTGCGACGGAAAGCCGCGCAGCTTTCTCGTCAACTGTGCGCCGGTGCTCGGCGGCAAAGGTAAAGCCGCGGGCGTGCTGATCAGCCTCGACGACGTGACTCAGCTCGAGGAGAACAAGGCCGAGCTCGGCGTGGCGAAGCAGAAAGCGGAGGCCGCAAACCAGGCGAAGAGCGATTTCCTGGCGAACATGAGCCACGACATCCGGACACCGATGAACGCGATCCTCGGCTTCACCGAGCTCCTGAAGCGGGGCTACGGCAAGAACGAAGCGCAGGCGCGCAAGTATCTCGACACCATTCATTCGAGCGGCAAACACCTGCTCGAGCTGATCAACGACATCCTGGATCTGTCGAAGGTCGAGTCCGGCAACCTCGAAGTCGAAAAGCTCGTGTGCGCCCCGTACTCGCTGGTGCGCGAGGTCGTGACGGTGCTCGACGTGCGCGCGCGGGAGAAAGGCATCCGCCTCGACCTGCGCACCGAAGGGCGCCTTCCGGAGACCATCCGATCCGATCCTACTTACCTGCGCCGGATCGTGACCAACCTCGTCGGCAACGCGATCAAGTTCACCGAGACCGGCGGGGTGAGCGTCGTGCTGCGATTCACGCCCGGCGCGGCGCCCTTGCTCGCCATCGACGTGATCGACAGCGGCATCGGCGTCGCGGCGGACAAGCTCGACACCATGTTCGATCCTTTCGTGCAGGCGGACAGCTCGGTGACCCGCCGCTTCGGCGGCACGGGTCTCGGCCTCACGATCAGCCGGCGTTTCGCGCGCGCGCTCGGGGGCGACATCGTCGTCACGAGCGAGCTCGGCAAAGGCAGCACCTTCACGACGACGGTGGAGACCGGATCGCTCGAAGGCGTGCGACTGCTCGACGCGGCCGGGCTCACCTCGCAGGCGCCTCTCGCCGTGGCGGATCACGAGGCCCGCTGGAGCTTCCCGCCGGCCCGGGTGCTGATCGTCGACGACGGCGCGGAAAACCGCGAGCTCCTGCGGCTGGTGCTCGGAGATGTCGGCCTCGTCATCGCCGAAGCGGAAAACGGCCAGGTCGCGCTCGAGCGGGCGAGGAGCGAAACTTTCGACCTCGTGCTGATGGACATGAACATGCCGGTGATGGACGGGTTTACCGCGACCCGGCAGCTGCGCATCGAAGGCGCCGGAATGCCGATCCTCGCGCTGACGGCGAATGCGATGAAAGGCGCGGAGAAGGAAGTAATGGCGGCGGGCTGCTCGGGATTCGTCACCAAGCCGGTCGACATCGATGGTCTGATGCAGACGCTGGCCGGACTGCTGGGCGGTGAGCGACTGGAGCGCGGCGCGGCGGCGAGCACAGATGCGAGCCCGCCTCCTGCGCCGGCAGGCGCGGCGCCTGCCCCGCCCGGGGAGCCGGTGCGCTCTTCGCTCGCGCACAATCCGCGGCTGCGCCCGACCATCCGCAGGTTCGCTGCACGCCTGGACGAGCAGATGCGGGCGTTCGAGAATGCCGCGGCAGCGCGGAATTTCCCGGAGCTCGCGGCTCTCGCACACTGGTTGAAGGGCGCTGCAGGCACCGTCGGATACAACGATTTCACCGAACCTGCGACGCGCCTGGAGCAGGCTGCGCATGCCGGCGCCGCGGCCGACCTCGACGACGTGATGGCGGAGCTGCGCGCCCTGGTCGCCCGACTGGAATCGCCCCAGGAAGAACCGGCTGCCGAAGTGAGCGCGTGACCATGCAAACCCTTCCATCGATACGACTTACGACCGCGGCCTCGATCCCGGAGAGACAGTGACAATTGCACGAGTGACAGACGCGCCCCGCACGGAAAACCACGGGGTCGCACCGATTGCCGCGCCATTAGCAGAGCAGCGCAAAAGTGCTGCGCTGAAGAAGCTGCGCAATTCGCTGATCATGATGGTCGACGATGAAGCCACCGCGATCGAGGTGACACGCACGCACCTCCATGAAGCCGGCTATACGAACTTCATCTCGACGACGGACCCTTTACAGGCGCTGGGCATGCTGAAAGAGCTCAAGCCCGAGCTGCTGCTGCTCGACCTGATGATGCCCGGCATGAGCGGGCTCGAGCTCCTCGAGCGCATCGACCGGGAAGGCATCCTCAAGGACGTACCTGCGATAATCATGACCGCGTCGACCGATGTCCGGATGAAGTTTCGCGCATTGCAGCTCGGCGCGAGCGAGTTCCTGGCCAAGCCCATCGACCCGGCGGAGCTCGCGCTGCGCCTGTCCAACACGCTTGCGGCCAAAGCATACTGGAGCGGCTGCTGGGAATCGCCGCGATCCAAGAAAGGTGCGTCGTGAATGCGGTGAACGTTGAAGCGGGGGATACGCTGCACGGCGCGCCCGAGCGCGAGCAAGGCGATGAGATGCAAAGCCTGCGCGATGCGCTCGTCATGATGGTCGACGACGAGCCGCTGAACATCGAGGTGACCCAGGTTCACCTCGAAGAGGCCGGCTACACGCGGTTCGTCTCGACCGACGATCCGCTGCAGGCGCTCGAGCTGATCGCGGCACGGCGCCCCGACGTGCTGCTGCTCGACCTGATGATGCCGGGCATGAGCGGCTTCGAGATCCTGGAGCGTATGGCCGCGACGAACGTGCTGCAGGACGTGCCGACGATCGTGCTCACGTCCTCGACCGATCCGCGCACCAAGTTGAAGGCGCTCGAGCTCGGCGCGACCGATTTCCTCGCAAAACCGGTGGATTCGAGCGAGCTCGTCCTGCGTCTGAGGAACACGCTCGCCGCGAAGGCCTATCGCGACCGGCTCGCGAACTACGACCTGCTGACCGCGCTTCCGAACCGTCACACGTTCATGGGCAAGCTCGGATGGGCGCTGTCGCACGCCGTGCGATATGGCCACAAGGGCGCCGTTCTCCACGTCGGCCTCGACGACTTCAAGAAGATCAATGAGGCGCTCGGACCCTCGCTCGGCGACGCGATGCTGCAGCAGATCGCGCGGCGCCTGGAGCAGTGCGTGCGGCTGACCGACACCGTGGGCCGTCTCGACATCCACAGGCAGCAGCCCACCCTCTCGCGCATCTCCGGCGACGAGTTCACGATTTTGCTGCCCGAGGTCAGGGCCGGCGAAGACGCGGGATTGGCGGCGGAACGGGTGCTCGCGCAGATCGCCGAGCCCATACACCTGCTGGAACATGAAGTCAGGGTAACCTGCAGCATCGGGATCACCGTAATCCCCGACGACGCGGATGAAGCCGATACGGTCCTGAGGAATGCCGGCACCGCGATGCATTACGCGAAAGCCTGCGGGAAGAATGCCGCGCGTTTTTATTCCAGCGAGCTCAATGCGCGCGCGCTCCAGAAGTTCGGCCTCGAAACGCAATTGCGCAGAGCGCTCGAGCGCGAGGAGCTGATGCTCTACTACCAGCCGAAGGTGCACATCGCGAGCGGGCGCATCGTCGGCGCCGAAGCGCTGGTGCGCTGGCAGCACCCCGAGCGCGGCCTCGTCATGCCGGGCGATTTCGTGCTGCTGGCCGAGGAAACCGGTCTCATCACGCCGCTCGGGGAATACGTGCTGCGCGCGGCGTGCAGGCAGAGCGCGCAGTGGCGCGCGGCTGGATACGAGGTTCCCCGCATTTCGGTGAACGTGTCCAGCCATCAGTTCAGGCAGAGCGCCATCGTGGCGGTAATGGAAAGCGCGCTTCGCGACGCCGGCTCGAGAGTGGAGGACCTCACTCTCGAGCTGACCGAAGGCACACTGATGGAGAATACCGATCAGAACGTGCAGACGTTGCAGCGCTTGAAGGCGATCGGAGCGAAGTTGTCGATGGACGATTTCGGGACCGGGTACTCGTCGCTGAGCTATCTCAGCCGTTTGCCGCTCGACGAGATCAAGATCGACCGCTCGTTCGTGATGCAGGTCGTAAACCCCGGAGATCGCTGTGCGATCATCACCGCGATCATCGCGATGGCGCACAGCCTCGAGTTGAGCGTCGTCGCCGAAGGCATCGAGACCGAAGCTCAGCTCGCGTTCCTCGCGGCCAACGGCTGTGACGAGTATCAGGGTTACCTGAAATCGAAGCCGATCCCGGCGGATGATTTCGCCTCGCGATTCCTCGCGGTGGACAACGTCGCGTAGGCGGCGCATATTCGCGCGGCTCCAGTCGGTCTGCACTGCGCCAGTGTCGGCGCGATCCGGGCGCTCTCGTGATCCTTTGATCGTCGGCACGCTCGAATAATGCCGTCATCCACGCGTACATCGCGCTTCGTCGCGCGCCTAATGCTTTATATTTCCGGCTCGAAGTGTCAGCAGATCTTATGAAGACGAGCTCGTCAGATTCAATTCGTGACTCAGACCCGTGCAGGCAGACGGCCCGGCGATGGTCCGGCCGGATCGGACGGGTCGCGTCGGAACACCTGATAGTGATCGCATTCGGATTGTGCGCGGCCGGCGTTCTCGGCATCGGCTTCGTAGCGCTGTATCTGGTGGGTCGAAGCCAGGACGGCGACGCCCGGGTGCTGCACACTGCAGTGGCGATCGGCAAGCTGGAAGCGTTTCATCTGGCGTTGGTGGAAACCGAGTCCGCCGGGCGTGGTTTTCTCATTTCCGGCGCCCCCCTGTTGAAATCGAGATACGCCTCCATGCTCGCGGGCATCGATGAGCAGTTGCGCGAGTTCAAGGCATTCACGTCAGACAATCCCGATCAGCAGAAGCTGATCCCCGGGCTCGAGCAGAGCATTGCGAGCCGGTTTGCCTACATGGACGCGTTGATCGGCGTCAGGGTGACGAGGGGCGTGGAGGCCGCGGTGCAGGCGACGACGGTAGGTACCGGCGTGCGTGAGATGCAGTCGATCAGGGACCATATCGGCAGCATGAAAGTCATTGAAAACCGCCTGCTCGAAAACAGGCGGACGGCGCAAAAGCACAATGACGCCCGGCTCGAAATCGCCCTCGCGACGCTGATCACCTTCGGTGTCGGAATCATGGGGGTGATGTTCTGGAATATGCGGCGGCTCTGGCGTGCCAGATTGCGTGCCGAAGCCGCCGCGTTCGAGCAGGCGCACCACGATGCGCTGACCGGCCTGCCGAACAGGCGACTGTTGCAGGATCGGCTTCGTGTCGCGCTCGCGCGCGCGAACCGCGACGGCGACGTGCTGGCGGTGCTGTGCCTGGACCTCGATGGATTCAAGGCGGTCAACGATACCTACGGCCATCCGGCGGGCGATGAGTTGCTGCGCCGCGTAGGCGAGCGGCTGGACGGGCTCATGAGAGCCGAGGACACAGCCGCGCGGATCGGCGGAGACGAGTTCGTCGTAGTGCTTTCGAGCATCGCAGGTGCGCTTTATAGCGAGCTGGTCGCGGGCAGGATCGTGCAGAGCCTGTCTGCGCCTTACACCATACAGGGCCACTCCGTCACGATCAGCACGAGCATCGGCATCGCAGTCACACCGATCGACGGGTCCGATGCCGCAGCCCTGCTGAAGGCGGCAGACGAGGCCCTCTACAATGCGAAGAAGCTCGGGAAGGCGCGCTTCGCCACTGCGCGGGACGCCCGCGTGCCACGACTGGAGCTCGCGGCCGAAGTGCATTGAGGGTTGGCGGTTGCAGCACGCACGCCGGCACGTTTACTGAGCCGCCGAGCGATCGAGGCACGCCCGGTAACGCGTATCCACGCGGTTCGCAAACCAGTCGGTGGTGAGCTTGCGGGTGATCTTGGGGCTTTGCAGAAGGATCTTCGGCAGCACCGCGCGCGGCGCGCTCTGGCCGCTCATCTTGTCCGCGAGCGCGAACACGCGCGCATGGAGCCGCGTCTTCTCGAACTGCTGCGTGCGCCCGGATTCGAGATCGCGACGGATGTCCCCGGTGCTCATGTCTATGCGCCTCGCCAGCGTTCGAGTCGCGAGCTCGGTGTTGCCGGGTTCTTTCGCCGGCTGCCCCTGCTCGTAGCGCAGCAGGTCCCCGTCGAGCGCGAGCGGAATCCCGGTGATGAGCGCGACGGCATTCTGAAACGCGGCGTTGCGGCTCGCGTAATGCCCCGCGTTGAAATCGGCGAAGCGGTAGATGGGGCTGTCGTACGACGCCGGGTAGTCGAGCAGGTGCGCGATGCCGAAATACATGCCGCCGCGCCGGCCGAAGACTTCGTTGCGCAGCGATCCCGCGACCGGATACGGATAAGGCCGTGCCGCCGCGTGCGACTCGGCGAAGGCGACGCTCACCTGCATCGGCCCGCCGGTGCGCACCGGATTGCGCTCGGCGAAGAAAGTCCTGCCCATCGGAACCATGCCGATGAAGTCTTCGAAGATATCGCTCAGCTGCTGCTCGGTTTTCACCGCGTCCAGCCTTTCCTTGTAGCTCCTGCCGTTGGGGGAGGTGATGAGCAGCGCCGCCTGGAGCACGAGGCTCGGCACGCCTGCGCGCTCGCGCTGCTTGTCGATCTCTTTCCATGCGATAGCCGAGAGCCCGGGCACCGCGGGGTCGACGCGGAAGTTCGATTCCTGATCGGTGATGCCGACCACCGCGCAGATGTTCTCCGGCGTCGCAGCGATGTCCATCGCGCCGAACGCCGCATAGATGTCGGTCGCCCACGCGGTTCGGTTGGTCGTGCCCGGCGGAAGCACGCGGGCGATGAGCGCGCGGGCGTCGCTCGGACTGGCGGGCGCAGACACCGGGGCCCTCGCGGGTTCGGGCGCGGTCGCGCATCCGGCGAGCAGCACTGCCGCGAGCAAAAGCACAATGCCTAACGACGACCGGAGCAGGGGTTGTGAAAGTGTCACAATGACGGAGCAGGGAAAAATATAAGGAGGAGGGGATGCGGACATCACGCATTATCGCCGGAACGTGGTTCGCGCTGATGCTCGCCGGCGCTTTCGAGCCGGCGGCTGCGCAGGACAAGTGGCCTTCGCGGCCGATCCGGATGGTCGTGCCGTTTCCGCCGGGTGCTGCGAGCGACGTCCTCTCCCGCACCGTCGGCCAGCGCTTGAGCGAGATCTACGGCCAGCAGTTCGTCGCCGACAACCGCACCGGTGCGGGCGGGCTCATCGGCAGCCAGCTCGCGCGCCAGGCCGTGCCTGACGGTTACACCTTCGCGATGGTCGGCCAGCCGCATCTGTCGAACGTGCTGCTGCGCGACGACAAGCCTTACGACCCGCTCACGGATTTCACCGCGATATCGCTCGTCGGCATCACCCCGAACGTCATCGTGCTCGGCAAAGGCGTCGACGCCAGGACCATACCGGACCTGATCGCGCTGGCGAAAGCCAGGCCGGGCGCGCTGAACTACGGCTCGGGCGGTGTGGGCAGCTCGTCGCACCTGGCCGGTGCCCTTCTCGCATCCAAGGCGAAGATCGACGTCGTGCACGTGCCGTTTCGCGTCGGCGACAGCAGGGGCGCGCTCATCTCGGGTGCGATCCAGTACTACGTCTATCCGCTTCCCGCCATCATGCCGCTCATCAGGAGCGGCACGCTGAGAGCGCTCGCGGTCGCGTCCGAGAAGCGCGCCGAAGGGCTGCCCGATACCCCGACGAGCGCGGAAGCAGGCTTTGCGCAGTACCGCTCGGAGTCGTGGTTCGGCCTGATCGGCCCGCGCGGACTGCCGCGCAGAATCGTCACGCGTATCAATGCGGATTTAGTCGGCGTGCTCAAGGAGCCCGCGACGCGCGAGAGAATCCTGAGGCAGGGCGCTGAGCCGAGCCCGAGCACGCCCGAGAAATTCGCAAAGATGCAGCAGGACGAATACGGCGAGCTGGCGACCCTGATCAGGGAAAGCGGAATGAAGGTGCAATAGATGGAGCGGGGCGTCGCACCCGTGACGCTCCAGCAGAAGAACCGGAGGATATCGCAATGAGATCGTGCACCGAGCACCGTAAGTTACGCACCGTTTTCGCAGTCGCCCTCGCCCTCGCCTGCGCAGCAGCGGTTGCGCAGACCTATCCCTCCAAGACGGTGCGGCTCATTTCGCCGTATCCGCCGGGCGGAGGCACCGACGCGACCGCGCGCATCGTCGCGCAGGCGTTGTCCGACCAGCTCGGACAGCAGGTCGTGGTCGATTCCAGGGGCGGCGCGAACGGCGCGATCGGCACCGAGCTTGCAGCGAGATCGCCGGCCGACGGTTATACCCTCGTGCTCGGCAACACCGCGACGCACGCGATCCTGCCCAACATGTCGCAGAAGCTCGGGTACGACGCGGTGAAGGATTTCAGCCCGATCAGCGTCGGCGCGCTGTCGGATTTCGTGCTCGTGGTCCACCCGTCCCTGCCGGTGAAGAACGTGAAAGAGCTCATCGTGCTCGCGCGCACGCGTCCCGGGCAGATCAACTATGCCGCGGGCGGCACGGGCACGCCTTCGCACCTGGCGATGGAGCTGTTCAACCAGCTCGCCAAAGTGAGCCTCGTTCAGGTGCCGTATAAAGGCAACGGCCCCGCGGCGGTCGGTCTCATCACGGGCGAGTGCTATGTGATGATCGGCTCCGGTCCCGCGGTGCTGCCGCACTACAAGTCGGGCAAGCTCAAAG
>JAQGMV010000441.1 GCA_028292225.1 Betaproteobacteria bacterium
GCGCCACTATATCGAGCGTGCGCGCGCCTACAACGGCGTCGCGAGCGCACTCGTCACCGAAGACGGCGCGGCAATCCCCCAGGCGCCGGGCACCGTGCGCGCGCAGGCGCCGCTGCGCTTCCCGATCGAAACCGTCAAGGCTTCCACCCTCCTTCCCGACCTCGATAAATACCAGGGCCCCCCGCTCGAGTTCGGGCGCATGGAGCCGACCGCCTCCGACCCTGACGTGCAGCAGCAGTTCGGGATGATCGTCGGCATGCCGAACGCCGGCCAGGTGAATGCGCTCGCGACGCTCAACATCAGGGGCGAGCGCTCGGTGACGTGCAAAGGCGACTACGACCGCCATCCTTCCGAAGGTGCGCTGCCCGTGGGCGCACCGCCGGTGTGCGACGAATTTCGCCGGCAGCCCGACGCGCTCGAGCGTGCGGCCGAGCTCGACGCCCAGTTCGGGCGCAATCCGGACCTCGAGAAGATGCCGATGTACGGCGTCGTGTTCTCGTTCAAGGACCCTTTCGACGCCAAAGACATGCGCTCGACCGGCGGCGCCGACGCGCGCTACGACATCGATTTTCCGGCGCGCGACCACATCCTCATCGATCAGCTCCGCAAGAAAGGCGCGCTCATCTACGCCAAGGCGGTGAACACCGAATACAACGGGCGCCCCGGCGATTACAACGGCCGCAACAAGCCGGGCAAGGTGCTGCCGTCGGTGCTCGGTTACCAGCGCAGCACGTGGGGCGGCAATCCGTCGAACGTCTACGACACCACGCGCGCCGCCTCGCTCGGCTCGAGCTCGGGCTCAGCGGTGTCGGTCAGCGCGAATCTGGTCATGTGCAGCCTCGGCGAAGAGACCCGCGCCTCGTGCCGCGGCCCGTCGAATCACAACTCGGTCGCGCTCATCCTGCCGCACAAGGCGATGCTCGGCTTCGACGGCGGCGCGGTCGGCGCGGACATCTACTGCGACCGCACCGGCGTCCACGCGCGCAAATTCGTCGACTGCGCGAAAGTGCTCGATGCGCTGAAGGACCCGGTGAACGGCTATTACGATCCGCGCGACCCTTACACCACCGTGCCGCGCTCGTCGGTGCTGAGCAGCGGTTACACCGTTCACGCGAAGATGGCCGGCACCGCGGGCGCGCTCAAAGGCATGCGCATCGGCATCGTCCGCGAGTCGATGCTCAATCCGGGAGTCAAAGCCGCCGAGCCGATCACGACCGCGGCGGCCAAAGAAATCAAGACGATGCTGGGCGAAAAACTCGGCGCGACGCTGGTGGAATCGTCCGATCCGCTGTGGACTCGCGACACCCAGGTCGAAGCGATGACGGTCGATTTCCGCCGCGCGCTCGCGCGGCTGGTGCCGGTCTTCATGCCCGACCTCTTGTTCAGGCTCGACACCGACGGCCAGCCGCTGTTCAAGGAGTTCGCCGCTTCGATCCAGCGCACCGAGTTCGAGCCCGGCAAGTTCTTCGGCACCGGCACGATGCAGCCGATCGATTACTGCGTCGCGCTCGCCGATGGAACGATCACACCGCCGTCGAACCTCGACATCTCGACCGTGCAGCAGCAGGAGCTCGCGCCGACTTTCAGGTATCACATCTCGCAATACCTCTCGCGCCGGGCGGCGGACTGGAAGGCACGCGGGTTCGCGGAGACGCTGGTCGACTGGCGCACGCTCAACGCGCGGTCCAAATTCTGGGGCGACGATCAGCGATCGGCGTTCAAAAACTGGGAAGAGACGACCGATCCGCGCAACCGCATCGGCGGCCGGCAGGGCGTCAACGAGCGCATCATGCTTCGCGAATTGCTGCGCCGGGTGGACATGATGGTCATCCTCGAGAATCGGCTCGACGCGCTCGTGCGGCTGCATACGCCGCTGCCGCCGGCGAAGATCGGCGGGCCGGAAGTGCCGGGGGTGATCGGACGTCTGCGCAACGAATCGCAGTACGGCCCGAATGCCGGGCTCTCCGAAGTGCTGATCCCCGCCGGTTACGTGACGAGCGCGTACGATCCGGTGTTCGCGCTCAGCGCCGATGGCAGGACGTACGTCGGCGCGGCTTCCGAGACGCCTACGGCGATTCCGGAACCGGGATTGCCGTTCTCGCTGGTGTTCCGCGCCGAGCCGGGCAAGGAAGACATCCTGCTGAAGATCGCATCAGCCTATGAAGCCGCGTCGAAGCGCCGGGTGCCGCCGCCTGCATTCGGACCGCTGCCGATGGAGCGTTCGCGTTGAGGTTGGAAGTGTCGGAACGAGCGCTTTCCCAACGGAGGGAGGACACGTGAAAACCCTGATCTTCATTGCCGCCTTCGCCGGCGCCGCCGCGGCGCTCGGCATTACTGCTCCCGCTTCGGCCCAGCCCTATCCCTCGCGCCCGATCACGATCGTCGTGCCGTTCGCTGCGGGCGGCCCGACCGACGTCATCGCCCGCACTCTGGGCCAGCACATGCGCGGCACGCTGGGCCAGACCGTCCTCGTCGACAACACGGCCGGCGCCAACGGCAACATCGGCGTGGGCAAGGTTGCGCGCGCCGCGCCGGACGGTTACACCGTCAGCATCGGCCACTGGAGCACTCACGTGGTCAACGGCGCGGTGTATCCGCTCCAGTACGACGTGTTCAAGGATTTCGATCCGGTCACTCTCGTATCGACGAATGCTTACCTGATCGTCGCGAAGAACACAGTGCCCGCGAATGACCTGAAGAGCTTCATCGCGTGGCTCAAGGCGAATCCGGACAAGGCCTCCGAAGGCACGGCAGGCGCAGGCAGTCCGCAGCACATCGGGGGCCTCTTCTTTCAGCAGGCCACCGGGACGCGGTTCCAGTTCGTTCCCTACCGCGGAGCGGCGCCGGCGATGCAGGATCTCCTCGGCGGACAGATCGACATGATCATCGACGACCCGACGAGCTCGCTGCCGCAGGTTCGCGCCGGAAAGATCAAAGCGTTTGCGGTCACGGCGAAGGCACGACTGGCGGCGGCACCGGAAATCCCCACGGTCGACGAGGCGGGATTGTCCGGATTCTATTTCTCACGCTGGCACGCCCTGTGGCTGCCGAGGGGCACACCGAAGGACGTGATCGCCAAGCTCAATGGCGCCGTGGTGGCCGCGCTCGCCGATCCGGCGGTGCGTCCACGACTCGAGGGTCTGGGACAGGAGATCTTCGCGCGCGAGCAGCAGACGCCGGCAGCGCTGCAGGCCTACCACAAGGCCGAGATCGACAAGTGGTGGCCGATCATCAAGGCGGCGAATATCAGGCCGGAATAGAGCCTCCGGCAAAAATCTCAGCCCGGACGGGACGCGCGCCGGCTCGCGGCGTAGCGGCAGTAGGCGGTCACGAACATCACCGCCAGCGCAGTGAAGATCGTCACGCTCACGCCGACGGGTGCAAGCTCGCTCACGAACGCGACCACCGTCTGACCCGCCGCAGCTAATGTGTCGATCATGGTCCCGGCCACTCCGGTCAGGTTTTGCCGCCCGAAGGTTGCGCGTCGTCCCGTACCGCGGGAGGCTCGCTCCTGTCGGCGGGGTACACCAGGTCGAACAGGTACCGCAGCGATCCGCCCGCGACCTCATTGCCTTCGATCAGGTCCCGCTCGATGCGTGACCGGCGTTCCTGGTCGGCGACGGCGCACACACAGATGTAGTTCGCGCCCTTCGCAGCAAGTGTCTTGAGCTCCGACTTTCCAAGGAACGTCGCCGCGAGATTCACGGTCTCCCCGATCGCCAGAGGCTGGTGGCTGGCCCTCGTCGCGAACGTGCGATCGTCGAACGTGCGCTTGGTGACGACATACACTGCGGCGACCGCCTTGAAGGTCGTGCCGATCGGCAAGACCTGGAAGCGATAACGCTCCCCCGATTTTCCGATGAATTCGATGCTGCTGCTCATGAGCCGGAGGTGGTACGCATGTTCGATCGACTTCCTGCCATTGCGGCTGAGGCTGCTCCCGGCTGGACCTCGATGGCGACGACATTGAACGCCGCCAGCCGGCTCGCGCCGAACGAGGTGGAGATCGCCACGTCGGTCGCGTCGCGTCCGCGCGCGATCAGGGTGCGGCCGATGCGCGGCTTGTTGTTGCGCGCATCGAAGGTGTGCCAGGCGCCGCCGAGATACACCTCGAACCACGCGCTGAAGTCCATCGGATCGACGACCGGCACGCCGATGTCGCCGAGGTACCCGGTGCAGTAACGCGCAGGGATGTTCATGCAGCGGCAGAAAGCGATCGCGAGGTGCGCGTAATCGCGGCACACGCCGGTGCGCTCGGTATAGCTCTCCCACGCCGATTTGTCGGCGCGCGCATGGTGATAGCCGAAAGTGATGCGCTCGTTCACGTAGTCGCAGATCGCCTGCACCCGCGACCATCCCGGCTCTGTCCCGGCAAAGAGCGCCCACGCCGCGTCGCCGAGACGATCGGTTTCGCAATAGCGGCTGCCCAGCAGATAGACCAGGGTTTCGGTCGGCAGGTCTTCGATCGCGTGCTGTTGGGCGTCGGGTGAAATGACGTCGGGCAGGCCCGAGTCTTCGATCACGAACTCGTTGCGCACCGTCGTGAGCCCCGACGGCAGGGTCGTGCGGGTGCACACGTTGCCGAAACCGTCCGTGTAATCCTCGTGCGCGACGGTACGGTCGAACTCCATCTCGTGCGGCGTGCGCAGATCGGGAATGCGCGACGGGTGTACGCTGAGCACGAGCAGCATCGGCGTCGGCTTGGCGCAATCGAACGTGATTTCGTATCCGGATTTGATGTGCATCAGATGAGCTCCGGGACCGCGCGCAATTTGCGCCGGTCGCCCTGGGTTGATTCGCAGGTGATCTGCACCTCGACGGTGAAGCCGAGGCTCGCCGACGGGAACCCGGTCCAGGTTCCCCATATCGGCACGGCCTGTATCGGGTCGCGCGCGACCGCAACGCGGATCAGGTCCTGGTTTCCGACGATGCCGTTGGTCGGATCGAACTCCATCCAGCCTGCGCCGGGGATGTAGACCTGGACCCACGCGTGGGTGGAACCGCCCCCCGAATAACGCTGCTCGGGGCGAGTGGGCAGATGCAGGTAACCCGACACGAAGCGCGCGGCAAGACCCAGCGAGCGCACCGCTTCCATCATGAGGATCGCGAAGTCACGGCAGCTTCCGCTGCGCAGCTCGAGCGTCTTCAGCGGGCCCTGTACGCCCATCTCGGCGCGGCTTACGTAAGTGAAGTTATCGCGGATCGCATGGGTGATCCGGGCCAGCAGCTCGTAAGTGCCCACCGAGCCTTCGGAAGGCACGAATCGCCGCGCCCACCGGTAAAGCTCGTAGTCGCGGTCCGCATACTGGCGCTCGATCGAGCGCAGCAGGTCGGGCATTTCCTCCGCGTCGTACGAGAAAGGATAGTTCTGCGCGTGCTCGTCGATCGGGAAATCCACCGGCGCGCTCGTCGAATGATCGAGCCGGATCGTGCTTTCGAACCTGAGCTCTTTCGCACGCCGCGAGAATTCGACGACGGTCACGCAGTTGCCGAACACGTCGTGCACCCAGCGCACGCTCGAAGGCGTGGGAGTTACGTCGAGCTTCGCGTCGAGCAGCCGCTGGTCCCAGCTGTCGCGCGGCCGGAACATGAGCCGGTGCTCACCCAGAGAAACGGCCTGCCGATAGCGATAGGTCGTGGCGTGGCGGACGTTGAGTACGGGCAACTGCGCCTAAGTCGCCTTAGCGGCGGCGGAACTGTGCCGGGCGCGCCGCGCCCATCGGACGAGGCTCGTCCTTGTGACGGAACGAGATGCGCCCTTTTGTCAGGTCGTACGGCGACATCTCGAGCGTCACGCGGTCGCCCGCGAGTATGCGGATGCGGTGCTTGCGGATCTTGCCCGAAGCGTACGCGTTGACTTCGTGTCCGTTGGTGAGCTTCACCCTGAACGTGGTGTTCGGGAGAACTTCGTTGACGACACCTTCCAGCTCGACTGTTTCTTCCTTGGCCATGTATGTCCTGACTGAATACGACGATTAATGAAACATCCGTAAGCCTGTGACCAGCGTGACCAGCAGGCAGGCCGACCAGAGCACAGTCTCCTTGCCTTCCAGCGCGCCGTCGTTGCCTTTGAATATCCTGAGGGCGGCCCAGACGAAAAGGCCGACCAGCAGCGCGCAGGCCACGAGCGTCCCGCTGTATTCGAGCGAGCCCAGCGCCTTTGATCCTCGCGCGAGCGTGCTGGCGCTGCTGATGAAATCGAATGCCGCGGCGCCGAGCACCACGCACACGATAGCCAGCAGGAAGCCTGCCCACCCGTCGATGCGGCGCAAGCCGATCAGACTTCTCCAGCCCGGCCCCGGATTCATGCCGGTCTAGGGTTCAGTGTTTCCGCCATGGTCGTTCTCCTCGAATACCATTCCATCTGAACGACTTGCAGCCGCGCAGAATTCGCCGCCAAAGGACTGCAGCAGTTGCGGCAAGGAGAAGAACTTAAGAGACGCCCCTTACCTTGGGGCCTATGCTCGGGTTTGGGGGACCCGGCCGGGGAAACTGTGCCTGCCAAAAACTGTGCCAAGTATACGCTCTAATGGCCTCGGCCGCCGGTATTTCGTGCATCCGGCGCCATACCGTGCTAGAGACTCGCGACCTGGATTCGCCGAACATGCTCGAATAGCGCCCGCTTTCACTCCACTTCATGCCCCTCACGCCCGCCGAGCTCGCTTTCGACAGCAGCGGCACCCCGTTCTCGCCGGCTTACGGCGACGTCTATCACAGCGCCGACTCGGGGCCGGGTCAGCCCCGGCATGTCTTTTTCGGCGGCAACGGCCTGCCGCAACGGTGGCGCGGCGCGCGCGTCTTCACGATCCTGGAGACCGGTTTCGGGCTCGGGCTGAATTTCCTCGCGACGTGGAACGAATGGCGGGCCGATTCCGAGCGGCCTGAGCGCCTGCATTACGTCTCGATCGAAAAGCATCCCTTCGGCCGTGTAGCGCTCGAGCGCGCACATCGCCTGTACGGCGAATTCGGGGCGCTCGCAGCACAGTTGCGCGCCGGATGGCCTGCGCCGGTTTCCGGATTACACCGGCTGCATTTCGAGGATGAGCGCGTCACGCTGACCCTCGCGTTCGGGGAAATCGCCGAGGTCCTGCCGCGGCTGCGCCTGAGCGCCGACGCGATCTATCTCGACGGCTTCGCGCCGCAGCGCAATCCGGAGATGTGGTCGGCGAGCGTCATGAAACGGCTTGCGAGCCTCGCCGGTCCAGGCACGACGGTCGCGACGTGGTCGACGGCCGCAGTGGTGCGCGAGGGACTCGAAGCGGCCGGATTCGCGCTCGAGAAGCGGCCCGGGTTCGGACGCAAGCGTGAAATGTCGGCCGGACGCTACGCGCCGCGCTGGCCGATGCGTCGCACGGCGCAGCCTGCGTTCGTGCCGACGAGCCGTCATGCGATCGTCGTCGGCGCGGGACTCGCCGGCGCTGCTGTCACTGAGCGACTGGCGGCGCGCGGCTGGCGTATCGACCTCGTCGATACGCGCGCGGCTCCCGCCCTCGACGCACCCGACAGCTTCGCCGGCGTCTTCCACCCGCACGTGTCGCCCGACGACTGCATCCGCTCGAGGCTCGTGCGCAACGGCTTCGTATATGCCTCGAGCCGGTGGCAGACGCTCGAGCGCGCGGGTCATGCGCTGGCATGGTCGCAGTGCGGCGTATTGCAACTGTCGGCGGATTCGGCGCAGGACCGGCGGATGGCCGCGACGATCGCGGCGCTGGCGTATCCCCCGGACTTCGCGCGATACGTCGAACGCGATGAAGCGCAGAGCCTGGCTGCGTGTCGCCTGCACCGCGGCGGCTGGTGGTTTCAAAGCGGCGGGTGGATGCGTCCATCGAGCGTCATTGCCGCGCAGCTCGCTGCGGCGGGCGCGTCGGTCACGCCGCACTTCGGCACCGCGGTGAGCGCGATCGTCCGCGAAAATGACGTGTGGCACGCGCGGGCAGGAGACGGCAGCATCATCGCGTCCGCGCCGGTGCTGGTGCTTGCGAATTCCAGCGACCTCACGCGGCTCGCTACGCTCGCGCAGCCGCTAGCCATCGTTCGGGGGCAGGTCACCTATGTGCCCGCTGTCGATATCGCTGCGCCGCGCACGGTCGTCATCGGATCGGGTTACGTGCTGCCCCCGACCGATGGGCTCGTCGTGACCGGCAGCACTTATGATCGCGACGACGGCGATGCGGGGCCGCGCGTTCGGGGGCACGAAGCCAATCTTCTGCGGCTGGCGCGGCTGCTGCCTGATGCACTTCGTCCGGTCGAGGCATCGGCGTTGACCGGCGCGGTGGGATTCCGCTCGGTGACCCCCGATCGCATGCCGCTCGTCGGCGCGGTCCCCGACCTCGACGCGGTTCTGTCGCGCAAAGCGGACCTCACCGGCGCGCATCTGCCCGACCTGCCGCGCCGCCCCGGCCTTTACTGCGTCGCGGGTTTTGCATCGCGCGGGCTGGTCTGGGCCGCGCTGGCCGGCGAGATCGTCGGCAGCCTGCTCGAGCGCGAGCCGTTGCCGGTCGAGAGCGATCTTGCCGACTCGATCGACCCGGCGCGTTTCGTGTTGAGGCTGGTGCGCCGCGGACGGCTGTAGATGATGACGTCCGGTGCACTGCGCGGCGCGGCGCCGCATGGTGCGTTATGCTTTGCCGGGCATCACGGGAGGCCCCATGAAAAAGCTCGCGATCATCGTCGGCGTGGCCGCGGCCGGCACGGTCGGAGTTCTGGTGCAGACCCTGTACGCTGCCGGCAAAGCCGACAAGGGCGGTTTCTTCGGACCCGGAGTGCTGAGCGCCGATGTGAATCTCGTTCTGCAAGCGATCCTCGTGCTTGGCCTCACGTTCGGCTTTTACCTCGCACGCGCGGGAAACATCGCTGCGCATCGCGTCAACCAGACCACGTGGGTACTCGTCAACACCGTGCTCGTGGCACTCATCATGGCGCCTTCGCTGGGGCAAGTGGCCCTTAAAAGCGCCGGCGATCTCGCCGACACCCGTTACTGGGTGACGTGGCTGCACGCATCTGTCGCCACGTTTGCCGTGGTCGCCGGACTCTGGCTCGTGCTGCAGATGAACGACATACTGCCGCGACGCCTGCACATCACGGGATGGAAAAATCTGATGCGCCTGACGCTCGCGGCGTACTGGGTCGTGGCGCTGCTCGGCCTCGCCATTTATAAATTCTGGTACCTCGGATAGTCCTCGCGCTCGATCCGCGCAACCATCTACTCGTCGGGCCAGTCCAGATCTGCGCGACCTCGAGTGTGAACGACGTCGTGTGAGCCGTCGCGAGCCGGGCCGAACGCGGGACGCACATCTCATGGGCTAAGATAGTCGAGCTCGAGCACAATCGCCGGGCGATCCCGACCACCCGAACATCGAAGGAGCCGCATGAAGCGAACGTACGCACGTCTTGGCTGTGGGTTCCTGCTGGCGCTGGTCTGCGCGTCGCTCGCGGCGCAGGACTATCCGAACCGCCCGGTCTCCATCGTGGTGCCGGCGGCTCCGGGCGGAACGAACGACATCAATGCCCGGCAGCTCGCGCAGGCGCTCACGAGAATCCTCGGACAAAGCTTCGCGGTCATCAACCGGCCGGGGGCGGGCGGCGCGATCGGCACTGCGTATGTCGCGAATTCGAAGCCCGACGGCTACACGCTGATCATGCCGCTCGCGACCGCTTCGGCGATCCCGGTCGCCGACCAGCTTTTCGGACGTAAACCTTCTTTCACGATGGACCAGCTCACGTCGGTCGCGCTGATCTCCGCCGATCCCAACCTGCTCGGTGCGCGCATCGATGCGCCGTGGAAAGGCCTCAAGGATCTCGTCGCTGACGCGCGCCAGAATCCCGGGCGCATCGCGTACGGCACGTCCGGCAACTACGGGCCTTCGCACTTCATGACCGAGATGTTCGCGCACGCCGCGGGCATCAAGCTCAACCACGTCGCGTACGGCGGCGGCGGCCCCGCGCTGATCGCGCTGCTCGGCAACGAAGTGGCGCTTGCCCCCGTGACGCCTGCGCAGGCGATGCCGCACGTGCAGTCCGGCAAGCTGCGGGTGCTTGCCAACGGCGGAACCAGACGCATCGCCTCCCTTCCCGACGTGCCTACGTTTCGCGAGCTGGGCTACGACATCCAGTACCACCTGTGGGTCGGCATGTTCGCGCCGGCCGGCACGCCTCCCCCCGTGCTCACGGTGCTGCGCGATGCGGTGAGGCAGGCGGCGCAGTCGCAGGAATTCGTCCAGTCGCTCGCGAAGGCCCAGGTCGAGCTCGCGTACCTGGATGCGCCGGAGTTCGAAAAGTTCTGGCGCGACGACGCGCGGCGCGTCGCCGAAGTCGTGAAACGCATCGGGCGCGTGGACTGATTCATTCGAAGCTGAAGGGAACTGCAGATGGCTGAAAACGCATTACCCCGCCTCGCCTTGCTGCTGGCCGCAGGCACGCTGCACAGCCGCGGCGCCGACCGCATGGATTTCATGCGCTACGGCAAAAGCGGCAAGCCGCGCATGACCGGCGAAGAGCTGATCGAAACCCTGCCGGAGCTCTCGCGGCTCGCGCGCATGCACGTGGACGAAGGCAACCCGCAGGACGTCGCCACCGCTGACGATCTGCGCAAGCTTTCGCTGCACGTCAACGCGCTGCTCGAACGCCCCGACATCGACGGCGTGATCATGGTGCAGGGCACTAACAGCCTCGAAGAGACCGCGTACTTCCTCGACCTCACGGTGCGCAGCGCCAAGCCGGTCGTGGTGACCGGCGCGCAGCGGCCTTACACCGCGCTGAGCGCCGACGGCCCGGTCAATCTGCTGGACGCGGTGAGAGTCGCCATCGCGCCTGCGACTCGGGGCCTGGGCGTTCTGGTCGTGACCAACGGCGAGATCAATGCGTCACGCGAAGTCACCAAGACGAGCACGTATCGGCTGCATACCTTCCGCAGCCGTGACATCGGAGTGCTCGGTTATGCGGACGCCGACAAGGTCGTTTACTACCGGGCGCCGATGCGCCGCCATACGGCTCAGAGTGAGTTCGACGTCCGCGGCATGTCCACGCTGCCTCGCGTCGACGTCCTCTACGTGCATGCCTGCGCACAGCCGGGGCTCGCCGATGCTGCGGTTCAGCTCGGCGCGAAAGGCATCGTGATTGCCGGTTCGGGTGCAGGCGCAACGGGCAATCTGGCGCAGGAGCTCACCCGGATCGTCGTCGAGGGCCGCGCGATCGTCGTGCAAAGCTCGCGCGTGGGTGAAGGGCGCGTGGTTCCGAACAACAACTGGAGCGAGCCCGGCATGATCGCCTCCGACAACCTGCCTCCCCACAAATCGTCGCTGCTGCTGACGCTCGCCCTCACGCGAAGCTCGGATCCGGTAGAGATCCAGCGGATCTTCGATGAATATTGAGCGTGGGTATGCGATTCGGCCCTTCGCTGCCGTTGCACATCCGGCTGCGACGCGCGCAATGCCTCAGGTCTTATCCGACGGCAGCCTTCGGACCTTGCGCTGGATAATCGGCGGCTTCGCCGGCGTGGCTGCAATCGTCTGCACCAGGGGTGCGCGAGGCCTCTTTGCAGCCTTGTCGTAAGGCTGCACGCTCGCGATGCTCGTTTTCACGATCAACCGCGGTTCCGGGCAGTTCAGGCTCACGGAATAGACGTCGAAGCTTCTGATCTGGCCGTCGAGCCGCTCTCCGGTCGTCAGGTATACGGACACGCGTGCCCCGGTCTTGCGAAGCCGGTTCAGAAACTCGTGCTGCTGCGGTTCTTTTTCGACAGGCACCGGCGACTACTCCGGCTTGATACCGGCGGCCCTGATCACTTTCGTGTACTTCGCGAGCTCGCTGCGAACGAAAGCGGTCAGGTGTTCCGGCGTGTTGACGGCGACCGTCTCGGTTCCGAGGCTGCGCAGGCGCTCCTGAACGTCGGGAAGGTTGCTGATTCGGTTGATCTCCCTGTTGAGCTTCGAGGCGATCGCGCCCGGTGTCGCTGCAGGCGCATGAAGCGAATACCAGCCGTTCGCTTCATACGCAGGCAGCCCTGCTTCGGCGAAGGTGGGAAGCTCGGGAGCCTCCGGCAGCCGGGCCTTGCGGGCGATCGCGAGCCCGCGAACCTTGCCTGAGCGCACCAGCGGCAGCAGCGCCGCGGTGGTGTCGATCGCGAGATCCACTTCGTGTCCCAGCAAGGCGACGTAGCCCGGTCCGGCGCCTTTATACGGGACGTGCAGCATCTCGATGCCGGCGACCTGGCTGAACACCATGGCGGACGTGTGCATGACCGAGCCCACACCTCCCGATGCGTATTTGAGGTGCCCGGGCTTGTCCTTCGCGAGCCTGATAAATTCCGACACCGACTTCGCCGGCACGCTCACGTTGACGCCCATGACGACCGGCGCGATGCCGAGCATCGCGATCGGCGTGAAATCCCTGATGGGATCGTATCCGGGCTCGCGATAGAGATTCGGGCTCACCGCGTGACTCGCAATCGACGACAGCAGCAGCGTGTATCCGTCAGGCGCCGCACGTGCGGCGGCCGCAGTCGCGATCGTCGTGCCCGCGCCCGGACGATTGTCCACGATGACCTGCTGGCCCAGGGACTCGGTGAGCTTCTGGCCGAAGATCCGTGCGAGGGTGTCGTTCCCGCCGCCGGGCGCGAAAGGCACGAGCAGTCGAATGGCCTTGGTCGGATAGTCCTGCGCGTGCACGCCGGCGACGGCGACGCCCGCGAATACGAGCGTTG
>JAQGMV010000442.1 GCA_028292225.1 Betaproteobacteria bacterium
AGGAGACGCTGCAGGCCAGGCTCGAGGCGAGCCCGCAGGCGCTCTCGGGGGCGCTTGCGGTGATCAGCCGCGCTCGCCATGCGGCGCTCTACGCCCGTGACTGGGCCGTGCTGCGCCACGACATCGAAATCGACGAAGTCACCACCGCGGCGCTGCTGCACGACCTGGCGGAGCTGCTCCTGTGGTGCTGCGCGCCCGACGTGGCGATGCAGATGCACGACACCCAGCGCGTGCTCCAGTTGCGCAGCGAAGCGGTCCAGCGCGACTTCCTCGGCTTTCCGCTGATCACGCTGCAAGTCGAGCTCGGCCGGGAATGGCAGCTTCCCGAGCTGCTCTGCGAGCTCATGGACGAGCGCAACGCGCTCACCCCGCGCGCGCTCAACGTGAGCCTCGCGGTATCGCTCGCGCGCCACAGCGCCCACGGCTGGGACGACGCGGCGCTCCCCGATGATTACGTGGCGATCGGCCGCCTGATCGGCCTCACCCCCGACGCCGCGCGCGAGCGGGTCATCAGGACTGCGCTCAAAGCCGCCGCCGACTGGGAGTGGTACGGAGTTCCCCCGGCGGCCGCGAGCCTGCCCAGCCTCGCGAGTCCGGTCGAGCCCGTCCAAACGCGGGTCTGATTCTCCAAAAAAATCGGGGTCTGTCCCCGATTTTTCGTCCGCGCCCACACTTCAGTTGCCGGAAAAGCGGTCGTAAAGGCGGCGTTCTCTTCGGGTTGCCGCACCCGCCTGCCCTCGATAATCGCTGCCATACAACGGTGAATCGACACCATGGCAGCCGAAGACTCCGAACTAGAACGCACCGAACCAGCATCGCAAAAGCGGCTCGACGACGCACGCGCTGAAGGCAACATCGCGCGCTCGCCGGAGCTCAACGCTTTCGTGGTGACGATCTCGGCGCTCGGGGTGCTCTGGTTCACCGGCGGCGCGCTCATGGACGGCATGAAGCGCCTGATGGTCCAGGGGCTCACGCTGGACTCCGCGTTCGTGCAGGAGCCCCGCCAGATGGCCGAGCGCCTCTATGCATTCAGCTCGGACGCGCTCATGGTCGGCGCGCCCCTCCTCATAATCACGGTCATCGCAGCCCTCGCCACACCGATGGCGATCGGCGGCTGGTCGTTCGTTCCCTCCGCGGTCGGTCCCAAGTTCAGCCGCATCAACCCGGCGTCGGGCCTGGGCCGCATGTTTTCGAGCCGCGGTCTCGCCGAGCTCGGCAAGGCGCTCATGAAAGCCGGCGTCATCGGCGGGGTCGGCGCGCTCGTGCTCTGGAACGCGAGGGATTCGATGATGGAGCTCGCCGCCCAGCCGGTTGAAGCGGCAGTCGGCTCCCTCGGCGATCTCGTCATGGTCAGCACGCTCCTGATCGCCTCGACCATGATCCTGATCGCCGCGGTCGACGTGCCGATGCAGCTCTGGCAGCACGCGAAACAGCTGCGCATGACCAAGGAAGACGTCAAGCGCGAAGCGAAGGAAGCCGAAGGCGACCCGCACGTCAAAGCCGCGATCCGTGCGCAGCAGCGCGCCGCCGCGAAGAAACGCATGATGGCCGACGTTCCGAAAGCCGACGTGATCGTCACCAACCCGACGCATTACGCGGTCGCGCTCAAGTACGACGAGTCGATGCGCGCGCCGACCGTCATCGCCAAAGGTGCCGATCTCCTCGCTGCACGCATCCGCGGCGTGGGCGAAGCGAACAACATCCCGATCCTCGAAGCGCCGCCGCTCGCGCGCGCTCTCTTCACGCATACCGACCTCGGCCAGCAGGTTCCCGAGAAGCTCTACACCGCGGTCGCCGAAGTGCTCGCCTACGTGTTCCAGCTGAAAGCTCACGGCGCGTCGGGCCTGAAGCCGCTCGGTGAAGTCGAAGTGCCGGCCGAGCTCGATCCCGCCACGGCGGTGCCGAAATGAGCGCGCTCGCGATGCGTATCGGCGGCGCGGCCATGATGCGCAGCCTCGCGGGTCCGATGCTCGTCATCATGATCCTCGCGATGATGATCCTGCCGCTGCCGCCGCTGCTTCTCGATCTGTTCTTCACGTTCAACATCGCTTTCGCCGTGATGGTGCTGCTCACCGCCATGTACACGGTCAAGCCGCTCGAATTCGCCATCTTCCCGACCGTTCTGCTCGTAACGACGCTGCTTCGCCTCTCGCTCAACGTCGCCTCGACGCGAGTCGTGCTGATCGAAGGTCACACCGGCGCCGGCGCGGCCGGCAAGGTGATCGAGTCCTTCGGCCACTTCGTGGTCGGCGACAACTACACCGTCGGTATCGTCGTGTTCATCATCATGGTGGTGATCAACTTCGTGGTCATCACCAAAGGCGCGGGCCGTATCGCGGAAGTCGGCGCGCGCTTCACCCTCGACGCGATGCCCGGCAAGCAGATGGCGATCGACGCGGACCTGAACGCGGGCCTGATCGGCGAGGACGACGCGCGCCGCCGCCGTCTCGAAGTCTCGCAGGAAGCGGATTTCTTCGGCTCCATGGACGGCGCGAGCAAGTTCGTCCGCGGCGACGCCATCGCCGGGATCATGATCCTGGTGATCAATCTCATCGGCGGCCTGCTCGTCGGGATGATCCAGCACGGCATGCCGCTCGCCGCCGCCGCCAAGGCCTACACGCTGCTCGCGATCGGGGACGGCCTGGTCGCGCAGATTCCCGCGCTCATCATCTCCACCGCAGCCGGCCTGGTCGTGAGCCGCGTGGGCTCCGAACAGAACATGAGCCAGCAGCTCGCGACGCAGCTCTTCAAACGTCCCGAAGCTTTCGCGATCACCGGCGCGATCATCGGCATCATGGGGCTCATTCCGGGAATGCCGCATTTCGCGTTCCTGCTGCTCGCCGCAGGGCTGGGCACAGTCGCCTACTACATGCGCAAGAAGCAGAAGCGCGACGCGCAAGCACCGGCAGTCGCGATGCCCGATGTCGCACCGAAAGAAAGTGCCGACGTGTCGTGGCAGGACGTGACCCCGGTCGACATCCTCGGGCTCGAAGTCGGCTACCGCCTCGTGCCGCTGGTCGATCGCGGCCAGGACGGCGAGCTCCTGAAACGCATCAAGGCGATCCGCAAGAAGTTCGCGCAGGACATCGGTTTCCTGCCCCCCTCGATCCACATCCGCGACAACCTTGAGCTGCGTCCCGCGGCTTACCGCATCCTCTTGAAAGGCGTGGAGATCGCGCATCACGAAGCGCACGCCGGAATGTTCCTCGCGATCAACCCGGGTCGCGTGGTCTCCGAGGTGCCCGGAATCGCGACGACCGATCCCGCGTTCGGCCTTCCCGCGGTGTGGGTCGAAGCGGATTCGCGCAACGCCGCGCAGGCCGCGGGCTACACCGTGGTCGATGCGAGCACGGTCATCGCAACGCACCTGTCGCAGATCCTCGGCACGCACGCCGCCGAGCTCCTCGGCCGCCAGGAGCTCCAGCAGCTCCTCGACCACCTGTCCAAGGAATTCCCGAAGCTCACCGAAGACCTGGTGCCCAAGCTGCTGCCGCTCGCCACGCTGCAGAAAGTGCTGCAGAACCTGCTCGAAGAGAACGTCCACATCCGCGACATGCGCACGATCGTCGACGCGGTCGCCACAGCCGCCGCGCGCACGCAGTCGCCGGAACAATTGACCGCGGAAGCCCGCATCGCGCTCGGCCGCGCAATCGCGCAGCAGATGTTCCCGGGCAACGCGGACATGCAGGTGATGGTGCTCGACCCGGTTCTCGAGCGCACGCTGCTCCAGGCCGCCGGGATGGAGTCCGCGGTGATCGAGCCCCAGCTCGCCGAGCAGCTCGTCACCGAAGCCCGCACCGCCTCCGACAAACAGGAGCAGTTCGGTCTGCCCGCGTGCCTGCTGGTGCCTGCGCAGCTGCGCGTGCTGCTCTCGCGTTTCCTGCGGCGCGCCATACCGCAGCTCAAAGTCATGTCGCACGCCGAAATTCCTGACACGCGTGCCATCAAGGTCGTATCCATAGTGGGGAATCAGTCATGAGAACGCACAGATTCGTCGGCGCCACCTCGCGCGAAGTCCTGCACAAAGTAAAGCAGGCCCTGGGGGACGACGCGCTCATCCTCTCCAACCGCACGCACGACGGCGGAATCGAGATCGTCGCGGCCGCTGCTGCCGAGATGAACTTCGACGGCCGTGACGAGGGCATGCGCGTCGAGGCTGCGCCGGTGTTCCGCCGCAATGCGGAGCGCTCGCGCCGCGAGCGCTTCGAAATCGCGGTTGCTGCCGAGCCCGAGATCCCCGCGGACACCGATATCGACGACGATGATGCGCACGGCGTACAGCCCGAGTTCAGCGCGGCGTTTCTCGATTTCGTTCGGCGCGGCGAAAACCGGGGGCAGCTCCCGGCGGCAGTCGAAAACCGGGGTCAGATCCCGAGAAGCCGGGGTCTGCCCTCGGCACCGATCGTCTCTGCTCCTGTCGCCGCAGCGCCCGCAGTCACCATCCCTGTCGCTGTGGCGACGTCCGGCCTGTCGATTCCCGCGCTCGCCTCAGCCGCGGTGACGCGCTCGACCATGAGCCCCGCGATCGTCATGTCCGCGGTGCCGGTGCAGCCTGCCGCGCCCGGGGCCGTGGCGACGTGGCCCGCGGTCACCACCGCGAGCCCTGCGCCTGCGTCTGCAGTGAGCTTCAGCGCCCACTCACGTGTCGCGGCACCGGCGGTGGAGGCGCCTGTCGCGAACGTCGCAGCGCCGGTGTCGAGCATGGACGGCATCCTCAGCGAGATCCAGAACCTCAAGGCCGCGCTCCGCCGCGATATCGCAGCGATCAGCTCGACCGATGCTGCAGGCGCGATCGCAGGCAGGACGGCGGTGATGCACGAATTGCTGAGCGCCGGCTTCAGCCCGCAGCTGTCGCGTCGCGCGGCCGATGAAGTGTGCGCTATCGACCCGGACCCGACGATCGACGCGGTGGCGGACTGCCTCGAGCGCGAGATCTGGATCGCGGGCAGCGACGAGATCATGAACAACGGCGGCGTGTACGCGCTCGTCGGACCGACCGGTGTCGGCAAAACGACGACGGTCGCGAAGCTTGCCGCTCGCGCAGTCGTGCGTTTCGGCGCCTCGAAAGTCGCGCTGCTCACCACCGACAGCTACCGCGTCGGCGCGCACGACCAGCTTCGAATCTACGGCCGCATCCTCGGCGTACCGGTCCATGCGATCCGCGACGGCAAGGATCTCGCCGAAGTGCTCGCGGGCCTGACCGACCGCCATATCGTCCTGATCGACACGATCGGCATGAGCCAGCGCGACCGCGCCCTCGCCGAGCAGGCCGCGATGCTCGCCGGCTGCGGCGACGTGAAGCGCCTGCTGCTGGTCCAGACCACGGCGAACGCGAGAACGCTCGAGCAGGTCGTGACCGCCTACAAGAAGACCGGCGTCGACGGCTGCATTCTCACCAAGATCGACGAAGCGGCGAGCATCGCTCCGGCGCTCGACGTGGTGATCCGCCACCAGCTTCCGGTGCACTACGTCACCGACGGGCAGCGCGTTCCCGAAGACCTGCAGTTGCCGGACGCCGCAGCGCTGGTGCGGGAAGCGCTGCAGCCCACTGACGCCGACGAAGCTTTCGATCTCATGCCCGACGAGCTTCCATTCATGATGCCGGCGAAAACGCCGCAAACCGCAACGGGGGTGGCCTTTGGTTAATCTGAAGAGCGACCAGGCCGAAGGCCTGCGCCGCATCCTTTCCTTCTCGCGGGCGCGCACGATCGCGGTCGTCGCCGGCACGCGCGGCGCGGGCGCGACGAGCTGCGTCGTCAATCTCGGCCGCGCGCTGGTCCGGCAGGGCAGGCGGGTACTCGTCGTCGACGAGAACTTCTCCAACCAGAATGTCGCGCAATCGCTGGGCCTTCGTCCCCGATACGACCTGAAGCACGTGATCGGCGGCGAATGCACGCTCGCCGAAGCGCTGCTCAAGGGTCCCGGCGGTCTCGCGCTGCTTTCGGCTTCGCGCGCCGCACATGCACTCCCGCGGCTCGATCCGGTGTCGGAGCGGCGGGCGGTGGACTGCTTCGCGGAGCTCGACGATGCCGCCGACATCGTGCTGCTCGACGTGCGCAACGACGCCTGCGAGCCTTCGGCTTTCGCCGCCGCGGCGCAGGAAGTGATCGTCGTCGTGTCTCCGGGCCCCTCGTCGATCACCGGAGGCTATTCCGCGATGAAGCGCATGAGCCGCACGCACGGCCGCAAACGTTTTCGCATGCTGGTCAACCGCGCGCTCGACGCGGAAACCACGCAGCTCATCCACAAGAACATGGCGCAGGCAGCCGGCAAGCACCTCGACGTGGCGCTCGAAGCGATGGGCGCAATACCTTATGACCCGGCAGTCGGTGAAGCCGCCCAGAGCTTCCTGCCCGCCGTGGATGCATCACCCTACGCCGACGCGTCGCGTCGTTTCGTCGAGGAGGCGAGCGCGATGCTGCGCTGGTCTGCCCCGCACGACGACGTGAGCCGCCTCGATACCTTCATGCAACGCGCCATCTACGGAAGCCGGCTGATCGCTGCCGGCGCAGGAGCCTGATCATGTACGTCGCAACCACAGAACAAGAAGTCGAAGTCCGTGTTCGCGAGCTCGCGCCGCTCGTCAAACGCATCGCCCACCACATGATGGCCGCGCTGCCCCCGTCGGTCGAGATCGACGACGTCATCCAGTCCGGCATGATGGGGCTGCTCGACGCCGCGCGACGCTACCAGGAGTCCGAAGGCGCCCAGTTCGAGACCTACGCGGTGCAGCGCATCCGCGGCGCGATGCTCGACGGGCTGCGCCAGTGCGACTGGCTGCCCAGGGGTGTGCGCCGGAGCCTGCGCGGGGTCGAAAAGATGATCTCGCGCCTCGAGCAGCAGAATGGCCGTGCGCCGTCCGAGGCCGAGCTCGCCAAAGCGCTCGACATGCCGATCGCCGAGTACCAGCGCCTGCTCCAGGATGCGCGCGGCTACCAGATCGTCAGCTACGAGGACTTCAGCGCCGACGAAGACGATTCATTCCTCGACCGCTATGCGATAGACCACGACTCCGATCCGCTGCACGTGCTCGAAGACCGGGGTCTGCGCGAAGCGCTCGTCGAAGGCATCGAAGAGCTTCCCGAGCGCGAGAAGCTCGTCATGGGTCTTTACTACGAGCAGGAGCTCAACCTGCGCGAGATCGGGGAAGTGCTCGGCGTGAGCGAATCGCGTGTCTGCCAGATTCACACGCAGGCAATCGCGCGCCTGCGCGTGCGGCTGCGCGAAACCGCCTAGCCGCGCTCCGCGAGGGGCGTCGGTAAACAACTCGGAGGGAAACCCAGGTTTCCCTCGCTGCGCTCGCTTGCCGGTAGACAACTCGGAGGGAAACCAAGGTTTCCCTCCGAGACCTCCTTTCCTTCGGCTCGCGTTGCTCGCTTCGGCGCCCTCGAGCCAAGCGCTTGACGGCGCTTTTTGTCATTGCGGGCAGCGGCAACGACGAAGCAACCTCGGAGCGTCCGATAAAGTCTCCCTCGCCTCACGGGAGTGGCAGTAAATCGGGGACAGACCCCGATTGTTTCGAACGATCTCATCGAATTTATCCGCCGGACGCAGCGCGCGCATCGCGCTACGATCGCTCCATGACTGGCGCGTTGCTTGCTGCAATGCGCACTCACGGGAGCGTTCGATGCTTGAGATTCGCAAGGCGCAGGAGCGCGGTTATGCCGACCACGGCTGGCTGAAGTCGTATCACAGCTTTTCTTTTGCGGACTACTTCGACGCGGAGCACGTCGAGTTCGGGAGCTTGCGGGTGATCAACGAGGACCGCGTCGCTGCGGGCCGGGGCTTCGGCACGCACGCCCATCGCGACATGGAGATCATCACCTACGTGCTCGAAGGCCGTCTCGAGCACAAGGACAGCATCGGCACGGGCTCGATCATCGAGCCAGGCGACGTGCAGCGCATGAGCGCGGGAACGGGCGTGCGCCACTCGGAGTTCAATCCTTCGCCCGCCGAGCCTGTCCACTTCCTGCAGATCTGGATCCAGCCGGCGCAAACAGGCATACCGCCGAGCTACGAGCAAAAGCGCTTCGGGCCGCACGACAAGCGCGGAAGACTGCGCCTCATCGCATCGCCCGACGCGAGTGCAGGCTCGGTGACCGTTCACCAGGACGCTTACGTGCACGCCGGGCTTTTCGACGGCGACGAGCGCGCGGTGCACACCCTGGCCGCAGGCCGCCGTGCGTACGTTCACGTCGCGCGCGGGAAGATCACGGTCAACGGCGTAGCGCTCGTTGCAGGAGATGCCGCCAAAATCGTCGACACGTCGCAAGTGAAGCTCGAGCACGGCGACGGCGCCGAAGTGCTGCTGTTCGATCTCGCGTGAAGGATCGCCATGGCTGAAACCGCTGCTCTCGACACGCTCGCCCGCGCGCTGCGCGAGCTGCACCGCACGCTCATGGAGCGCGCACGCAGCGACTACGAGCGCGAGCATCTCACGATCGTCAACCCCGGCGAGCTGCTGCGGCTCCTCACGACCGACGACGCGTTCGCGTGGCTGCGCGAGCTCTCCGAGCTGATGGCCGACCTGGATATCGTGCGCGATGCGAAAGCCGAGGTGTTGGGCGGCGCGTCCGACATCATCCGACCCGCGCTCGAGCACATCTTCGGCACGCCGGATGCCCCGCCGGCTTCGCGCCCGTTCGCGGCGCGCTACTGGCCTTACGTGCACGACGACCCGCACGTCGCGATCGCGCACGGGGCGGTAAAGCAGGCGCTCAACGCGTGGCCGCGACCGGAGCAACACGAGTCGGAAAGCGCGGCCGAGCGTCGCCGCGAGCTGAGCGTCAAGGCGCGCGCGCTCGGCCGCGGCCGCCAGGCATAAAAAAAGCAGCACGTCCCGCGACCGCTTTCACGGCGCCCCGGCTGTCCGCGCTGCGGAGGGCCTTACCGGCGCCAGCCCCACAAGGAGATTTCACGTGATTACTCGCGTCCACATCGTTTTCTACAGCATGTACGGCCATATTTACCGCATGGCCGAGGCCATCGCCGAAGGCGCCGGGCAGGTGGCCGATGTCGAAGTCGCGATGTTCCAGGTGCCCGAGCTCGTTCCCGACGACATCCTCGAGAAGAGCGGCGCGAAAAAAGCGCGCCAGGCGTTCGCGCACATCCCGGTGATGAAGCCCGAGCAGCTTGGCGAGGCCGACGCGCTCGTGTTCGGCACCGGCACGCGCTTCGGCAACATGACTGCGCAGATGCGTAACTTTCTGGACCAGACCGGAGCCCTGTGGATGCAGGGCGGGCTCGTCGGCAAGGTCGGGAGCGCATTCACGTCGACCGCGAGCCAGCACGGCGGACAGGAGACGACGCTCACGAGCTTTCACTCGACGCTGCTCCATCACGGCATGATCATCGTCGGCGTGCCTTACGCCGAGCAGCGGCTGCTCGACATGAGCGAGGTGAGCGGCGGAACGCCTTACGGCGCCTCCACGATCACCGGCGGCGACGGCTCGCGCATGCCGTCGGAGAACGAGCTCGGGATCGCCCGCTTCCAGGGCCGGCACGTGGCGACGATCGCGTCGCAGTTGAAGCGCGGGCGCGCCTGAGGCGTTCATGCCTGGACTGGCTCGGCACGAACGGTTTATCGTGGCGCGATCGACGGTTCCGTTCGTGCTGAGCGTCGTGCCACGACACGGTCGAAGGAGGAACGCATGACCGCTCGCAGTGTGAAAGGCATCCATCAGGCCGTCCGCGACGACATCGCCGACCTCGTCACGCGCCGGCCGCTCCCG
>JAQGMV010000449.1 GCA_028292225.1 Betaproteobacteria bacterium
CGCCATCAAGCCTCGAAGACGCAGCCGGTTCAGGTCTGCGATGACGCGAGCGAGCTCTCGTTCCTCGCCGGGCGCGACACCGCTCTTACTGAGTTCGCCGCTGACGTTGATCTGAATGCAAACATTGAGCGGTGGAAGGTGCGCCGGACGCCCATCGTTCAGACGCACGGCGATGTTGGCGCGATCGACGCTGTGCACCCACTGAAAGTGCTCAGCAATCACACGCGTCTTGTTGCTTTGTATGGGGCCGATGAAGTGCCACTCGATATCGAGTGGCCCGAGCTGCGTGATTTTTCGCACGGCCTCCTGCGCATAGCTCTCGCCAAAAGCGGCTTGCCCCGCACGGCGTGCTTCTTCAATATAAGGTGCCGGCACAGTTTTGCTCACGGCGAGCAACGAGATTTCAGACGTGCGGCGAGCGCAGGCCGACGCAGCGCGCTCGATTCGAGTTCGTATCGCTTGCAAGTTAAGAGTGATTGTTGTCATACTGGTCAATACAGCGTGAAGCATAAAATCAACGCGTTACAAACGAAACCTCACGCTTCGCGGTACGCTGCCGCTGTGGAGAAATTATAATGGACATCTCAGAACTCCTCGCGTTTACCGTGAAGAACAAGGCTTCGGACCTGCACTTGTCCGCTGGCTTGCCGCCCATGATTCGCGTACACGGCGACGTGCGCCGAATCAACCTTCCCCCGCTCGAGCACAAAGACGTACACGCGATGGTGTACGACATCATGAACGACGGGCAGCGCAAGTTCTACGAAGAGAACCTCGAATGCGATTTCTCGTTCGCGATTCCGAATCTCGCGCGATTCCGGGTGAATGCTTTCGTGCAGCAGCGCGGCGCCGGCGCGGTCTTCCGGATCATCCCGTCGACCGTATTGTCGCTGGAAGACCTCAAGGCGCCGAAGATCTTTCAGGAAATCGCGGACACGCCCCGCGGCCTCGTGCTCGTGACCGGACCGACCGGCTCCGGAAAATCGACGACGCTCGCGGCGATGGTCAACTACATCAACGAAATCGAGCACGGACACATCCTGACGGTCGAAGACCCGATCGAATTCGTGCACGAAGCGAAGAAATGCCTGATCAACCAGCGCGAGGTCGGGCCGCACACCCTGTCGTTCTCGAACGCGCTGAGGGCCGCGCTGCGCGAAGATCCGGACGTCATCCTGGTCGGCGAGATGCGCGACCTCGAGACGATACGCCTTGCGATGACCGCGGCTGAAACGGGCCACCTGGTGTTCGGCACGCTGCACACGAGCTCGGCGGCCAAGACGATCGACCGGATCATCGACGTTTTCCCGGCCGAAGAGAAAGAGATGGTACGTTCCATGCTATCGGAATCGCTGCGCGCGGTGATTTCGCAGACGCTCATCAAGACCAAGGACGGTCAGGGCCGCGTCGCGGCGCACGAGATCATGATCGGCACCCCTGCGATCCGCAACCTGATCCGCGAAGCCAAGGTCGCGCAGATGTACTCGGCGATCCAGACCGGACAGGGGTTCGGGATGCAGACTCTCGATCAGTGCATGCTTGAGCTCGTAAAGCGCAACGTGATCGCCGTGGACGAAGCCCGCGCGAGAGCGGCCAACAAGGACGCATTCCGGTGAGCTCGCGCTCGACGCGAGCCAGCGGAACGTTTCCGGAACAAGGACGCGCTCCGATGAGCTCGCGCTCGACACGAGCCAGCGGAACGTTTCTGGAACAAGGACGCATTCCGGTAAGTTGCCGCGCTTAAACAAGCGCGCCGGAAATCAGGAGAGGACGTGGAAAGAGATCAGGCACTCAAGTTCATGCAGGACTTGCTGCGCGCCATGGTGGCAAAAAAGGCGTCCGATCTCTTCATCACCGCCGGTTTTCCTCCCGCAATCAAGATAGACGGACGCATCTCGCCGGTCGCCAACCAGCCGCTCACGCCCCAGCACACCGCCGAGATCGCGCGGGCGATGATGAACGACAAGCAGGCGGCGGAATTCGAAGCGACAAAAGAGAGCAATTTCGCGGTCAGCCCCGGCGGCATCGGCCGTTTTCGCGTGAGCGCATTCCTGCAGCAGGGCCGGGTCGGCATGGTCCTGCGCACGATCAACACGACGATACCCAAGTTCGAGGAGCTCAACCTCCCGGGCGTGCTGAAAGACATCGTGATGATGAAGCGCGGGCTCGTCATCATGATCGGCGGCACCGGCCAGGGTAAGTCGACTTCGCTCGCTGCGATGGTCGGTTACCGCAACGAGAACAGCTACGGCCACATCATCACGGTCGAAGACCCGGTCGAGTACGTACACGAGCACAACAACTGCGTGATCACGCAGCGCGACGTCGGCGTCGACACCGACTCGTGGTTCGCGGCGCTGAAGAACGCCCTGCGCCAGGCCCCCGACGTGATCCTCATCGGTGAGATTCGCGACCGCCAGACGATGGAGTACGCGATCGAGTTCTCCGAGACCGGCCACCTGTGCATGGCGACGTTGCACGCCAACAGCTCGAACCAGGCGCTCGACCGGATCATCAACTTCTTCCCGGAAGAGCGTAAGCAGCAGCTCCTGATGGACCTGTCGCTCAACATCCGCGCTTTCATCGCGCAGCGCCTCATCCCGCACAAGGACGGCAAAGGGCGGGTGGCGGCGGTCGAGATCATGCTGAACACGCCGCTCATCTCCGACCTCATCTTCAAAGGCGAAGTGCACGAGATCAAGCAGATCATGGGCAAATCGCGCGAGCTCGGCATGCAGACTTTCGACCAGCATCTGTTCGATCTGTACGACGCCGGCCAGATAGGCTACGAAGACGCGCTGCGCAACGCCGACTCGGTCAACGAGCTGCGGCTGATGATCAAGCTCAACTCGCAGGAATCGAAGAAGAAAGACGTGCTCGGCGGTATTTCGCACCTGAACATCGTCTGAGCGCTGCGCGCCACGCCGGTCAACGAGACAGAGGGCAACCCATGGTTTCCCTCCGTCACCTCCCTTCCTTCAGGCTCGCCGCTGCTCGACCCCTGCCCCTAAATCGGGGACAGACCCCGATTTTCGTCACCCGCCGCGCGCGTCGCCGGCGTCGTCGTTCTTCTTGATGTAACGAAGCTGTACCGTCAGCGCGGAGACGTCGATCTTGCCCATCTTGAGCAGGCGGGCTTCGATGGCTGCGCGGGAGCGGTTGTGCAGGCGCGCGAGCTCGGCCGAGGTCTTGCCTGAATCGAACGCGGCGGCGAGCCGCTCTTCTTCCTCGGCGGTCCAGCGAACGAAGGTGTTGGCGGGCACGTCACCGGTCTTGCGCTCCCGTGTTGCGGCGCCACGACCGCTGCCGCTTTCCATCGCGCGCACCGCATCGAACAGCGCGCGCACGGTGTCGGGATGCTGGTAAGGACTGTCTGCGGCGAACACTTCGCCCGTCGCCGGGTGAACGCCGTTCGCGAGCGCGTTGAGGATCTTCAAAGCCTGTTCGCGTTCCATGGTTGCCCTCCGTCTGGTGACTGTCGCTCCTGTCGTCGCGCTTCGGCTTGAAGCGTACGCAAACAACGGAGCGATACGGCTGGCGTTGACAGTGGCGGCTAGGCCTTAAGGCCGTGCACCGGAACACGGAACGTGCGTTTACCCGTGGTTGTCCATAACCCCAACTAAGAGGACGGCGGTCGTTCCGTGGGTCCTTGTTTTTCACCGTCGTCGCCGGAACTCGAAGCCGTGGAAGGCTTTTGCTTGCGCATGCTTCCCGCCACGACCTTGAACTCGAACAATCGGCACTCGAGCGCGCCGTTGAACAGCGGTGTTCGCTTCGATGCCGAGAGGCCGATCATCTTCGGCAGGCGCATGTCAGCAGTAAAGATGTAGGCGGTCCAGCCCGAGAATTTCTTCTTCAGCGCGTCGCCGAGCTTCGGATAGAGCTCTGCGACATTGTCCTGGTCCTGCAGGCGCACGCCGTACGGCGGGTTGGTTACGAGGATGCCGCTGTCCGCAGGCGCAGGCACGTCGAGGACATCGGCCTGCTTCAAATGCACGGCGTGCTCCAGGCCGAGTGCGGCCAGGTTCGCCTTGGCGAGCTTGAGCGCTTCACCGTAGCGGTCGCTTCCGTGTATGAGCAGATCCTGCGCCGGCTTCACGCGCGCGTGCGCTGCCTCCTTCAGCCTGTGCCAGGTTTTTGCATCGAACATCGCGAGCTTCTCGAAACCGAAGTCGCGATCGAGCCCGGGCGCGCGGTCGGTGACGATCATCGCCGCTTCGCACAGGAAGGTGCCGCTGCCGCACATCGGGTCGAGCAGCGGCGTGCCGGGCTCCCATTTCGCGAGCCGCAGTATCCCGGCTGCGAGATTCTCCCGCAGCGGCGCTTCGCCCGCCTCCTTGCGATAGCCGCGCTTGAAAAGCGCTTCGCCCGAAGTATCCAGGTAGACGGTGAAATCGGTGGCGGTGAGAAAGGCATTGACGCGTGCATCCGGCGCACGCGTGTCGACGCTCGGCCGCAGCCCGCTCTTTTCCCGGAAGGCATCGCAGATCGCGTCCTTCACGCGCAGCGTCACGAACTCGAGGCTTTTCACCGGAGCCCGTATGCCTGCGACGTCGACCCGTATGGTGTGATCGACGGTAAACCACTCGTGCCACGGCAGCGCGCGAACCGCGTCGTAGATTTCACTTTCGGAGCGGTAGCGTCCGTGAGCGACCTGCCACGATACCCGGCTCGCGACGCGACTTTCGAGATTGACCGCATAGCAGAGCTCGAAAGGTCCTTCGAAGCGGGCGCCGCCGTCGACGCTGCCGACGTTGGTCCCGCCCAGCGCAATAAGCTCGGCACTCAGTACGTTTTCGAGCCCTCGGGGGCAGGTGGCGAAGAAGGTTTGCATGTGTTGCGCGTTCACTCCGATTGCTTGACGACCGGGTTTCTCAGCACCCCGATCTCACTGTGGCAGATCTCCACTACGTCGCCGTGCTTAAGATCGGGCTCGGTGGCGCCGTCGGTTCCCAGCCATATCACGTCGCCCGGGTGCAGGGTCATGTACTGAGTGATCTTCGCGATGAAGTGCTGAGCCGAAAAAAGCATCTTCCCGGTGTCGTATTCCGCCGCGGTGACGCCGTTCACCCGCACCGAGACGGTCTGCTTCATCGGGTCCAGCCCCGATACGATGCAAGGACCCATCGGCTTGAAGGTGTCGCAGTTCTTGGCGCGCCAGAGGGTGCGGTCTTCCTTCTGCCAGCTGCGCTCGGAAAGATCGTTGCCCAGCGTATAGCCGAGAACGCAGGAGAGCGCATCGGCTTCCGACAGGTTGCGCGCAGTCTTCCCGATCACGGCGACGAGCTCGCCTTCGAACTGGACCGGGCCGGGTGAGTCCGCCGGAATCACGATCGCCTCGCCCGTCGCGATGAGCGCATTGGGCGAGCGATAACCCACGTCGGCTTTCTCGGGAAGTTTGCGGTTGCCTCCGGTGCGCTTGTTCGCCCATGCGATGTGCGCGGCGTAGTTGAGGCCGGCGCAATAGAAGTTCCCGGGTGTGCAGGGAACCAGGGTTTTGAGCTCGGCGAGCTTGTGCCGCGTGTCGCTGCGCCGGTGTTCGCCGAAAGGCGAGCCCTGAAGCTCGACGACGTCCTCGCCTTCGACGATGCCGAAGAACACTTTGTCCTGCTTTTCGAATCGTCCGAGCTTCATGCTGCCTCCCTGGTCGAATGGGTTGAATGAGTTATTTCAGCGGCACTGCAATTTCGTACGAAATCCGGTGGCGCCCGTTTGCTGCACGCTGCAGCTCGGTGATGCGTGCTTCGACTCGCGCGCCGTGATCCATCTGCCGTGCGAGGTCCGGATTGTCGCGGCGGGGGACGTAGCCGATCATGCGCCCCTGCCATTCGAGACGCACCGCGTTGGCGTCGTGGACATTGCCGGGCTCGCGCACGAGCGTCAGGCGGTCACCCGACTTCATCTTCTCCCAGATTGCGCTCCCGTCGTAATACACGAAACCGGCGAGCGGCGCGTGCTGAACCACGATCCGCGCGGACGCGTTCTCTGCCGCGCCGGCTACAGACGCAGCGGCGGCAACGACGAGCGCCACGCCGAGAAGCGCCGCGGCGGGCATGCTAAAAAGGCTTCACGATGACGAGCACGACGATGGCGATCAGGAACAGCACCGGTACTTCGTTGAACCAGCGATACCACACGTGAGTATGGACATTGGCTCCGGCGCGGAAAACCTTGATTAGGTGTCCGCACCACAGGTGATACACGACGAGCGCGCCGACGAGCGCGAGCTTCGCGTGCAGCCACCCGCCGGTGATGCTGTAACCCAGCCACAGGCCGAGACCGCTTGCCAGCGTAAGCACCGCGCCGGGAGTCATGATGCCGTAGTACAGCTTTTTTTCCATGACCTTGAAGCGCGCGTCGCCGGCAGCGTCGGCCGTCGTCGCGTGATATACGAACAGCCGCGGCAGGTAGAACAGCCCCGCGAACCACGTCACCATGAACACCACGTGGAATGCTTTCAGCCAGAGCACGGCATGCCCCTCATCACTTGAGCAGCCTGCGCCGCGCGAGCACGAGCGCGGCATAGCACGAGATAGTCGCGTAAGCGACGAGCACCGACAGGTGCGCCAGCGGCGCTTCGGGAATCACGCCCCTCATGAGCGGCCTCACCAGCGCCACTGCGTGCGTGAGCGGCAGCGCCTGCGCGAACGCCTGCAGCCAGTGCGGAAGCTGCTCGAGCGGAAAGAATACGCCCGAGGCGAGCATCATCGGGGTGATCGCGAGTGTGAAGTAATACATGAAGAAATCGTAGCTCGGCGAGAGCGAGGTCATGATGAGACCGAGCCCCGAGAACACCAGCCCGGTCAGAAACACGATCGGCAGCACCCACAGCGCCAGGGGCGACGCGACCAGCCCGAGGGCCGAAGCGACCATCAGCACGGCGGCTCCGGAGAGGAAGGCCTTGCTCGCCGACCAGATGGCTTCCCCGAGCACGAGATCGTCGAGAGTCACCGGCGCATTCATGATCGCGTCCCACGTGCGCTGTACGTGCATGCGCGAAAAGCTCGAGTACATAGCCTCGAAAGACGCGCTCATCATCGTGCTCGAGCATACCGTTCCGGCCGCCAGGAAAGCGATGTAAGGCATGCCAACCACGTCCGGCATCATCGCGCCGAGGCCGTAACCCAGGCCGAGCATATACAACATCGGATCGGCGAGGTTGCCGAGCATCGACGGGATCGCGAGCTTGGTCCACACCAGGCGGTTGCGCCGCCAGATGTGGACGAACCTCAGGCTGGGGCGCGGACGCAGTGCTCTTTCGAGCTTCAATCGCGCAGCTCCCGGCCGGTGAGCTTCAGGAAGACGTCCTCGAGATTCGCGGGGCGGTGAAGGTAGCGCACTGCGGGTTCGGCGTCGAGCGCATGGACGATCGCGTCGGCGTCATGGGTGTAGCAGAACACCGTCTCGCCGGTGAGCTCGCAGCGCTCGGCGGCGTTGCGTCCGAATCTATCGGCCCAGCTTTGCGCGCCATCGCCGAAGACTTCGACCACCTGCGGCTCGATGTGCTGCGCGATCAGCTCGCGAGGCGCGCCTTCGGCGATCTTGCGACCGTGGTCGATGATTGCCACGCGGTCGCACAGGCGCTCGGCTTCGTCCATGAAATGGGTAGTCAGCAGGATCGTGCGGCCTTCGTTCGTGAGCTTGCGCAGCCGGTCCCAGATGAGGTGCCGCGCCTGTGGATCGAGCCCGGTCGAAGGCTCGTCCAGAAATATGAGCTGAGGATCGTTGACGAGCGCGCGCGCGAGGGTGAGCCGCCTTTTCATGCCGCCGGAGAGTGTCTGTATGCGAGCATGCTCACGCGTGGTGAGCCCGGCGAATTCGAGCAATCCCGGAATGCGCGCTTCGAGCTCGCGCTTCGGAATCGGGAAATAGCTCCCGAAGACGAGCAGGTTTTCGCGCACGCTGAAATCGGGGTCGAGGTTGTCGAGCTGCGGCACCACGCCGATGCGTTCCCGAGCTTCGCGCGCGCGCTTCGGCACCGGGAAACCGAGCATCGTGATCTCGCCGCCGTCGGGCTCGGTCAGACCGAGGCACAGCCTCAACGTCGTGGTCTTGCCGGCGCCGTTGGGGCCGAGCAGGCCAAAGCAAGAGCCGGGCTCGATCTCGAGGTCGAGACCGGCGACGACTTCGGTGCCGTCGTAGGACTTGCGCAGCCCCGAGACGCGAAGGTGCGGCATCACCGGCAATAGTGCACGACGATTTGCGCGAGCAGGTTGAGCCGTCCGTGGAAGAAATGCTCACCGCCGGGTACGACGACGATCGGGAGCTGCTGCGGGCGCGCCCAGTCGAACACCGTCTGGAGCGGTACGACATCGTCGATCTCGCCGTGGATCACCAGGGTGTCTGGCGGCACGGTCTCGGTGGGGAAGCGGTTCACCGCAGGACCTACGAGCACCATGCGGCTGGGCGTGAGCTGCTTTGCGACACGCGTCTGGACGAAGCTGCCGAAGGAGAAACCCGCGAGGATGAACGCCGGATCGTCGTATCGGCTGCGCAGGTAGGCTGCGACTTTGAGCAGATCGTCGGTTTCGCCTATGCCCCCGTCGTGAACGCCTGAGCTCGTGCCGACGCCGCGGAAGTTGGGACGCACCGCGACGTAGCCGAGGTTGAAAAAGGCCTTCGCGAGCGTAGTGACGACCTTGTTGTCCTTGGTGCCGCCCTGGACCGGGTTGGGATGTGCGATGAGCGCGACGCCGCGGCGATCAGGGCCCGGATCGTTGATGTCGGTCTGAATCGCGCCTGCGGCGCCGTCGATGATGACGCGCTCGAGACTCGATGGAGGCATCGGCCTGATTTCGACTTCGGACATGGGTTTTTCGTGCGGGCGCGGCAGGTGCGGCCGCTCGGGTTCGTCTTAGATGCGCAGGCGCTCTACGATGCGGCCGTTCTGGACATGCTCCGAGATGATCTCGTCGACATCCTCCCGATCCACGTAGGTATACCAGACCGCTTCGGGATAGACGACGAGCACCGGGCCTTCGTCGCAGCGGTCCAGGCACCCCGCCGTGTTGATGCGCACCTTACCCGGCCCTGAAAGCTTCAGCTCTTTCACCCGCTGCTTCGCATAGTCGCGCATCTCCTGCGCGCCGCTGTCGGCGCAGCAGCGGGCGCCGTTTTCGCGCTTGTTGCAGCAGAAGAAAACGTGCCGTTGGTAATAGCTCATGGACGTCATTATAGACGAGGGCCACCGTCGCCTTTTACGCGGCGACGATGCAGTTTGACTGCATCGTCGCTCTTTTCACGCCGCAGGCCGCTTGCCGGCCACGGTCACGGTATAGATCACCGCCACCAAAGGCCACAGCTCGGAGAGCGCGCGAACGATGCCCGAAAAGCTGAGGATGTGCGTG
>JAQGMV010000455.1 GCA_028292225.1 Betaproteobacteria bacterium
AGCTCATCGGCCTCGTATCCGGTGAGCTCGGGGCAGCCGTCGCTGACGAACTCCATCGTCCAGTGCTCGTCGTCGCGGCAGCGATACACCATCCCCCGCAGATTGCCGATGAGGGTGGCGAGCATGCGGTCCTTCTCACGCAGCCGCGCGCGCAGGCTCTCCACTTCATTGTCGCCAGGCGAGCGCGCTCCTTCGTCGATCATTGCGGCTCGTGTTCTCATGATTGTGGCCGGTCGCACTGGCGAGCAACATCCATTCCATCATCGGGGACATTGAAGACCACGGCGGCGCCCCGCAAACCTTGAGGTCTTCACGGCAAAAGACCTGGACGCGCACCAGCGCGAGGCGATTTCCCGGCGCTGCGCACATAAACGGCGCAGTCTCGCGGCCGCGCCCGCCCCAAAAGAAAGCCCCGCCACCCGCAGGGTGGGAGGGCTTTTTCAGAACGCCAGCCGTACTAGGCGGCTTGCGCCATCGCCTTCTCGAACACGATCTCACCTTTGCGCGCATCGACCTTGATCGTGTCCTTCGGGCCGAACTGACCTTCGAGTATGGCTCGCGCCAGCGGGTTCTCGATGTGCGACTGGATCGAGCGCTTCAGCGGCCTCGCACCGAACACCGGGTCGAAGCCGGCGGAAGCGAGCTCTTTCAACGCGGCGTCGGTCACCTCCAGCTTCATGTCCATCGCCGCGAGACGCTTCTCGAGATACTGGAGCTGATAACGCGCGATTTCCCTGATGTTCTTCTCGTCGAGCGAGTGGAACACCACGATCTCGTCGATACGGTTGATGAATTCCGGACGGAAATGGTTCTTCACTTCGGCCATCACCGCACCTTTGACCGCCGAATAGTCCTCGCCGACCATGCTCTGGATCATCTGTGAGCCCAGGTTCGAGGTCATGACGATCACCGTGTTCTTGAAGTCGACCGTGCGGCCCTGTCCGTCGGTCATGCGGCCGTCGTCGAGCACCTGGAGCAGCACGTTGAACACATCGTGGTGCGCCTTCTCCACTTCGTCGAGCAGGATGACCGAATAGGGCTTGCGGCGCACCGCTTCGGTGAGGTAACCGCCCTCTTCATAGCCGACATAACCCGGGGGCGCGCCGATCAGCCGCGCGACCGAATGCTTCTCCATGAATTCTGACATGTCGATGCGGATGAGATGGTCTTCCGAATCGAACAGGAACTCCGCGAGCGCCTTGGTCAGCTCGGTCTTGCCGACCCCGGTCGGTCCGAGGAAGAGGAACGAGCCGTACGGGCGCTTCGGATCGCCGAGACCCGCGCGCGAGCGCCGGATCGCGTCCGACACGAGGCGCACCGCTTCGTCCTGGCCTACGACTCTCCGGTGCAGCGCATTTTCCATCTGGAGCAGCTTGTCGCGCTCGCCCTGCATCATCTTCGACACCGGTATGCCGGTCATGCGCGAGACGACTTCGGCGATCTCCTCGGCGCCCACATGAGTGCGCAGCAGCTTCGGCTTGACCTTGCCTTCGTCCGCTTTCTCGGCCTGCTTCAACTGTGCCTCGAGCGCCGGCAGCTTCCCGTACTGAAGCTCGGCGACCTTGTCGAACTTCGCTTCGCGCTGCAGCTTCACGATCTCGGCTTTGACCCGCTCGATTTCTTCCTTGATGTGGGCGGTGCCCTGCACCATCGCTTTCTCGGCTTTCCAGATCTCCTCGAGGTCGGCGTACTCGCGCTCGAGATTGTGGATCTCCTGCTCGATCAGCTCCAGGCGCTTCTTCGACGCTTCGTCCCTTTCCTTCTTCACCGCTTCGCGCTCGATCTTGAGCTGGATCAGCCGGCGCTCGAGCCTGTCCATTACCTCGGGTTTGGAGTCGATCTCCATCTTGATGCGGGAGCCCGCCTCGTCGATCAAGTCGATCGCCTTGTCGGGAAGAAAGCGGTCGGTGATGTAGCGATGCGAAAGCTCGGCCGCCGCGACGATCGCGGGGTCGGTGATCTCCACGCCGTGGTGCAGCTCGTATTTCTCCTGGAGGCCCCGCAGGATGGCGATCGTCGCTTCGACCGAAGGCTCTTCGACCATGACTCTCTGGAAGCGGCGCTCGAGCGCGGCGTCTTTCTCGATGTACTTGCGGTACTCGTCGAGCGTGGTCGCGCCGATGCAATGCAGCTCGCCTCGCGCGAGCGCGGGCTTCAGCATGTTGCCGGCGTCCATCGCGCCTTCGGCTTTGCCTGCGCCGACCATCGTATGGATCTCGTCGATGAAGACGATGATGCGCCCTTCCTCCTGCGAGATTTCCTTGAGCACCGATTTCAGGCGCTCTTCGAACTCGCCGCGATACTTGGCGCCCGCGAGCAGCGAAGCCATGTCGAGCGACAGCACGCGCTTGCCTTTGAGGGTCTCGGGCACTTCGTCGTTGACGATGCGTTGGGCGAGGCCTTCGACAATCGCGGTCTTGCCGACGCCCGGTTCACCGATCAGTACCGGATTGTTTTTCGTCCGGCGTTGCAGCACCTGGATCGTGCGGCGGATTTCCTCGTCGCGCCCGATCACCGGATCGAGCTTTCCCTTCTCCGATTGCGCGGTGAGGTCGATGGTGTATTTCTCCAGCGCCTGGCGCTGGTCCTCGGCGTTTTCGGATTGCACCTTTTCGCCTCCACGCATGGCGTCGATCGCGGCCTCGAGTTTCTGTCGATGTGCGCCGGCGGCCTTGAGCGCGCGTCCGGCATCGCCGCTGTCGTCGACCGCGGCCAGCAGGAACAGCTCGCTTGCGATGAACGCATCACCGCGTTTCTGCGCCAGCTTGTCGGTGACATTGAGCAGCCGGGAAAGATCATTGCCGACACTGACGTTGCCCTCCTGCCCTGACACCTTCGGCAGCTTGTCGAGGATTTCTCCAAGACGCTCGCGCAGCACCGGGACGTTGACACCGGCCTGCGCCAGCAATGGCCGCGTGCCGCCGCCTTGCTGATCGAGCAGGGCGACCAGCAGGTGTGCCGGCTCGATCAGGTTGTGGTCACGGCCCACGGCGAGCGATTGCGCGTCCGCCAGCGCCTGCTGGAAACGCGACGTGAGTTTGTCCATCCGCATGGCGGAATCCTTGCATGGCGACCGCAGCCGCGATGTGCACGACATGCGGGCTTCGACAGTGGCTTCAAGGCGAAGCGGGCACGCCGAGCCCCCGGCGCAGGCGCGTGAACCTGCCGCTAACGCCCGGTTGGGAACAATGTCGTCATGGCTGCGAGCCGCGAAGCGCGAAGACCGCCTCCTCCTGCCCCCGCGGCACATTGGGCGTTGTTCCTGGACGTGGATGGATGCCTGCTCGATCTGGCTGACACGCCGGATGCGGTAATCGTGCCCCCGTCATTGCACGACACATTGCGGGTCATGTCCGATCGCCTGGAGGGTGCGCTTGCGCTGGTCAGCGGCCGGTCGCTGGCGTCCGTCGACCGGCTCTTCACGGGTCGGCAGTGGCCTGCCTCCGGATTGCATGGGCTTGAGCGACGAACGGCGACGCACCTGGTGAGCGCCCCGCCCGCCCCGCCCCACTGGCCCGCCGTGCGCGATGAGGCCAGGCGGCTGGCCGACAATCACCGGGGCACGTTGTTCGAAGACAAGGGCGCCGCGCTTGCGCTGCATTGGCGCACGGCGCCACAGGCAGGCACCGCACTGCGTGCCTTTGCCGAAGCCATGTTGCCGCGCTTGCCGGGTTACTGCCTGCAGCGCGGGCACGATGTCGTGGAGCTCCGCCCGGACGCCGGCGACAAGGGCACCGCCATCGTGGCGTTCCTGGAGGACGCGCCTTTTCGCGGGCGCGTGCCCGTATTCGTCGGCGACGACATCACCGATGAAAGCGGGTTTGCGGTGGTGAATGCACGCAATGGCATCAGCATCCTGGTAGGCCCGCGTGCGCACAGCTGCGCGCACTACGCCTTGACCGATCCTGCCGCCGTGCGTGCGTGGCTCGCCCACCATCCTGAGCAGGCAAGTTGATGACTCCGACCGTTTCCAATCTTGACCTGGGCCTGATCGGCAACGGCAGTTTTGGAGCGTTGCTGGATGCGCACGCGCGCGTGGTCTGGGGTTGCGTCCCGACGTTCGACGGCGACCCGGCATTCTGCGCACTGCTGCAGCCCAGGATCGATGGCGGCGATTGGACGCTGGAGATCGAGGATTTCGAGCGCGCCGAGCAGCACTACGTGTCCAACACGGCCGTGCTGCGAACGCTGCTGTTCGATCGCCATGGCGGGGTGGTCGAGCTCACTGATTTCGCACCCCGCTGGCGTCAGAACGGACGCTTCTACCGGCCGGTGATGCTGATGCGACATGCGCGTCCATTGGCCGGCAGCCCGCGCGTGCGGATGCGGTTGCGCCCGCTGTGCGACTGGGGGGCGCGTGTGCCGGAACGCACGTGGGGCAGCAACCATGTCCGCTTCATGCTGTCGGGCATCACGCTGCGACTGACCTGCGACGCACCCTTGCGGCTGATCCGCGACGAGTTGCCATTCCTGCTGGATCGCGACCTGCACTTCATTCTCGGCCCGGATGAAACCCTGACGCAGCCGATCGAACCGTTCGTGCGCGGTGCCGAGCAGCAGACGGTGCAGTATTGGCGCGAGTGGGTACGCAACCTGTCGATCCCGCTGGAATGGCAGGACGCCGTGATCCGAAGCGCGATCACGCTCAAGTTGTGCCAATACGAGGACACCGGCGCGATCGTCGCAGCGTTGACGACGTCGATCCCGGAAGCACCCGGCACGGTGCGCAACTGGGACTACCGCTATTGCTGGCTGCGCGACGCCGCCTTCGTCGTGCGCGCGCTCAACCGCCTTGGCGCGACCCGCACGATGGAGGAATACATCCGCTACATCTTCAACCTGGTGGCGGGTGAAGACCGTGCATTGCAGCCGGTGTACGGAATCGGCTTCGAACCGACACTCGCCGAAGACGAAGTCACGAGCCTGGCCGGGTATCGCGGCATGGGGCCGGTGCGGCGCGGGACCCTGGCTTGGCTGCAGAAGCAGCACGATGTCTACGGCAGCGTCGTGCTGGCATCCACGCAGTTGTTCTTCGACCAGCGCCTGGAGCATCCGGGCGATGTCGCGATGTTCGAACGGCTCGAACCGCTGGGCGCGCGCGCGTTTGCGCTGTACGACCAGCCCGACGCGGGACTCTGGGAATTCCGCGGCCGCGCCGACGTGCATACGTATTCCAGCGTGATGTGCTGGGCCGCCTGCGACCGGCTGGCACGGATCGCCGGGCGTTTCGGGCTGCAGCATCGCGTGGCGTATTGGGGCCAGTGCGCAACGACCATCCGCGAGCGCGTGTTGCGCGAAGCGTGGAACGAAAGCCGCGGTCATTTCGTCGACACCTTTGGTGGCGAGCGGCTGGACGCCAGCCTGTTGCTGCTCGCCGACCTTGGATTCATCGCCTCCGACGACCCGCGATTCATTGCGACGGTCGATGCCATCGGCCGCAACCTGCGCCGTGGCGATGCCCTGTTCCGCTACATCGCTCCCGACGATTTCGGTGACCCCGAAACCAGCTTCACCATCTGCACGTTCTGGTACATCGATGCGCTGGCGGCGACCGGGCGCCGCGAGCAGGCACGCGAGTTATTCGAAGGCCTGCTCGCGCGACGCAATCCACTGGGGCTGC
>JAQGMV010000491.1 GCA_028292225.1 Betaproteobacteria bacterium
AAGGGGCACTAAGGAAAGACCAGCACGGCGAATGCGGCGGCGATCTTCATGGACGCTTTGTTTTCCTTCGTGCCCCTTCGTGTCCTTCGTGGTCGAGCCCTTACAGCGCAACAGGCTTGACCCGTCGCGCAATCACAAGCCACACGATCCCGAGCGCCGCGATCACGATGAAAGGCGCCGCAAGCAGGTTCATCACCTGCCATCCCTGATACGTGAAGAGCGCACCGACCGAAAGCGAGCTCAGCACCATCGTGAACGAGATCGCCATGTCGTTGACGCCCTGCACTTTGCCGCGCTCTGCAGGCGTGTGCGTTTCGGTAAGGAGCGTCGTCGCGCCCAGGTACATGAAGTTCCAGCCGACGCCGAGCAGCACGAGCGCGATCCAGAAGTGCATCACGTCCAAGCCGCTGATTGCGACCGCGACGCACACCGACATCAGAACCGCGCCGATGATCATCACCGGCAAAAGGCCGATGCGCTTGATGATGCTTCCGGTCACGAAGGACGGCGCGAACATGGCGACGAGATGCCACTGGATCACGAAAGCGGCGGCGCTGAACGGATGCTCGCACGCGACCATCGCAAGCGGTGTCGCGGTCATCAGCAGATTCATGACGCCGTAACCCACGACGCCGCACAGCACCGCGACGATGAACGCGGGCTGCCTCGCGATGACGCGTATCGGCCGCCCTTCTCCCTTGATCTCCGCCGCACTGAGCGCAGGGATGTCGAGCCGGCGCACGACGAGTATCGTCAGGAGCGCGAAGCCGACGAGAGATAAATAAGGCCCGGCGTAGAGATGACCCGCGATGATCTCGCGCGTGAGCTTGCTCGTTTCCGGACCGACGAACCCGCCGACGATGCCGCCGGCGAGCACGAGCGAGATCGCTCTCGCTTTGTAGTCCTGCGGCACGACCTCGGCCGCCGCGAAGCGATAGAACAGGCCCGACGCGAAATACGCGCCGAGCACGAGGGTTCCCGCGCACAGCAGCCAGAAGCTCTGGAGATACACCGCGGTCGCGCAGAGCAGCGCACCGGCCATGCCGCACGCCGCGCCGACGGAGAAACCGACGCGTCGGCCGTAGCGTTTCATGAGCATCGACACCGGGAGCGCGGCGAGCGCCGAACCGAGGAAATACGCCGTGACCGGCAGCGTGGCGAGGCTCTTGTTCGTCGCGAGTGCGTAGCCGGCGAGCGCGTTGACCGTGATCAGCACCGAGTTGTTGACGAGCAGCAGCGCCTGGCACGCGGAGAGCAGCGCGACGTTCTTTTTGGATTTATCCATGTTCCTACTGTTGCGGAATACCCGCGCGCTTGACGATGCGCGTTTGCAGCGCGACGTCTTCCTGCAGGAATCGGGCGAACTCCGCGGGCGTCGAGCCGACGCCGACGAGACCGAGGTCGTCGAGGCGCGCTTTCATCTCGGGCGTCCCGATGCCCTTCCTGATCTCCGACTGTATACGGTTCACGCGAGCGGCAGGGGTTTTCGCGGGAAACCACACGCCATACCAGCCGGTCATCACGAGCTCGCGCAATCCGAGCTCCCGGAAAGTCGGAATGTCGGGAAGCACCGGAGAGCGCTCTTCGCCGGTGAGCGCGAGCGGGCGCACGCGCCCATCCTTGATGAAAGGCTGAACGAAGACCGTGGACACCCACGTCATCTCGATCTGGCGCCCGAGCACGTCGGTGAGCGCGGGGCCGCTGCCTTTGTAAGGCACGTGCTGGATCTGAACGCCCGCGAGCGTATTGAAAAGCTCAGGCACGAGATGCGTGATGTTGCCGACACCGCTCGAGCCGTAGCTCATCCTGCGGGTCTTCGAAAGCGCGATCAGCTCTTTGACCGATTGCGCGGGAACACCGGGATGCACGACCAGGACGAGGCCGTACGAGCGCGCGACCTGCGTGATCGGCGCGAAGTCGCGAACGCCGTCGTAAGGCAGCTTCTTGTAGAGCACGATGTTGCCGGTGAAAGAACCCGTCGTGAGCAGCATCGTGTAGCCGTCCGGCGGCGCTTTGGCGACGAGGTCGATACCGATCACGCCGTTCGCACCCGGACGGTTGTCGACGACGAGGTTGTGCCCGAGCGCGCCGGTCAGACGCTCCCCGACCAGCCTGGCCATGACGTCGAGCGTGCTGCCGGCGGTGAACGGCGTGATGAGGCGGATGACGCGCGACGGATAAGCCGCGTCGGTGTCGCGCTGGGCGTGGGCCGGCAATGCAGCCAGCAGCGCGAGAGTCAGGACAATTTTGGGGGACATTGCGAGGAGCGATGCAAGCGAAGCCTGTCCTGAGCCCGTCGAAGGGGGCAACCCCGAACGTTTGCCTTCTACTCGAGCGTCACGGCCTTCGCGGCATCGGCAAGCTGATGCCCTTTACGCTCGACCGATTCGAGCACTTCGACGACGACGCGTGCAGTGCCGCGCGAGAGCATGTTCAGGCGCGCCGCGGCGGCCTGCGACAAGTCGATGACGACGCGGCGCCCTTTGCCCGCGAAACCGCCGCGATCGGCGATGCGCACGTCGACATAGCTGCCCCTGTCGACATTCGTCACACGCACCATGGTGCCGAAAGGCAGGCTCGGATGAGCCGCCATGAGCTCATTGTTGCGGAAGATCTGGCCGCTCGCGGTGCGGCGGCCGTCGAAGCGTTTGGCGTAATACGAGGCGAGCCCGCGCTCGCCTTTGATTTCCAGATCGGTCGTGAGCTCGAGCGCGTGAGCGGCGGGTACAGCGGCGCACGTGAGGACCAATGCCGACAGCAGCGTTCTTGTCATCGTGGCAGGCAAAGCGGCTCCC
>JAQGMV010000494.1 GCA_028292225.1 Betaproteobacteria bacterium
AGGATGAGGCCCGTCGGGTTGCCGATGTCCTTGCCTGCGATGTCGGGCGCCGAGCCGTGGCCGGCGTTGGCGACGAGGTGCTTGTCGCCGGCATTGAGCGCGGCGGCGAGGCCGAGGCTGCCCGACATCGCGACCGCGAGATTCGAGAGCACGTCGCCGAACATGTTGGTGATGAGGATCACGTCATGGCGCTGCGGACGCGTATAGAGATCGGCCGCCATCGCATCGATGTCCATCTCGCGCCAGGTCACTTCCGGAAACTGCTGCGCCACAGCGGTCGCCTGGTTGATGAAGATGCCGTCAGAGAGCTGCAGCACATGGCGTTTGCCCACGGCGGTGACCTGCTTGCGCCGCCGCTTCGCGTATTCGAACGCCACCTGCGAGATGCGCTTCGATGCTTTCGCCGTGATCTTGCGCACCGAGAGCGCCACGTCTTCGGTCGGCATGAACTCGCCGCTGCCGAGGAACATGTTGCGGTCCGAATAAAAACCTTCGGTGTTTTCGCGAACGATCAGGCAGTCGAGCTTGGCGAGCGCGTTCGGTATGCCGGGCCGGCTGCGCGCCGGGCGGATGTTCGCGTGCAGGTCAAGGCGCTTGCGGATCGTGCCGGGAACGTTGATGCCGCCTTCTTCGCGCGGCGGATACTCGGTCATGCCGCAAGGTCCGAGCACCACGGCGTCGGCGGCGATGGCTTCTTCGACGACAGCCTCCGGCATCGTCGTGCCGATCTTGCGATAGCTCGCCATTCCGACGTCGCGCGTGACGAGCTTCAGCCCGAGCGAGTAGACGGTATTGGCGCGTTCGAGCACCGCAACCGCGGCAGCAGTGATTTCAGGTCCGATGTCGTCGCCGGGCAGCACGAGTAGGTTCATTGCGGATATCCGAGGTTTGCGTAAGGAGGTGACGCTACAGTATTGTAGATAAAAACCTCGTCAGCCGCTCCGGCTGGCATTACAACGAATCCACAGGAGGAGTCATGCATCGGTCCAGGCTCGGTATTGCGCTACTCGGCGTTGCGGTTGCAGCGGCGTCAGCATTGCCCGGCGGCGCAATCGCGCAGGCCCCGTCGACAGGTTCGGGACAGGCTTATCCCACCAAGCCGGTGCGCATCCTCGTGGGGTTCGCGCCCGGCGGAGGCACGGACATCATGGCGCGGGTGATCGCCGCGAAGATCGGAGAGGCGATGAAGCAGCAGTTCATCGTCGACAATCGCCCCGGCGCGAATGCGAACCTCGCGGCCAGGCTCGCTTCCGAAGCACCCGGCGACGGCTACACGCTGCTCTTCATGTCGGTCGCGCACATCATGAGCAAGCCGGTCTACAAGAACCTCGGCTACGACATCGAGCGCGATCTCACGCCGATCACGGTGGTGTCGAGCGTGCCGAACGTGCTGTGCGCCAACATGGCGCTGCCTGCACGCACGGTGAAAGACATCATCGCGCTGGCGAAGGCGAAGCCCGGTGAAATGACCTATGCGACTTCCGGGGTCGGCAGCCCGGAGCATTTCGCGGGCGAGCTGTTCAAGATGATGACCGGGACCAACCTGCTGGCGATCCCGTACAAAGGCGGCGGCCCGATCGCGATCGACCTCCTGGCGGGACACGTGATGACGAGCTTCAGCACGATGCCTCCGGTCATCCCGCACATCAAGGCGAACCGGATGCGGGCGATCGCGGTGACGACTGAAAAGCGCGCGGGCGTGCTGCCGGATGTGCCGACCGTCGCCGAGACCGTTCCGGGCTACGTGATGAGCACCTGGTACGGCGCGGTCGCGCCGGTGAAAGTGTCTCGCGAGATCGTGCAGCGCCTGAATCAGGAGATGGTCAAGGCGCTCGCGCTCCCGGACGTCAAAGAGAAGCTCGCCGCGCTCGGTGCCGACGTGGTGGGCTCCACCATCGACGAGACCGCGGCGATATTCAAAACGGACATCGCGAAGTTCACCAAGGTCGCGCACGCCGCCAACATCCGCGCGGACTGAGCGCGCACCAAACGGCCGCATCACTTCACTCATGCCTTTACTGCTGGGCTGCATCGCTGACGATTTCACCGGCGCGACCGATCTCGCCAATACCCTCACGCGACAGGGGATGGGGACCGTCGTGCTGCTCGGGGTGCCGCGCGACGAGCTCGAGCTTCCGGATGCCGATGCGGTCGTGGTCGCGCTCAAGTCGAGATCGATCCCGTCGCGCGAGGCGGTCCGGATGTCGCTCGCCGCGCTGGCGTGGCTCGAGCGCGCCGGCGCGCGGCAGTTCTACTTCAAATACTGCTCGACGTTCGACTCGACCGACGCCGGCAACATCGGACCGGTCGCCGACGCGCTGCTCGAGGCGCTGCGCGAGCCTTTTGCCGTCGCGTGCCCGGCGTTCCCGACGAACAAGCGCACGGTGTATCAGGGGCATCTTTTCGTCGGCGACGACCTGCTCGGAGAATCGGGCATGCGCGATCATCCGATCACGCCGATGACCGATTCGTCGCTCGTGCGCGTTCTTCAGCGACAGACCCCCGGACGCGTCGGTCTCGTGCCGTATGTGACCGTGGACCGCGGCGCCGATGCGATAGACACGGCAGTGTGCGCTTTACAGGCGCAAGGTTATCGCTATGCGATCGTCGACGCGCTGAGCGACGAGCACCTGTTCGACATCGGTGCGGCGTGCGCGTACATGAAGCTGCTGACCGGCGGTTCGGGCCTCGCGCTCGGCTTACCGAGAAATTTCCGGCGCGCCGGATTGCTCGAGCGGCGCGTGTCCGACGGCGTGCCGCGCGTGGACGGCGCGTCAGTAGTGCTCGCCGGAAGCTGCTCTCCGGCGACCCTGCGCCAGGTCGCGCACGCGAGGTCGCGCTGGCAATCGTTCGAGCTCGATCCGCGGGCCCTTGCCGAAAGCACCGACCCTGCGGCGCAAGCGGCGCAATGGGCGGCGGGCCGGGCCGGCGGTGAGCCGATCCTCATCTACTCGACTGCTGACCCCGGCGCAGTCGCAGGGATCCAGGCGACGCTCGGGAAAGTTCGGGCCAGCGATCTGGTCGAGCGCACGATGGCTGAGCTCGCGAAGCGTCTGGTCGCGAGTGGTGTCACGCGTATGGTGGTCGCAGGCGGTGAAACCTCGGGTGCGGTCGTGAGTGCGCTCGGGATCGAAGGGCTGCGCATCGGGAGCGAGATCGACCCCGGCGTGCCGTGGACCGCGAGTCTTTCGGATGCGCCGATCGCGCTGGCGCTGAAGTCGGGTAACTTCGGATCGGATGATTTCTTTGTGAAAGCTTTTGAATGCCTCAAATGAACGAAGACCAACTTCGCGAGCACATCGCTCTGCTCGGCAAATCGCTGTACGACCGCGGCCTCGCGCACGGCAGCGCGGGCAACATCAGCGTGAAGCTGTCCGACGGCTGGCTCATGACGCCGACCAATTCGTGCATGGGCAGGCTCGACCCCGCGCGCATCTCGAAGCTGGACCTGGACGGCAAGCTCGTCGCCGGCGACAAGCCGTCGAAGGAAACCTTTCTGCACATCGCGATGTACCAGGAGCGCGCGAGCTGCGGCGCGGTCGTGCACCTGCACTCGATCCATTCGGTCGCGGTGTCGTGCATGGAAGGGCTCGACGCCCAAAACGTATTTCCGCCGATCACCGCGTACGCCATCATGCAGGTCGGCCGCCTTGCGCTGGTGCCGTATTACCCGCCGGGTGATGAAGCGCTGGCCGACGCGGTTCGCAGAGTCGCGTGCGCACATCATGCCGTGCTGCTCGCAAACCACGGCCCGGTCGTGGCCGGGTCGTCTCTCGACGCTGCGGTCAACGCCATAGAAGAGCTCGAGCAGACCGCAAAGCTCGTGCTGCTGCTGAAAGACCACCCGACGCAGTTGTTGAGTCCCGAACAGGTCGCGGAGCTCAACCGCCGCTTCGTGCATTAAATCGGGGACAGACCCCGATTTTCCGCATCGTGATAATCGGGGTCTGTCCCCGATTTCGAGGAGGAGTCATGGGTCTGCCGCTTCGTGTCCTTGCCGCAATCGCGCTCGGGGCGGCCGTCCCCGCGGCTGCTCAGACCTACCCGGCCAAACCCATCCGAATCGTCGTCCCCTATCCGCCGGGCGGCACGTCGGACATCCTCGCGCGGCTGATCGGGGCGCGCATGACCGAAAGCATGGGCCAGCAGGTGATCGTGGAGAGCCGGCCCGGCGCGAACGGGAACATCGGCGCCGAGCTGGTCTCGCGCGCGGCGCCGGACGGCTACGTCACCCTTCTCGGCGACATCGGCACGCTCACGATCAGCCCCTCCATCTATCCGAAGCTGCCATTCGATCCCGCGAAGGATTTCGCGCCGGTCACGATGGTCGCGTACTCGCCGCACATCCTGTGCGTGCATCCGTCGGTGCCGGTGAAGAACGTGAAGGAGCTGGTGGCACTGGCGAAAGCGAGGCCGGGGAAACTCAATTATGGCGCGGCGAGCCTCGGCGGCGCGCCGCACCTGGCGGGCATCGACTTCGCACTGCGCACCGGCGTGAAGTGGGAATACATCCCGTATAAAGGCGGCGCGCAAGCCGTGGCCGAGACGATAGCCGGCCAGTCCGATGTGCTGTTGAACGGCATGCTCGCCACCTATCCGCACGTGAAAAGCGGCCGGCTGCGGCTGCTCGCGGTCTCGAGCGGCAAGCGCATGGCGTCGATCCCCGACGTGCCCACCGTTGCCGAGTCCGGGCTGC
>JAQGMV010000498.1 GCA_028292225.1 Betaproteobacteria bacterium
GGTGACTATGCGAAGGCGAGCGGCACGATCAGCGGTGTCTCTGCGGGCCCGTGCGGAACCCCTGCGCCGGATGGCAACGGCAACGGCAATTACCAGATCGAGATGATCGGCTCGGAGCACACGCTCGCGTGGGAGCATCTGTCGAAAGCGGGTTTTCTGCATTCGACCTATACCTGCGCCCTCGTCATCAGCGCCGCCACCACACCTTACAACGCCTACGGCGATGCGCTAGCTCTCGCTCACGACGCTCAGCATGCAGGGGGCGCACAGCCCCGGCACAACCTGAAGACCGGCGCAAACATACCGTCACACCTGCTCGGCGAGATGGATCGCAAGATCGACGATGGCGACGCCACGCGTGGCACCTTCCGCGCGATGCTGAGTCCCTCGATCACACCGACGGACTGTTACAGCGCCGACGGCGCGTGGCGGATCGAGGCGGCGGGAACGAACTGCGGCGGCACGACGCTCTTCTGAAGCTGCATCCTGCGCGACTTCCACGACGTCAGCGTGACGTCCAACCCCGTAAATCTTAATCGGGGACAGACCCCGATTTCCAGGCTGAGAAATCGGGGTCTGTCCCCGATTTACTGACCGTCAGTCGACGATGGCGCGCGCGCCGCCTCTGAGCGTGCCGCCGACATCCCCGCTTCCACTGATGCCGCCGGTGCCGCCCACCCCTGCACTGCCGGTCCCGTGAGTTGGCGGCGCGTTACGGTCCTGTCTGTCCTGACCTGCGTTCGCTGCAGCGCGGCCGCCGGTTGCGGGGCTGCCGTCAGGCGCGACACGCGAGTCGCTCGAAGCGCCTGCGCTTGCGCCCGGGGAGGGGGCGCCGCCTGCGTTCATTCCAGTCACACCGGGACCGATGGGCGTATCGGCAAAGGCCGTCGTGGCTAGCACGAGGGTCAACGCTGCTGCGAGCGATGCTTTCCTGATCATGGCCGACCTCCGTTCATTGCGGGGCGGTGCGGTAGCGCGATTCGCCCCGTGGTTTACTGAGGCAAGGCCCATGCCGCCGTCTTGCCTGTCGGTCTCGGCAGCCTCCCGTCGACCGTGTATATTGACCGTGCCCCGACTGCCGGCTGGAAATCTTGATCACACGTGCAAAGCTCAGGCGCCCGATAGGTGCGCTACTCGTCATCGCAGGTGCGATCCTCATGTGGCTCGCGCCCGGACCGACGTTCACATCGCTCTCCGGCGCGGGGCTCGCGCTCCTCCTCGCGGGTATCCTGCTCGAGCTCGTCGGCATTGCACTCGAGCGCCGCGACGAAGACCGCAAGATCCGCCGCTCTCCTGATTCCTGACGTTCCTGCATGACCCGCATCAACCGCACGGTCCGTGCTGCGCTCGCCTGTGTGCAGCTCTGCGTCGCCCTGTCGCCGTCTCCCGCGCAAGCGGCGCGTCCGATGATCACCGACGACGCGCGCATCGTGGACCCGCGAGCGTGCCAGCTCGAGACATGGGTCAAGCGCAACGACGCCAGCACCGAGCAATGGGCGATTCCCGCGTGCAATCCGACGGGAAACCTCGAGCTCGCATTCGGGGGGGCGCGAACGCTCGACTCGGGGACGAACCGCACCAGCGACGTCCTGATGCAGGCCAAGACGATCCTCAAACCGCTGGAGACGAACGGCTGGGGCTTAGGCCTCGCAGTCGGAAACCTGCGGCATCCGGGCGAGCAGCCGCGAGGCGACTTTGCGCGCAACCTGTATGGATACGTTCCGCTCAGCGTGTCTTACGCGGACGACCTCGCCGTCGTCCATCTCAACCTCGGCCTGCTGCGGCAGGAAAACGAGTCGCGGCACCTCGTCACCGCGGGCGTAGGAGCTGAGATACGCCTGCACCCTCGGCTCTTTCTGATCCCGGAAGTGTTCAGGCAGGAACAAGGCCGGCCGCATTTTCAGGCGGGCGTGCGCTACTGGATCGTTCCGCAGCGCATCCAGATCGATACCACTTACGGAGACCGCGTGGGAGGCGCCGGCGCGCGGCAGTGGGTCTCGATGGGGCTGCGGTTGATCACGCCGGGCTTCTGACGGGGCGCGGCGTTCGTTGCACGCCGACCTTGTTCACAGTTTTCCGGCGACGCTCTCAGCGAACTTCGCTGTCGATCACAACGGTCACACCGGTCGCGCTATTGCCGATCGCGCCGCTCGCCCCCTGGAGATCGCCCGGCCGCGGCTGCGCATTCCCCGATTTCGAAATGCGCGCGCTGACGATGACTTTCGGAAAGCTCGAGAGCTTCATGTCGGGCGCCATCGCCATCGTGTCGTCGAGCGTGAACTGCACGGGCAGCTCGCCGGCGGGCCTGCGCACGACCGCGAGCGGAATTCGCGGACCATCGGCGGCGCGGGCGTAGATGAAGACGATGTCGGTCGGCGCGACTTTCGAGGCGAGCTGCGGCGCGAGCTTGACGACGCCGCTGACCCGGCCTGCGTCAGTACTGGCGGCGGCCGCGGTCGGTTCCGCGGCAGCTCCCCCGCCTGCCAGCGATCTCGCTTCCTTGATACTCGAGGCCACCGAGCTCGCAACTTCTGAATCCGGCGGAACGACCTTGAGTATGCGTTCCCAGTGCTTCACCGCGTCTGCATAGTCCTTCTTCCCGAAGCTCACGGTGCCTTTGAGCGCGAGCGCTTTCACGTTATCGGGGTCGACTTCAAGCGCACGCGCGATGATCTTCTCAGGCTCGCCTTCCAGCCGCTGCCCCTGCGCCATCGCGACGGCGTCGGCGTAATCTGCCAGAAGCTGAGCGTCGTTCGGTTTGCGCTCGACCGCATTGGCGTACGCGCGCGCGGCTTCGGGGAAGCGTCCGAGGACGCTGTAGGCGCGGCCGAGCATCATCCAGCCTTCGCCATCCTCGGGCTTTTCCTTCAGGCGCGCGGCGAGACGCTCGACCATGTCGACGACCTGTTGCTCGGTGATCTGGGGAGCCGCCGCCGAACGCGCATCCGGCGATAAGGCCTGCGGATTACCGACGGCGATATAGAGACCGATCGCGAGCACCGGTACCGCGATTCCAGCCGCGGTCGCCGTCCATCGGCTGCGCGAGGGCGCAGCTTCGATGGCCTCGCCTTCGCCGAGGTCCTGCAGCACACGGGATTCGAGCTCGCTGCGCGCTTTGTCGTACTGGTCGGGCGCGAGGGTCCCGGCGCTCAGGTCCGAATCGAGCTCGCGCAACTGGTCGCGGTAGACGGCCGCGTTGATGTGGCTGCGCAGCACTCCCGAGCGGCGGCGGCGGGAAACGAGGGCGGGCACGACGAACAGAAGCGCGCATGCGATGAGCAGCGCGGCGAGGGCGATGAAGGCGATCATCGCGGACCCGCTTCGTTCTCGACGTCGAGGAGCGCAGTGGCGCGCGCACGCTCGCTTTCGCTGAGCGCTTCCGGCGCGGACCGGCCGCGCCTGGCGAGCCGCACGAACAGCCCGACGAGACCCGCGCCGAGCAACAGGAACGGTCCGAACCACAGCAGGAATGTGGTCGCTTTGAGCGGCGGCCGGTAAAGCACGAAATCGCCGTAGCGCTCGACCATGTAATCGACGATCTGGCGCTCGCTCATCCCCTGCTTCAACTTCTCGCGCACCTGGTTTTTCAGGTCGATCGCGAGATCCGCGTGAGAGTCGGCGAGCGACTGGTTCTGGCAGACGAGGCAGCGCAGCTCTTCCGAAATCGCGTTCACGCGCTTTTCCAGCCCCGGGTCGGATGCCGCAGGCGCGGCTTCGCCGGCCCACGCGATGTTTGCCGAGAGCACCAGGATAAACAATATATCGATCACGCGATCGACCGCAGCCCGGGCCACTTAACTCTCCTGCTCGAGCTGTTTGGCCAACGGAAGCAATTTGGTCTGGAGTATTTCGGGTGTCACGATGCCGATCTGCTTGTAGCGAATGACGCCGCGCTTATCGATGATGTAAGTCTCCGGCACGCCGTAGACGCCGTAGTCGATGCCCACCTGCCCTTTGGCGTCGAAAGCCGAAAGCCTGTACGGGTTGCCGAACTGCTGGAGCCACGCCATTCCGGCCGCGCGCTCGTCCTTGTAGTTCAGGCCGTAGATCGGCAGCGCGCCCGAGCGCGCGAGAGTCATCAGCACCGGATGCTCCTGCCGGCAGCTCACGCACCACGACGCCCAGACGTTGAGCATCCACACGCGCCCCCGCATCTCGGCCGGGCCGAAGCGCTTGTCGGGCTCGTGCAGCTGCGGCAGCTCAAAAGCGGGTGCGGGTTTGCCGATCAGCGGCGAAGGCACTTCGCGCGGGTCGAGCTTCAGCCCCACCGCGAGGAACGCCACGAGCACGAAAAATCCTCCGATGAGTACGTAGCGCGTATAGCCGGGCCTGCTGACCGCTTCGGTGGACATGGCGGGTTACCTCACCGGCGCCGGGGCGGCTCCGGTGCCCAGCGGCACCGACGAGGTCTGCGCCACCGGCCGGGCTGCGATCCGGTAACGGCGGTCGGCGACGGCCAGGAATCCGCCGAGCGCCATGACCACGCAACCGCCCCAGATCCAGTCGATGAACGGCTTGACCCACACGCGCAGTATCCACGCGGTCGGCGACACGGCTTCGCCGAGCGCAACGTAAAGATCGCGAGTGAAACCGTTGTCGATCGCCGCTTCGGTCATCGGCATCTGCTGGACCGTGTAGACCCGCTTCTCCGGATGCATGGTCGCGACACGTTTGCCGTCGCGCGTCACTTCTATCGTGCCGCGCGCGGCGACATAATTGGGGCCATTGACTTCCCCGACCCCGGCCAGGCGGAAGACATAGCCCGAGAGCTCGACGGTCTCACCGGGCTCGATGCGCACGTCCTTCTCCGAGCCGTAGCCTCTGACGAGCGTCACGCCGACCACGAACACCGCCACCCCGAGGTGCGCGAGCAGCATGCCGTAATAGCTCAGCGAGGACGCGCGCAGCCTGGCCGCCAGGGTCGCGCCCGCGGCGCCTCTCAGCCGGTGTATCAGCGCGGACACGGTCGTGAACGCAATCCACGCCGCGAGCAGCAGGCCCGCGCTGACGCCCCACGACCACCGACCCAGCGTAAACGGAAGGACGAGCGCCACGATGATGCTCGCGCCTGCCGCCCAGCGCAGCCGCACGGCGAGCTCGGGAAGGCTCGCGCTTTTCCAGCGCGCGATGGGCCCGACCCCGATGAGCAGCAGCGCCGGCACCATCAGGGGCACGAATACGCTTTCGAAATAAGGCGGACCGACCGAGATCTTGCCCAAGCCCAGGGCGTCGAGGGCAAGCGGATAGAGCGTGCCGAGCAGCACCGAGGCGGCGGCGACCACGAGCAGCACGTTGTTCGTGAGCAGCATCGCTTCGCGCGAGATCACGTTGAAAGCGCCGCCGAGCCCGACGCGAGGCGAGCGCCACGCGAAGAGGATGAGTGAGCCGCCGATCACGATCGTCAGGAACGCGAGGATGAAAATCCCGCGCTTCGGATCGGTCGCGAAAGCGTGGACCGAGGTCAGCACGCCCGAGCGCACGAGGAAGGTGCCGAGCAGGGAGAGCGCAAAGGCGAAGATCGCGAGGATGACCGTCCAGCTCTTGAACGTGCCGCGCTTTTCGGTGACCGCGAGCGAGTGTATGAGCGCGGTGCCCACCAGCCACGGCATGAATGAGGCGTTTTCCACCGGATCCCAGAACCACCAGCCGCCCCAGCCGAGCTCGTAATACGCCCAGAAGCTCCCGAGCGCGATGCCCAGCGTGAGGAAAAGCCACGCCGCAGTCGTCCACGGCCGCGACCAGCGCGCCCACGCCGCGTCGAGCTTGCCGGAGAGCAGCGCCGCGATCGCAAATGCGTAAGCGACCGAGAACCCGACGTAGCCCATGTAGAGCATCGGCGGGTGGAACACCATGCCCGGGTCCTGCAGGAGCGGGTTGAGATCGCGTCCGTCGGCGGCCGCAGGCAGCAGGCGGTCGAAAGGATTGGACGTGAACAGCATGAACATGAGAAAGCCGATGCTGACGAGCCCCATCACCCCGAGCACCCGCGCGACCATCTCGTCGGGAAGGCGGCGGCTGAATACGCTCACCGCGGTCGTCCACACCGCGAGCATGAGCGTCCATAGCAGCAGCGATCCTTCATGGCCGCCCCAGACGCCGGCGACGCGGTATTGCAGGGGGAGCCTCGAGTTCGAGTTCGACGCGACGTACTGGACCGAGAAATCGTTCGTGACGAACGCGTAGGTCAGGCACGCGAAGGCGATCACGATGAATACGAACTGCCCCTGGGCCGCAGGACGGGCGACCGCCATCCACGCCGCGTTGCCCCGGGCCGCGCCGGCGAGGGGCAGGACCGCCTGCACGATCGCGAGACACAGCGCGAGCGCCAGCGCGAATTGTCCGAGCTCGGGAATCATCGCGAGGCCCCTCCACTTTGCAGCGTCTTGCCGGTCTCGGCGGCCATCGTCTGCGCGCGCCCTTTCTTGAGCGCATCCGCGGCTTCAGGCGGCATGTAGTTCTCGTCGTGCTTGGCGAGCACTTCGCTCGCGACGAACACCCCATCGGGCCCGAGGCGACCCTGCGCGACCACGCCTTTTCCTTCGCGGAACAGATCCGGCAGCACACCCTTGTAGACCACGGGCATCGTCTTCGCGGTGTCGGTCACCTTGAACTGCACCGACACGCCGTCAGGCTCCCGCCTGACGCTTCCGGTTTCGACCATACCGCCGATCCTGAAGGTGCGCTCGCGCGGCGCTTCATTGGCCGCGACCTGGGTGGGCGTGAAGAAGAACACGAGGTTTTTCTCGAACGCATTGAGAACGAGGAACGCCGCGATCCCGAGCGCTGCGACGCCGAAAGCGATCAGCGCAAACCGTTTGTGCCGTGGTTTCATGCCGTCCCCCGATTGCTTTCCCGCGCCCGGTCCCGCGCCGCCAGGCCCAGATGATCGAGGATGCTGCGCCCGCGCAGGCACAACAGCGTCGCTTCGATTGCCAGCAGCGCAAACGTGACCGCATACGATCCCCACACGTACAGGGCGTAGCCGCCCATCGCCCAAAACTCGCCCCAGCTGTTCCAGCTCATTTCAACGACCTCGCGTATTCATGCACCCAGTCGCTCTGGCGCTCGCGCTCGAGGATGATCGAGCGCACCCGCGCCAGCGCCGCGGCGATGCTGTACATCCAGAAAGCCAGCGCCATCACCCCCATGCCGGCGAACATCGTCGCCGCCATGGTCGGCGCGCCCGTCAGGCTCACCGAAGCGCCCTGGTGCAGCGTGTTCCACCACTTCACAGAGAAGTAAATGATCGGTACGTTCACGACGCCGACCAGCGCGAGCACGCCCGCGGCCTTGTCCGCCCGGCGCGGGTCCTCGATCGCCGCGTGCAGTGCGATGAACCCGAAGTAGAGGAAGAGCAGTATCAGCTCGGACGTGAGCCGCGCGTCCCACACCCACCACGCGCCCCACGTCGGTTTGCCCCACAGGGATCCGGTCCACAGCGCCAGGAACGTGAAAAGCGCTCCGGTGGGCGCCAGCGCGGTCGCCATCATTCCCGACAAGCGTGTGTTGAAAATCAGGCCCATCGCAGCCCAGAAAGCCATGACGACATAGATGAACATCGACATCCACGCGGCGGGCACGTGAATGAAGATGATCCGGTACGCATCGCCCTGCTGCGCGTCGGTCGGCGCGACGAAAAACCCGATGTACACGCCCACGAGGGCGAGCACGACCGCGGCCCACGCGAAATACGGCAGGACTTTTCCAGCAAGCGGGTAAAACGTTTGCGGAGACGAGAATCTGAACGCGTTCAGACGTCGGACACCGGGGTTCGCGTTCGGCGGCATGGTCGGAGTCGTCTATTTTAACTCGTAAGCGCCGCCTGCAAACGGTCGAAAAGTCTGATTTCGGAGAGCCGCACTCACTCTACCGCAATGCGTAATGCCGCTGCGACCGGCCACAGCGCGCACGTCGCGGCAAAAAGGAGCAGCGCCGCGAGGAGCATCAGGTGCGCACCCGGGTCGAGCCCGGCTGCGGCGGCATCGACCGCGCCCGCGCCGAGGATCAGGACCGGGATGTAGAGCGGCAGCACCAGCAGCGCGGTCAGCACGCCGGCGCCGCGTACGCCGAGCGTCAGCGCCGCCCCGATCGCGCCGATCAGCGACAGCACCGGCGTGCCGAGCGCCAGCGACGCCACCAGCACGCCGATCGCGTCGCGAGGCATGTCGAACTGCAACGCGAGCAGGGGCGAGAGCACGACCAGGGGCAGCCCGGTCAAAAGCCAGTGCGCGATGATCTTGCCGAGCACGACGATGCTGAGCGGCGCGGGCGCGAGCAGCATCTGCTCGAGCGTCCCGTCCGCGTAATCCGCCGCGAACATCCTCGCGAGCGCCAGCATGGACGCGAGCAGCGCCGCGACCCACAGCACGCCAGGAGCGATCGCGCGCAGGAGGTTCGCTTCGGGCCCGACACCGAACGGAAACAGGCTCACCACGATGACGAAGAAGAGCAGCGAGTTCGCAACATCGGCGCGGCGCCGCAAGGCGAGCAGCAGGTCGCGGTGGATCACCAGGCGCAGGGTTTTCAGCATCGCCGGCTCACGCTCAGGAGGTCGAGCCGGCGCACGATCAACACGCACAGCGTTTTGATCATCGGCGGCTCACGGTCAGAGATCGAGCCGCCGCACGTTCGCCGCGGCTATCGCGACTTCCTGGTGCGTGGTCAGCATCACCGAGCCGCCCCGCGCGAGGTGGCCTGCGAGCAACGCCTGCAGGTCCTCCACCGCCCGCGCGTCGAGCGCCGTGAAAGGCTCGTCGAGCACCCATAGCGGAAAGGCGGCGCTCAACGCGAGCCGCGCGAGCGCCACACGACGCCGCTGCCCCTGCGAGAGCACGCGCGCCGGCAGCATCGCGCAACCGCCCACGCCGAAACGCTCCAGCGCCTCCGATGCGTGTGCCGCGGTCTCCTCCAGCCCCGCCAGCGCGGACGAAATCAGCAGGTTCTCGCGGGCGGTGAGATCATCCTTGAGCGCGTTGGCGTGGCCGATGTACACGAGCCGCCTCGAATAGTCCTCCTTCAGCGCCCGTATGCTCGCGCCTTCCCACCGCACCTCGCCGCGGGCGGGCGGCGTGAGCCCGCAGACGATGCGCAGCAGGCTGGTCTTGCCGCTGCCGTTCGCGCCCGCGACGCGCAGCAACGCGCCGGGCTCGAGGCTGAAGCTCAAAGACCGGAAAAGCGCCCTTTCGCCGCGCACGCATTCGAGATCGATCCCCTCGAGCATGTGCTTCAGCCCGGCGCGAAATGCGTTGCGCGGCGTACAGGGGGCATGGCCGGATTCATGGACGCCGAGGATACCGTTTTCCGGCCGCGAAAAGGTGAGGTGAATCAAAGTCTGCCGGGGTGTGCAGAGCTTGATTTGCATCAAGCGCGCAAGGTCGCCGTGGGCTTATCCTTGGTGTTCACCAGGCTTCGAGGAACGACGATGACCCGTTTTCTGCTCGCAGCGACCACTTTCTCCGCGATGTGCGCCATCACTGTGGCGACTGTGGCAACCGAGACCGTTTCGAGCGCACGCGCCGGCGCTCCCGCTTTGAGCGCCGCCATCGACGTCTACAAGGACGCGAACTGAGGCTGCTGCAGCGCGTGGGGCGATCACCTGCGCGCGAGCGGGTTCCGTGTGAACCCGATCGATGTGAAAGACCCGACGGAGTACCGGCGCCGTCATGGCATTCCCGACGCGCTCGGCGGCTGCCATACCGCGGTCGTCGACGGCTACGCGCTCGAAGGCCATGTGCCGGCGAAAGAGATCCGGCGCCTGCTCGCAGAGCGCCCGAAAGCGCGCGGCCTCGCGGTCCCCGGCATGCCTGCGGGCTCGCCCGGGATGGAAAGCGGCGACCGCAAGCAACCCTACGACGTGATGCTCGTCCTGCCTGACGGGCGCCACCTCGTCTACGCGCAGTACGGACGCTGACGCATCCGGCGTCAGCGCAGATCGAGCCGCGCGAGTCTGACTGCGGGATCGCCAGGCGTCTCCTGGATGATGAAGCCGAGCGACTGCGCAAGCTCGAGCATGCGCGGGTTCGCCGTCAGCACGTGCCCGATCATCGACGAGAGGCCCCGTTCCCGCGCGAGGCCGACGAGCTGGAGCATGAGATGCCGCGCGAGACCGCGGCCCTGCCAGCTCGTTGCGACCACGACCGCGAACTCGCACGAGGTCGCGTCCGGATTGATGATGTAGCGCGCGACGCCGACCTGTTTTTCACGGCCTTCCTCGTGTATCACCCCGACGAGCGCCATCTCGCGGTCGTAATCGACCTGCGTGAAACGCGCGAGCATCGTCGGCGTGAGGTCCTTCACCGACCCCATGAAGCGCAGGTATTTCGCCTGCGGCGACAGCGCCTGCACGAACTCGCGCTCGATGCCTGCGTCTTCGGGCCGGATCGGACGGATCGTCACCACCGTGCCGTCGGCGGCACGCCACTCCGACACGAGGTTGACCGGGTACGGGTGTATCGCCATGTGATCGTACTGCCGCGCGGCCGGCGACCGGGGCGCGATGACGACCCTCGCGTCCGCCGCGATGAGACCGTACTCGTCGGCCAGCAGCGGGTTGATGTCCATCTCGCGTATCCACGGCAGCTCGCACACCATCTCCGAGACGCGCAGCAGCACGCTCTCGATCGCCGCGACGTTGGCGGGCGGCATGCCGCGAAACGCGCCGAGGAGCTTTGAGACTCGCGTCGAGCGGATCATCTCGTGGACAAGCAGGCTGTTGAGCGGCGGCAGGCCGACAGCGCGGTCGGCATAGACTTCGACCGCGGTGCCTCCCGTACCGAAAGTGATCGCGGGCCCGAACACCGGGTCGGTGAGCACGCCCATCATGAGCTCGCGAGCGTTGGCGCGCCCGACCATCGTCTCGACGGTCACGCCGGTGATCCGTGCCTGCGGCCGGCGACGGCGCACCCCCGCAACCATGCTCGTGTAGCTCGCGCGCACTTCGTCGGCGTCGCTCAGGTTGAGTCTCACGCCGCCGACTTCGGTCTTGTGCGTGATATCGGGCGAATCGATTTTCATCACGACGGGAAAGCCGAGCGACTCTGCCGCCTTCACCGCCTCGTCCCCATTGCGCGCGGGCAGAGATCGCGCGATCGGGATGTGAAAAGCCGCGAGCAGCGCTTTGGAATCCGCGCCGGAGAGCACGGTCGTGCCTGCTTTGATCGCCGCTTCGATGATCTTCGTCGCCGCCCCTACATCCGGCGCCTGCTGTTCGCTCAACGGCCCCGGCGTCTCGAGCAGCAGGCGCTGGTTGCGGTAGAACGCGGACACGCTCGCGAACATCTCGACCGCGGGCTCCGGCGTGCGAAACACCGGTATTCCTTCCGCCTCGAAAAGCGCACGGCCTTCGCGCACCTGCTCTTCGCCCATCCATGTCGTGAACAGCGGCTTGTCGGAGCCGTGCGCACACTCGATCACTGCGCGCGCGACTTCGGTCGGCGCGGTCATCGCCTGCGGCGTGAGGATGACCAGCACGCCGTCGATCGCGGGATCGGCGAGGCACGCGCTGACTGCGGCGGTGTAACGCGTCGCGTCGGCATCGCCGATCACATCGATCGGATTGCCCTGCGACCAGTTGCCCGGCAGTGCGCCGCGCAGGCGCTCGACGGTCTGCGTCGAAAGCTCGGCAAGCGGGACGCCGAGATCGGCTGCGCGGTCGGCCGCAAGCACGCCGGGGCCTCCGCCGTTGGTCACGATTGCGAGCCGCTCACCGCGAGGGCGCACGCGCGACGAGAGCGCATGCGCCGCCGCGACGTGCTGGCCGATCGTGGTCACCCGCACCGCGCCCGTGCGTTTGAGCGCCGCATCGAAGACGTCGTCGGCGCCGACCATGGCGCCGGTGTGCGACACCGCAGCCCGGACCCCGGTCGGGTGGCGCCCCGATTTCATGACGATGACGGGCTTCGCGCGCGCGGCCGCGCGCAACGCGCTCACGAAGCGCCGCGCGTCACGTATGCCTTCGATGTAGAGCAGGATGTGCTCGGTGCGCGGGTCGCTCGCGAGATAATCGACGATCTCACCGAAGTCGACGTCGGCCGAGCCGCCGAGCGATATCACGCTGGAAAAACCGATGCCGTTGGGGCGCGCCCAGTCGAGCATCGCGGTGCACAGTGCGCCCGACTGCGAGACGAGCCCGAGCGAGCCCGCCTTGGCGTTCCCGCGTCCGAAAGTCGCGTTAAGACCGATCTCCGGACGCATGATGCCCAGGCAGTTGGGGCCGACGAGGCGCACACCGTGAGCGCGCGCAGTCGCGAGCAGCGTGAGCTCGAGCGCGGCGCCGGCAGCGCCGGTCTCCGAAAAACCCGCCGTGATGATGACGGCTGCTTTCGTTCCCGCGCGGCCGCAGTCCTCGATCACATCCCGCACCGCTTCGGCGCGCGTCGCAACGACTGCGAGATCGACGCGCTTCGGAAGCTTCAGCATCGACGGATAGCACGGCACGCCGAGCACCGACTCGTGGCCGGGGTTTACGCCGTAAAGCTCGCCTTTGAACCCGGCGGAAAGCATGTTCTCGATGAGAACACGCCCTACAGCACCGCTGCGCTCGGTCGCGCCGACGATGGCGACCGATGAAGGCTCGAACAGGCGCGAAAGGTAGTGATCGGACATTTATTTCCTTGTCATCTGCCCGGCGCGTGGGCTCTGAAGCGACGCTCGGGGGGCAATCGGTAGGGCGCACGTGCAGCGGATGCGCGCGAGTTCTGAGCATACGGTGGCGAGCGCAGTCGCGGTGACGTACCATACGCATCAAATTCGCGACGCAGGCGTATCTATTGCTAAGGCTCGGCACATACTGAACGCCCCCGGGGACTCGCATGGGGCGCCAGCACAGTCGCCGCGTGTTCCGATTATCATGGGAGAGGTCAGATGAAAAATTGGTCGTTGGCCGCCTCGGCGGCGGTCCTGTTACTCACCGCCGGTTGTGCGACGCAACGCGCACCGTCGTCAGAAACGATGGGCGCCAGCCCTGCGGCAAGCCCCGACGTAAGCTCCAGCACGAGTGCCAGCCCGGGCACGAGCGCCAACTCGGGCTCGGGCTACGTCTGGCCCGTCCATGTGGGACACCCCTGGACCGCCGGGCCTGCCGCGAGGGGCTCGGGTCCGGTGCATGTCGGCAATCCCTGGACCGCCACATGGAACATGCCTGCTCCGGTAGTGGTGCAGACCGCGGCGCCCGCCCCGGCCCCCGCCCCGGTCGCGGCCCCCGCGCCCGCGCCGGTGATCGCCCCGCCCCCGCCGCCTGAGCCGGCGCCCGTCCCCCAGCGCCGCGCACCGCGCGCCTCCCGAGGCTGACGTAAAAGGAAGGGAGGTTCAAGGAGGGAAACCTTGGTTTCCCTCTTTGCCGTTCTCCGCCCCGGAGGGTGGCCCGCAGGGCCAACCCTCTTTGGCGTTCACCGAGCCGCGGCGGCGGGCGTTTTATGCCCGCCGCGGCTTCATCGCCGCGGCCGTTTCCCTCTTCGAACCGCGTCTTCTTTTACGCGTCAGCGGGTACGAAAAAGCATCGCGCCCGTCGACGTGCGGTCCGGCAGAACCGAGGGATGGACAGTCGCCTCGGGCAGGTGACATTCGGCGAGCATCGCCGTGATGACGCCCTGGACCTCGTCGAGATCGTCGGCGGGATGAAGCGGCCACGCGAAACCTTCGACCATCGCGTCGTCGAAGGGGGTCCAGAGCACGACGCGAACCTCGCCGTTCTCGTGCGATGAGACCGTGACGCTCGGGTCCCCCACCGCCATCCGGATGCGCCTGACCGAATTCGCCATGAACAGGTTGAACGCGGCTTCGATGCCTGCGCGGCGTCCCGCATAAGCGGCGCTATACAAGCCGCCCGGCGGCCGCGGCATCGGCAGGAGCTGAACGTTGGGCGTCGCGAGCTGCGCCGCCATTGCGCGCAACGCCGGAGTTCCCCACGCGCCGACGTTCGATCCGGTCTCGGTGATGCCGGGTGCGTGCGCGGGCGCGATAGCGGCGCCGAGCAGGAACCTCACGTGGACTTCCTCCACACCGCGAAGCACCGCGATCGCAGAAGGCGCCATCTCGCGCACGCGTGGATCGTCCCACCCGTGAAGCACCTGGCTCGGCGCGAGGGACTCGAGTGTCTCGATGCCCGCGAGCGCATTGCTCAAGCCCAGCGTGCGGCTGCCGCCGAAGACCCCATGAGCCTCTAACACTTTGGCGAGCGCGTCCACGTCCGGCAGGACGCACTCGACGTTCGCCGGTGCGCTGCCGCCGGCGACGATCACCCACGGCATCGCGAACACACGCGGCGCGACCGCATCGTCGGCATCGGGTTTTTCAACGGCAGTGCAGAGCGCACGCCAAACGGTGGCGTATTCCTGCTGTGACGCTGCGCAAGCGAGGGTGCTGCGGATTTCGCCATCGCGAGAAGCTTGCGCGAGCTCGCGCAACGCACCGACGAGCGCACGCCCGTCGCCGGGGTGCGCAAGCTTCAGGAGCGGATTGCCGGCATCACCCGGGCCGTAGCGCCGTGGATCGGGAAGCACTGCCTAGTCGACCCGCGCGCCGGATTGTTTGACCACCTTCGCCCACTTCGCATAATCCGAGCGGATCACCTTGCCGAACGCTTCAGGCGTGCCGCCGACGGCTTCGGCGGTTTGAGCCGCGAGCGTTTTGACGAGCTCGGGCGATTGCAGCGCTTTGTTGAGCTGGGCGTTCACTCGCGTGATGATCGCGCCGGACGTGCCTGCGGGCGCGATGACGCCGAACCAGTTCACCACGTCGTAACCCGGCAGGGTCTCCGCGATAGCGGGGACATCCGGAAAAGCCGCCGAGCGCTTCGGCCCGGTGACTCCAAGCGCGCGCAACTTGCCGGAGCGCACCTGCGGGGTGAGCGGCACTGCGCTCGCAATCGTCATCGCGACTTGTCCGCCGAGCATGTCGGTGATGAGCGGTCCGGTCCCTTTGTACGGAATATGCGTGAGAGTGATCCCCGCCATCAACCGGAACAGCTCGACGGCGAGATGGCTCGACGAGCCGCTACCCGCGGATCCGTAATTCACGGCGCCCGGTTTCGCCTTCGCCACTGCGATCACTTCCTTCACCGTCTTTGCCGAAAGCGCGGGGCCCGACGCCATCATCAGCGGCACCGACACGAACTGGATCACGGGCGTGAAATCCTTCAGCGCGTCGTAAGTCACCTTGCTGTAGAGGTGCGGGTTGATGACATGCGGGATGGAGGCGAAGAGCAGCGTGTAGCCGTCGGGGTTGGCGCGCGCGGTGATCTCGGTTGCGATCAACCCGCCCGCGCCGCCGCGGTTGTCGACGACGACCGGCTGCCCGAGGCCCACGCTCAACTGCTGCGCGGCGATGCGCCCGAGAATGTCGGCAGCGCCGCCGGGAGGAAAGCCGACGACGAGGCGAACCGGGCGGTCGGGGTACGTCTGGCCGTGCGCGAGCCCCGCCACGATCATCATCGTCGCAGCGAGCGCACGCGCGGCCTGCGCTGATGCGGAACGATGAATGCGGAATGATGAAAAAAAACCGTCGGCTCGCTTACGCTGCATATAAAAAATCCTGTGTCTTTGAATTGTCCCGACGCGCGACATGCGCGTGGTTTTCATTCCGCATTCATCATTCCGCATTCATCATTGCCTCTCAGCCTTCGGGCCGCGCGCCCGAGGCCTTCACCGCCCGACCCCATTTCTCCAGCTCCGTCCTGAAGAAAGCCGTGAACTGTTCCGGGGTGTCGGCGACGAACTCCGCGCCTTCGGAGGCCATGCGGTCGCGCACTTCGGGAAGCGCGAGGATACGCACCGATTCCCTGTGCAGGCGGTTGACGATGTCTTTCGACGTTCCGGTCGGCACCGACACGCCGAACCACGAGCCGGTCTCGAAACCCTTGAGCCCCTGCTCGCTGATCGTCGGAATGTCCGGAACCGCCGCGACACGCTTGAGCGTGGTCACGCCGAGCGCCCGCACGCGGCCGCTTTTGACGTGAGGCAGGGTCGAAACCATCGCGCCGAAGTACACCTCGATGTGCCCCGCGATGATGTCGGTGATCGCCGGCGTCGCGCCGCGATAGGGCACGTGCACCATCTTGACGCCCGCCATCGTCTTGAAGATCTCTCCCGCGAGATGATGCGGGCTGCCGATGCCGGTGGAGCCGTGACGCAGAGAATCCGGATGCGCTTTGGCGAGCGCGATGAGCTCTTTCACGTTCTTCGCAGGCACCGACGGGTGGACGACGACGATGCCGGGCACTTTGGCGAAGTTCGTGATGTGCACGAAGTCGCGCATGATGTCGAAGCTGAGCCTGGGATACAAAGTCGGGTTGATCGCGTTGGCTACGGTCGGCATGAACAGTGTGTAACCGTCCGGCGCGGATTTCGCCGCAACTTCCGTGCCGATGTTGGTCCCGGCGCCGGGGCGGTTCTCGACGATGACCTGTTGGCCCCACGATTCGGTGAGCTTCTGTCCCACCGCGCGAGCGAGCATGTCGGCGGTGCCGCCCGGCGTGTAGCCGACGATCCAGCGGATCGGCTTGGTGGGGTAGCTCTGGGCGCAGACGCCGCCCGCAACGACCGCCATGCCCACGGCGACGGCAACGGCCTTCAGCTTCGATGCGTTCATTCGTTCTCCTCCCTCGTTATTTTCGTTCGCGCAGCATCGGCCACTGCATCGTTCAGACATCCTCAGGCCATCCAAAATTGAAGGAAGGGCGGTCTCGGAGGGTACCCTTGGTTTCCCTCCGAACGGTTACCGGCGAGCCCGAGCGTAGCGAGGTCCCGCAGGGTAACCTTGGGTTTGCCTCCGAGTCGTTACCGAGCCGCGGCTGCGGGCGCTCGTCGCCCGCATGGCTTCATCGCCGCGGCTACCAGCCCAGCACGTAAGCCGGCCTACGCGCGTCCGCTCCACCGTGGAGCACGCGGTTCTTCTGGTCGGCCACGATCGTGCACACCGCGCCTGCGAGCCATGTCGACTCCGGCCACTCGTATACCAGGTGCCCCCGGCTTGCGAGCTCGTCGCGCGTCGACTTGTCGATCCGCGATTCCATGTAGAGACGGCCCGGAAAGTACTGATGCGGCTCGAACGATCCCGGGTAGGTGTAGTTCGCGAAGCGCGGCGCATCGATTGCGGTCTGCGCATCCATGCCGAAGAGGTTGATGTTCAGGAACACCTGCAGCATCGCCTGCGGCTGCACGTCGCCGCCCGGCGTGCCGAAAGGCATGTGCACCTTCCCGCCTTTCAACGCGAGCGCGGGCATCGGCGTCAGCCGCGGGCGCTTGCCCGGCGCGACCGACGACGGATGCGTGGGATCTGCCCACGACTGCGTACCCCGTCCGGAGCACAGGATGCCGACACCGGGAACGATCGGCGTCTGGTTCGAACCGTCGCTCGGCGTGCACGAGAACGCGTTGCCGTCCTTGTCGATCACACACAGGTATGACGTGTCGCCGGGTCCGGGCGCTTCTTCCGACTGCGGCTCGGGCATCCAGCGATTCGGAATTTCGCGCAGGTTCTTCGGGTCGCCGGCCGGCGGCATCCCGGTCCACGCTTTCTCGGCGCTGATGAGCGTGCGACGCCATTGCCCGTATTTGTCGGACATGAGCCCATTGATCGGCACCTTGACGAACTTCGGGTCGCCGAAATAGTTATGGCGATCCGAGAACGCGAGCTTCAGGGCCTCGTTGACCACGTGGATATAGTCGACCGAGTTGTGCCCCATCGCCTTCAGATCGAAGTTCTTGAGGATATTGAGCGCCATCGGCAGCACCGGGCCCTGCGACCACGGGCCGCACGTGTGCAGGTCGATGCCCTCGAAGCGCGTTCGCACGGTCGGCTCGAAATTCACCTTGAATCCGGCGAAATCCTCGAAGCGCATCGGCCCGCCTTCTTTCTCGATGAAGCGCGTGACCTCACGTGCGATGTCGCCTTTATAGAACGCGTCTCGCGCGGCCTTGATGCCGGCCTTGCGGCCTTTCTTGCGCGCGGCCTTGCGCTCTTCGTCGGCCATGTACTTCAGCGTGCGCGCAAGATCGGCCTGTTTGAAGATCTCGCCTTCCTCGGGCGGACGGCCTTTGGGCAGGAACACTTTGCGGCTCGACGGCCAGCGCTGGTACGACGCGATGTTGTCCTTGATGAACTGGGACATGAGACCGTGCATCGGAAAACCTTCGGACGCGAAGCGGATCGCTGCAGACGCGACGTCCCCGAAGCTCATCGTGCCGAAGTTCGCGAGCGCAGTGAGCCACGCATCGGGCGCGGCGGGAACGACGCAGCGCTCGACGCCGGGCGGGATTTTGCCGCCGTGACGCTTCATGAAGTAATCGGGTGTGATCGCCTTCGGCCACACGCCGAGGCCGTCGATGCAGCTCACCTTGCGATCCTTTGCGGTGTAGATGATCTGCGGCGCGACACCACCGAAGTTCACCTTGTCGGTCTGGAGCACTTCGATCGCAATACCAGCCGCGACACCCGCGTCGATCGCGTTGCCGCCTGCTTCGAGGATCTGGAACCCCGCGTGCGCCGCGAGATAGTGCCCTGCGGAGACGACGTGGCGCGTCCCCATGATGGGCATGCGTTTGGAAGCCATAGGAGATGCCTGAATGAAAAGGGTGAATTTTAGCCCCAACGCCGCGCGAGCGCTCAAAGCCTCTTCGTACGCTGCAGTGCGGCGTGAACTATTGGGCCCACGGCGCGTTAAACCGACTACGCGTACGTGCGTAGTATCATGTCGCCGCTTCACGCGTCCGCCCGGCGCCATGGCTCGTGTCTTCACGCGGCAATGAGCGGATAGCCGATCTTAAAACGAGGAGATAGTTGAATGACCCAGCAGTTCCGGCTGCGCGCAAGCGCCGCCTTCTGTGTCGTCGCGCTTGCCGCTTCGACATCCGCATACGCCCAGCAATATCCGACCAAACCCGTGCGCATGATCGTCCCGTTCGCGCCCGGCGGTAACACCGACATCATCGCGCGCGCGTTCACGCCCAAGTGGGGCGAGCTCCTCGGCCAGCAGGTCCTCGTCGACAACCGCGGCG
>JAQGMV010000509.1 GCA_028292225.1 Betaproteobacteria bacterium
CTCCCCGCCGGCACGATCATCGCGACGCCGGAAGCCGAAGCGGATCGTAACGCGAGCCTCTCGCGCGCTTACCGCACCAACCTCGACATGCTCGCGCTCGTGGCGCTCTTCACCGGCGCGTTCCTCGTGTTCTCGACCCAGTTTCTCGCGCTCGTGCGGCGCCGGTCCCAGCTTGCACTGCTGCGCGTAATCGGAGTCACGCGAGCCGAGCTCACGCGCCTGCTGGTGATCGAAGGAACCCTCGTGGGTATCGCGGGCTCCGCGATCGGCCTTGCACTCGGCGTGGCGCTCGCCCGTCTCGGCATCGAGCGTCTCGGCGGCGATCTCGGCGCAGGCTATTTCCACGCGGTCACCCCCCAACTGCACGTGGATTTCGCGACACTGGCGCTGTTCTTCGGACTCGGTGTTGTCTTTGCGGTAATCGGTTCCGCGCTGCCGGCGCTCGAAGCGGCCCGACGCGCACCGGCGCTCGCGCTCAAGGCCGGCGACGAGGAAGCAGCGCTGAGCGGATTCCAGAGCGTCATTCCGAGCATGGTTCTTTTCGCCGCCGGTCTCGCGCTGGCGCAGGCGCCGCCCCTGGGCGGGCTTCCGATCGCGGGCTATCTCGCGGTGGCATCGATACTCGTCGGCGCGATACTCCTCATGCCGCGCTTCGCGCAGGCGGTGCTGAGCCGCCTGCCCGGAATGCGGTATGCGCCGGCGACGCTCGCCGCGGCACAGCTGCAGGCGACCCCGCGCCAAGTCGGCGTCAGCCTCGCGGCGATCCTGGCGAGCTTCAGTCTCATGGTCTCGATGCTGATCATGGTCGGCTCGTTCCGCGAGTCACTCGAAGCGTGGCTCGATCAGATGCTGCCGGCCGATCTCTATGTGCGCGCGGGACGCACCGGAGACACCGGATTTTTCACCCCGAACGAGCAAACGCGTATTCGCGGGGTCGCGGGCGTAGAGAGCGCGGTGTTCATACGCAGCCAGAACGTCTACATGCGCGCCGACCGGCCGCCGCTCTCGCTCCTCGCGCGCCCGGTGCCGCAAGGACGCCCGGCGCCCGTCCTGCCTTTCGAAGGGGCGGTTATGACGCCGGCCGCCGGAGACCTTCCGCCCGCGTGGCTTTCGGAAGTTGCCGCGGACGTGCTCGGCGTCAAAACCGGCGCACGGATCGAGCTGCCGATCGAAAAGCCAATGAAGCCGTTCGAGCCGCTGAACGGCAAGGCAGCATCAAAGCCGTTCGTAGTCGCCGGAATCTGGCGCGATTACGCGCGCCAGAACGGCGCCATCGTGGTGGATCGGGCGACCTACATCGCGCTGACCGGGGATGAGCGCGCGAACGAAGCCGCGCTGTATCTGCGCACGGACGCTGTCGCCAGTGCCGTCGCCGCGGGTATACGCGCCGCGCTCGCCGACGCGCAGGGCGTGGAGCTGGCGTCGACACGCGAGCTCAAGGCTCTATCTCTCGCGATCTTCGACCGCACCTTCGCCGTCACTTATGCGCTCGAAGTCGCGGCCGTGCTCATCGGGATGTTCGGCGTGAGCGCGAGCTTCAGCGCACAGGCGCTCGCGCGCCGCCGCGAGTTCGGGGTGCTGCGCCACATCGGCATGACGCGCAGCCAGATCGGCGCGATGCTCGGATGCGAAGGCGTGGTCGTCGGCAGCCTAGGCGTGGCCGCGGGACTGGCTTTCGGGTGGCTGATCAGTCTCATCCTCGTCCACGTGATCAACCGCCAGTCATTCCACTGGAGCATGGACATGTACATCCCGTGGAGAGATCTTGCGATCCTCGGCGCCGCGCTGATCGCCGCTGCGACGGTCACCGCAGTGCTCAGCGGTCGCCGCGCGATGAGCGGTGAAGTGACTCGCGCAGTGCGCGAGGACTGGTAGCGGTCGATATGCCTTTCAACGGACGATCACGCCGACGCGTCCTTGCGTGGCTCGCGAGTGCTGCGTTATGGCCGATGCCCGCTTCTGCGGCGGGAGCACCCGCTTACCCGCCGGTGCGTCGGGGTTATCGCATGCGCTTTCCGGACGACGAAGGAACCCATCCGGAATTTCGGACCGAATGGTGGTACGTCACCGGCTGGCTAGAGCGAGCGGCACAGGCGCCGCTCGGCTTTCAGATCACGTTCTTCCGGACCCGGCCCGGGATCGACGAGCGCAACCCCAGCGCTTTCACGCCGCGGCAGGTCCTGATCGCGCACGCGGCACTGAGCGACCCCGGGCGAGGCCGGCTGCTTCACGACCAGCGAGTCGCGCGCGCGGCGTTCGACCTCGCGGGTGCGTCGGCGGGACGGACAAACGTGTGGATAGACGATTGGTCGCTCGCGCAGGATGGAAACGTCTACAAAGCCCGCATACCCGCCGGTGATTTCGCGCTCGATCTCTCGTTCGCGCAAACGCAGCCCCCGCTCTTACAGGGGGCGGACGGCTACAGCCGCAAAGGACCTGACCCGCGCGCCGCCAGCTACTACTACAGCCTTCCGCATCTCGCTGTGAGCGGCACGATACACGAGTCGGGGAAACGCACCGACGTCACCGGCAGCGCATGGCTCGATCACGAATGGTCGTCGAGCTATATGGACACTCAGGCGGCCGGCTGGGACTGGATCGGGATCAATCTCGACGACGGCGGCGCTTTGATGGCGTTCAGGATGCACGACTCGAAAGGCGCGAAGGTATGGGCGGGCGGCGCTCATCGGGATGCGCGCGGGGTGCGCCGCGCGTTTGTGCCGGGTGAGGTCGAGTTCACTCCGCTGCGCCAGTGGCGCTCACCGCGGACCGGCGCGGCTTACCCGGTCGCGTGGCGCATTCGCGCCGGCGCGCTCGACCTGACTCTAGCCCCGCTCATGGACGACCAGGAAAGCGACAGCCGCGCGTCGGTCGGAACGGTGTACTGGGAAGGCGCGGTGCGCGCGATCAAAGGGGGCAAATCGATCGGAAGCGGTTATCTCGAGCTCACCGGATACCATCGGCCGCTACGGCTGTAGGCTGCTCGTATTCGGCGACGAACCGGTCGGCGGGAACCGGACGGCCGAAATGGTAGCCCTGTCCCTCGTCGCAATGATTCGCGCGCAGGAACTGAAGCTGCTCGTCGTTTTCCACGCCTTCTGCGACCACACGGATGCCGAGGTTATGCCCCAGGGAGATGACCGCGCGAACGATCGCGGCGTCGTTCGAATCGGTCGTGATGTCGCGAACGAAGCTGCGATCGATCTTGAGCCGGTCCACGGGCAGGCGTTTCAGATAGCTCAGGCTCGAGTACCCGGTACCGAAGTCGTCGACCGAAAGGTGCACGCCGAGGGTAGCCAGCGCTTCGAACATCGACACGAAGTGCTCGACGTCGTGCATGACTAGGCTCTCGGTGATTTCGAGCTCGAGCTGGCCGGCTTCGAGCCCGGTCTCCTCGAGTATCCTGCTCACGCTGCCGGCGAAATCCGGATGATGAAGCTGGCGCAGCGACAGGTTCACGGCGACCGTCAGGCGCGGCCTGCCCTCGCGCCGGGCGAGCTCGCGATTGAACAGGCACGCGGCGCGCATGACCGCTTCACCGATCGGCACGATGAGGCCTGTTTCCTCGGCGACGGGGATCAGGCGCTCGGGCAGCACGAGCTCGCCGTCTCGCCTGCGCCACCTGAGCAGCGCTTCCATGCCGATCAGAGCGCCGGTCGCCAGGTCGAGCCGGGGCTGATAGTGGACTTCGAACTCCCCGCGTTTCAGCGCACGGCGCAGACTCTGCTCGGTGTCGAGCCGGTGTACCGCAGCCCGCACCATCTCCCACTGAAAGAAGCGCAGCGCATTGCGGCCGGCATTTTTCGCGCGGTACATGGCAATGTCGGCGTTCTTGAGCAGGGTCACGGCGTCGGTACCGTCACGCGGGAATACGGCGGCGCCCACGCTGCAGGTGACGTGCAGCTCGCGGCCCTGACGGCTCCAGGGCGCGGCCACGCAGACGCGTGTGCGCTCGAGTGTCGCCGTCAGCGTCTCGACGTCGGGCTCGCCCGCCAGCACCAGCACGAACTCGTCGCCACCCTGCCGCGCCACGGTGTCGCTCTGGCGCAGACACGACGACATTCTTTCAGCCATGGTCTTCAGCAGTGCATCGCCGGTGTCGTGTCCGAGCGTGTCGTTCACCATCTTGAAATTGTCGAGGTCGACGAACGCTACGCCGACCACGCCGCCGTAGCGTCGCGCGTGCGCGATCGCCTGGGTGAGCCGGTCGTGGAGCAGCGCGCGATTCGGAAGCAGCGTAAGCGCATCGTGGCTCGCCTGGTACCTGAGCTGCTCTTCGTAGTTGCGGCTCTCGCTCACATCGATGACGGTCCCCTCGAAGTGCGAGAAGGCGCCGTCGGCGTCGAAAGCCGCGCGCGCGTTCTCGGCGATCCAGATCACGTCGCCGTTGCGGCGATACACCTGGGAGATGAAGCCCTGCACCGCGCCGCGCTCGCGTGCGAGACGCATGAATTCCTCGCGCCGCGCGGGCTGCACGTAGAGCTGCGCGCCGATATTGCTGAGTGACGTGATGAGCTGCTCGGGCGCCTCGTAACCGTAAATTCGCGCGAGCGCCGGATTGACCGCGAGGTAACGACCTTCAGCCGAGGTCTGGAATATGCCTTCGGTCGCGTTCTCGAAGATGCTTCGATACCGGCGTTCGGCTTCCTGCAGGCTCTCCTCCGCCTGCTTGCGCTCGGAGATATCCTGTATGAAGCCTTCGATACGCCCTCGAGCGCCGCCTTCACCCTCCACGCCGATGCCGGTTTCCCAGACCCATTTGAGCGTGCCGTCGCGGCAGACGATGCGGTACTCGACGCTGAACCTTCGCCCGGCCCGCAGCGCATTGCGGATGCGCTCGCGCACCCGGCTGCGGTCGGCGTCGAACGTCAGGGCTTCGTAGCTGACCCGGCCGTTCAGGAGAAGCTCATCGGCCTCGTATCCGGTGAGCTCGGGGCAGCCGTCGCTGACGAACTCCATCGTCCAGTGCTCGTCGTCGCGGCAGCGATACACCATCCCCCGCAGATTGCCGATGAGGGTGGCGAGCATGC
>JAQGMV010000542.1 GCA_028292225.1 Betaproteobacteria bacterium
GACGATCCGCTGTTCGAGTTCTTCCGGCGCTTCATGCCCAATCCCCAGCAGGAGCCCGAGCCGGAACAGCGCGGCCAGGGCATCGGCTCCGGTTTCATCATCAGCCCCGACGGCTACGTGCTCACCAATGCACACGTGGTCGCCGACTCCGACGAAGTGACCGTTCGTCTTGCCGACTCCCGCGAGTTCAAAGGCAAGATCGTCGGCGTCGACACCCGCACCGACGTGGCGCTCCTCAAGGTGAATGCGACGGGGCTGCCGACCGTCAGGCTCGGCAATTCCGAAAACCTGAAAGTCGGCGAATGGGTCGCGGCGATCGGCTCGCCTTTCGGTTTCGTGAACACGATCACCGCAGGCATCGTCAGCGCCAAAGGCCGCTCGCTTCCCGACGAAAGCTTCGTCCCTTTCATCCAGACCGATGTCGCGGTAAATCCCGGCAACTCGGGCGGTCCGCTCCTGAACCTGCGCGGCGAAGTGGTCGGCATCAACTCCGCGATCTACAGCCGCACCGGCGGCTACATGGGCGTGTCCTTCGCGATACCGATCGAAGTCGCGCTCGACGTCGGCAAGCAGCTGCAGGCGACGGGGAAAGTCACTCGCGGACGTCTCGGCGTGCAGATCCAGGCGCTGACGCCGGAGCTCGCGAAGTCGTTCAAGCTCGGCGACCTCAAAGGCGTGCTGGTCGCGTCGGTCGAGCCTCGCAGCCCCGCCGATCAGGCCGGAATCCAGCCGGGCGACGTGATCCTCGCATTCCAGGGCAAGCCGGTGACCAACGCCAACGAGCTTCCACGCATCGTGGCCGCGACCCCGCCGGGCAGCATCGTGACACTCGACATCTGGCGCGGCGGCGCGAAGCGCCAGATCAAGGCGACGCTCGCCGAATTCCCATCCGAGAACATGGCGCAACAGCAGCAGCCTTCCGAGATTCGCACGAGCTCGAACAAGCTCGGTCTCGCGGTGCGCGAGCTCGCGCCGGCCCAGCGCAAGCAGCTCGGGATCGAATACGGTCTGATCGTGGAAGCCATCGCGAACCCGGGCCCGGGCATGCAGGTGCAGCGCGGCGACATCATCATTGCGGTGAACAACGTCTACTTCAAGAGCCTCGAGGAGTTCACCCGCCTGGTCCAGAAGCAGCCGGCCGGCAGCATCGTCGCGCTGCTCGTGCGCCGCGGCGATGCCGCGCTCTACATCCCGGTCAGGGTCGGACCGGAAGGCGGCAAGTAAGCTAAGGCACGTCCTGCGATCTCAGAACGCGTGCACGACCGCACGCAGGATGAAGTAACCCCCGGCGCCGACCAGCACGAAGAATACGCCGAGGGCAAGCATCAGCAGCCCGACGAAAAGCCGGCTCGAGCGCCTCGCCCGGCGAGGATCATCGAGGTGCGTCTCCAGCAGCGCGAAGTTGCGCTGGTTGGCTTTCCACGCCGCATCGAAGACGTCGCCGAAAAATGGAATCATCCCGACGACCCCTTCGATCGCGACGTTCCACGCCATACGCATGAGCACGCTCGGCGGCGCGCCCACACGCGCGGCTTCGCGCACGATGTAGCTCGACAGGAGCACGCCGAGCAGATCGCCGAGCCCCGGGATGAGCCCGAGGATCGCATCGATCCCTATTCGGAAGCGCACCCCGGGCAGCGGGATCGAGCTGTCGAGCAGCCACGCGATGCGGCCGAGCCTGCGCCGCAGTTCCTGATGTTCCGGCATGCACACTCCTCGGGCGGCCGCGAGCGGCGGCCGGCCTACGCCCGGAGCAATTGCAGCGCCTGCGGGCGAGTGTACGGCCAGCGGGCGCGCCCGGGCGCGGGTACGATCTGCTAGCATTCGGCAACGAGCTCCAGGCTCGATCAACGCCGAGGCAAACCGCTTGTTCAAGAAGAAATCGAGTCGCGCCCTGGGATCGTGCTGTGCGGCGCACACGCTGCACGACGGCCTGTCCGACGTCACCTACGTCCTGCTTCCGCTGCTCGCGCAGACCTACGGCTTGTCGCTCGCCCAGGTCGGTTTCATCCGCTCGGCCCACCGCGCCGCGATGGCGGCTTTCCAGATTCCCGCGGGCCTCTTCGCCGAGCGCTTCGGCGAGCGCAACCTGCTCGCCTTCGGCACCTTCGTCGCCGGCTGCGCTTTCGTAGCACTCGGCCACGCGACCGGCTTCTGGATGATCATCGTTTCGCTCTTCTTCGCGGGCTTCGGTTCCGCGGTCCAGCACCCGCTCGCCTCGACCATCATCTCGCACGCCTATCCCGACGCCGGACGCCGCGCCGCGCTCGGGACCTACAACTTCTTCGGCGACGTCGGAAAATTCGCTTTCGGCGGCGCGGTGAGCCTGTGTCTGCTCGCCGGCATCTCATGGCAGGCGCCGGTGACTGCTTTCGGCGCGATCGGCATCGCCACTGCCGTGGTCATCTTCCTCTGCGTCTCCAATACGCGCGCACCGCGCACCGACGGCGAGCCCGCGCCTGCACGCACCAGGTCCGGCTGGGGCATACGCAACCCTCAGGGCTTTACGGCGCTGTGCCTCATCGAAGTCCTCGACTCGAGCACGCGCACCGGTTTTCTCACCTTCATCGCCTTCCTGCTCATCGACAAGGGAATACCGGAGGGTTGGGCTGCGCTTGCGGTGCCGCTCATCCTCACCGGCGGGATGGCGGGCAAGCTCGCGTGCGGCTTTCTCGCCGAACGCGTCGGCATCGTGAAAACGATCGTGATCACCGAAGTGGCGACCGGGGTCGGCATTCTCGCGACCCTCGCGCTTCCCGGCCTCGGCGTCATGCTCATCCTGCCGCTGATCGGGGTCGCGCTTCAGGGAACCTCTTCGGTGCTCTATGCGACCATCGGCGATCTGGTCGAGCAGGACCGACTGCCGCGCGTCTTCGGCCTTTTCTATACGCTCGGGTCGGCGTGCGGCATCGCGGCGCCGCTCGGCTACGGACTGCTCGGCGACACCGCAGGCGTTCCCGTCGCAATCGCGACCGTCGGCGTCGCAGTGCTGATTACCGTCCCGCTCGCGGCAATGCTCGGGCCCGCGCTCGGCGCGGCGCGCACTGCGAGTGTTTAATGTTGAGTGTTGAGTGGTCCCGGTGCGTCGCTGAGTTGCGCATCACTGAGCACTCGACACTGAACACTCAAAACTTCCGATAGGAGGATGTGATGTCCAAACAGCGCATCAGCTACTACCCGCTCGAAAAGATGGACGCCGCCATGCGCGCCGAGATGGAGCGTTGCGCAAGTGTAGGCACTCCGCGTCCCGAAAGCTCCGCCGTGCGCGCGCACGTGCCCGGCGCGTTCTGGTCTTTCGCCAACTCGTGGCGCGACATCTTCCATACGGGAGTCTGCGATCACGCGATCAAGGAGCTCGCGAGGCTGTACGTCTCGCGTTCGGTGAAGTGCGAGTTCTGCGGGAACCAGCGATCGATCAAGGCTTTCGACGGCGGTCTCGAAGAGGCGCAGGCCGACGACCTCGTCAACTTCGAGAAATCGACGAAATACACGGACCGCCAGAAAGCCGCCCTCGCCTACGCCGAAGCGATCACGTGGCGCCTCGAGACGGACGACGCGTTCTGGGCGCGCATGC
>JAQGMV010000011.1 GCA_028292225.1 Betaproteobacteria bacterium
TGTCAGCCAGCGCAGCGGCGACCCGCACTGCCTCGGGATCATCACCAGCGGTCTGCTGAGCAATCACATCATCGGCGCGAGCACGCTGACCCCGGCCGACTTCACACCGATCGCTTCGCTGCTGAACGATTACGTGGTCTTTGCCGTGAGCGCGGCCTCCGGCATCCGTACGGGCAAAGACCTCGCCGACCGCCTGAAGAAGGATCCGCGCTCGATCACGCTCGGCTTCGCGAATGCATACGGCAGCAGCAGGCACATTGCGGCGGGGTTACTGATCAAGTCGCTCGGCGGCAACCCGCGCGAGCTGAAGCCCGTGGTGTTCAAAGGCTCGGCCGAAGCGATCACCGCACTCCTCGGCGGTCATATCGAGCTCGTCGTGATCGGCGCCGTCAACGCTGTTGCGCACCTCTCCTCGGGCCGCATGCGCGTGATCGCGGTCGCTTCGCCGCAGCGCCTCCCCGGGGCACTGGCCGCCGTGCCGACGTGGAAGGAGCAGGGGGTCGATCTCACCTACGGGAGCTGGCGCGCGATCTTCGGTCCGAAAGGCCTCGCGCCGGCACAGGTCGCATACTGGGAATCGACATTGCGCAAAGTGACGCAAAGCCCGGAGTGGAAAGCCGACCTCGAGAAAAACTACTGGAGCGACGATTTCGTCACCGGCGCTGCACTGAAAAAAGATATCGATCAGGAATACGCGGCGACCAAAGCGGTGCTGGTCGATCTCGGGCTGGCGAAGTAGCGGTTGGAGCCGGACCCGGTCACTCAGCCCTTGCCTGAGCCACCAGACGCAGGTGGTACATGCGCATCGTGCCGTAGTTCTTCGCGGCGGGAACCTGCCCGACGTAATCGCATGCGTAGCCGCCGGGCTCGAGTGCCAGGCGCGCGGCGAACTGCTCGGTCACGAACACTTCGCCGGGCGGGGTGACCGGCTCGATACGCGCGGTGCGGCTCACGTGCGCGCCGAAATAATTCATGACGCCCTGCACCGGATCCTTCGTCTCGAACACGGGGCCGTAGTGTCCGCCGAGCCTGAGCGCGAGGGTTGCGGGCAGGCCGCACGCTTCGAGATCGATCGTCTCCAGCGCCGACTGAAGCTCGAGCGCGCATTGCGCCGCGACGACCGCGTCGCTCAACACCACGAACAGCCCGTCGCCCCACGTATTGCGGTAAAGCACGCGATTGCCGTATTTCGCGAGGACCGCGCCAAGCTCGCCGAGCACATGCGTGACGAACGCAGGGATCTGCGACTCGGTGAGCTTGCTGAATCCCTTGACGTCGCCGAAGAGCATCGCCTTGAGCTCGCGCTGGCCGCCCGGCGGTTTCTCACCGTTGCCCGGCGCGGCGTGTCTCTCGCCGGTGCCGCACGACACCACGTCCGGTTTGCCGATGAGATCGCGCCACGTGCGCACGTCGAAGCCCGTGCCCGCGCTGCCGGTCGTCTCCTCGCCGTCCCATACCGCGATCTGCCGCACGTGCGCGTCGAGAAAGCGGGCGCGCAACACCGCGAGTCCCATCGCGACGAACGAGCCGTAGGCGAAAATCCAGTCGTGCCCGAGATAGCGGTCGTCGGTCGCGTAAGTCACGCTGCTCGCGCGCGCGATGCACGACTCGAACCGCTCCCGCCAGCCTGCGCCCGCCGGCTCGACCGAAATTTCGATGAACTCTTCGCGCGCGAAAGGCAGCACGACATGCAGCTCGGCGCCTCGCGCGAGCAGCGCTTCGGCGAAGAGGATATCGGCGCCGGAGGCCAGCGCGCCGTAGCCGAATCCGATGCCGCGCTTATCGAGCAGTGCGCCGACGGCCGCAGCGACTTGCGCTTCCTGTTGCGCGGGGAAGCGGCCGGCGACACCCGGCGGCGAAATCATGTGCCCGGTGTAATGGATGACGGCGGGGGAGGCGAGCGGCGCGAGCACTTCATCCGGAATGCCGCGCGCGGCGCAGACGAGGCGCAGTTGACGCCGCGTCGTCGCGCGCGCCGCGAGATCGCTGCCGGCCTCGGCTGCGCGCTTCAGGGCGTCGCGCGCGGCGGCCTCGTTGCCGAGCACGAGCGCGGCTTCGGCTTCGGAGGCCGCGAGATAGTACGCGTCGTCGGGCGTCGCCGGTTCCGACCGGCAAAGCTCGAGCACTTCGCGCGCGACGCCCTCTGCGGCTACGCGCTCGCCCGCGAGCAGCCGCAGCGTCGCGACGTTGACGCCGGGATAGTAGCCGCCGCTCGTCCGATAGAGCTTTTCGTAGAGGTCCGCCGCGCGCGCGAGCAGCGCTGAACGCTCGCCTTCGCCTGCGGCGAGCGCGCGATCTTTGGCGATGCGTGCAGCGAGGGCGACGACATCGGGCTCGCTCGAACCCTGCAGGCGCAGCCGCGCAAACTCGACCTCAGCGCGCGAAGTCGCGCCGGCCTTGGCGAGATTGAGCACCGCGCGATGGCCGAGCCCGATGTCGTAGGGATGCTCTTCGAGCCCCTGGAGCGCGGTGTCGTAGGCCAGCAGCAGCTCGCCGCGGCGCTCGAACTGCCGGACGCGGGCGAGCCAGTCCGCGGCTTCGGTCAGGATGTTTCCTATTTTTCCGGTGCGGGCGGGCAGCGCATGCGGACGATGCCGTCCTGCGCTTCGCCTTGCGCGTGCACGAGCTTCATCGTGGCGTCGTCGACGATCTGGAAGCGCGACACGTTCTTGTCGTCAGGCTCCACGTCGACCGGACGAAACTCGAAACCGCCTTTGATCGGAACGACCTTGGCGGCAGCTTCGAAAGACGGCGACTGCGGGTGGTTGACCTGCGTCAGGATCGTGTCGGACCCGGTGCGCATGACGTTGTAGCGGATCATCCGGCCCTGATAAGGCTGGCACCACGAGCCGATGACGAATGCGAGGTCGCCGCGCTTCGGCGTCGCCGGCGCCTTCGCTTCGACGGGAGCGGGCGCGGGGATTTTCGCGACAGGGGCCGCAGGCGTTGCCACGACCGGCGCAGGCGTGGGCGAAGGTGCAGGCGTCGAGACCGCGGGTGCAGGCACAGTCGCCGCGACGGGGGCTGCAGGCGGCGTCTTCTGCGTTCCGAACCACCACGCGCCCGCCGCGATGGCGAGCACCAGCGCGCCGAGTGCGGCGAACACCGGCGTCTTCTCCCGGCGGCGCGGCGGAGGCAGCGCCGAGGAGCGCACAGGTGCCGCGCCCGGCTGGCCGATCGCCTTGATCGCGGCGACGAGCGGAAGGAGGTACTGCTCCATTGGCGACTTCCACGCGTCGACCCACTGCGCGGACGAGATGAAGAATTCGAGCGAGCCTGAAGGCGTCACTTCGCGGATGCGCACCGGCAGCACCGGCTTGGTCTTGCTGACCGCGCGCTCGACTTCCTTGCGCACGAACTGCGATTCGTTCGACTGATCGGAGAGGATGAGGACGAGCGCGCGGCTGTCTGCGATGCCGTCGACGATCGCCTGCCCGTATTCGACTCCGGGAGGCACGTCGCGCGGCGCGACCCAGCACGTGATGCCCTGCTCTTCGAGGAACGAGACGATGCGAAACGCTATGTCCCGGTCGGGGCTCGCGTAGCTTACGAAAATGTCGGCCATGGTCGCGCTTGTCCCCGGGTGTTATCAGCCGGAAAGTGTACCAGCTTACCGGGCTCGCCTCGCGTCCCGGCAGGACGAGTCAGGGCGCAGCGTCATCCTGGCGCAGGCCCGGATCCATTTTGACTTGCCAGAGGCACATCGACGAAGAACTCGTCGAGCGGCACGACCCGCTCGATCAACCCCTGCTGGAAAGCCCACCCGATCTGCGCTTCGAGCGTCACCCGATTCGCGTCCACGCCGTACGGCCAGAAATCGTCTCCCAGCGCGTGCCGCGTCTCCATGAGATGCGCAGGCGCCCACGGCAGCATCGTTTTTGGAGCCTGCTCGATCTCGAGGTCGCGAATAGTCATCGCCTTCGCTTCGCAGAACGCGCGATACAGCGCTCCAGGCAGGGTCGGATGCCGCTCGACGAGCGCGCGTTTGATCGCGACGACGTGCATGATCGGGAAGATCCCGGTGTCCTTGAAGTAGCGCTGCTCGTCTTCCCACCAGCGCTCGAAGAGGCGCCCGACGCCCGGTGCGCCGAGGGCTCGCGGCGGGGTGTAGGAGATGAGGCCGTCTATCGCGCCGCTCTCGAGCATCCCGCCCAGCAGGCGAGGACCGGCTGTGGTTATGTCCATGCCCGGCAGGGCCGGCGCCTTGATCTGAGCCGGGTTGCGCTCGCGCTGATCGACGTCGCCGACGACCCAGTGGATGCGCGAGAGATCGACGCGGTAATAGCTTTGCAGAATTCCGCGCGCGACGAGCGAGACGGTATTGGTGTATTCGCGCAAGCCTATACGGCTGCCTTCGAGATCCTTCGGCGTGTGTATGCCGCGGTCGGTGCGGACGAAAAACGCGTGATGGCGAAAGCAGCGCGTCGGGAATATCGGCATCGCCACGTAGGGGCTGCCTCCGCGCGCGGCTGCAATGAGGTAGTTGCAGAACGAGAGCTCGGTGACGTCGAACTCTGCGGTTTCGAACGCGCGGCTGAAGAGGCTTTCGAGCTCGCCCGAAGTCCACGCGACGTCGTAGCCTTCCACTCCGACGCGGCCGTCGAGCAGGGGCTGCGTTCGGTCGAACGCCCCGACCGCTGCGGTGATCTTCATGGGGCCTGACTTTATTCGATCGGCGGCGATACGATTGCGGTCCCGATCATGCTGTCGCGATTGACGATTGCGATGAGCTCGGCTTCGGTCATGCGCTCGGTGCCCTCGGGCCTCATCGGCAGAACGAGATAGCGCAGGTCCGCGGTCGAGTCGTGCACCCGCACCGACACGTCGTCGCCAAGCTCGAGGCCGAATTCGCGCAGCACCGCCCGCGGCTCGCGCACTGCTCGCGAGCGGTAGGCGCGGCTCTTGTACCATGCCGGCGGCAGCCCCAGCAGCATGCGCGGATAGCACGAGCACAGCGTGCACACGACCATGTTGTGCACGTCGGGGGTGTTCTCGACGACGGTGAGCTTCACGTCGTACAGCGCCATCTCGAAACCCATGCTCGTGCACGCGGCCGTCGCGTCCTCGAGCAGCGCCTGCCTGAACTGCGGATCGCTCCACGCACGCGCGACGACGCGCGCACCGCCTTCGGGGCTGCGGCTCTCGATGTCTTCGACGACTTTGCGCACTTCATCCGCGGAGATGATGTTTTTTTCGATCAGCAGCTCGCGCACCGCCATCTCGAGCTTGCGGTAATAGGTGAGTGCGTCGTCGTGGTCGGGCTGGTTCGGGTGGCGGTGACCGTGCGCGTGGTCACCGTGGTCGTGATGATGGTCGTGGCTCATGAGGGGTTCACCGGCTGGAGCCAGTGCTCGTAGATGTCGATGTCGATGGTGTCGCCCGCGGCGCCGGAGTAGTCCGGCCACACCTGAGATTGCACGAAGCGCACGCGATACAGCGCGCACCGGGGTTCTCCGCTGCGGCCGTAGGCGAGCTCCTCGGGATTTTTAAAAAAGCCGACGAAGCGCTCGATCACGCCGGTGCTGCCGCGGATGTAATGCGGCGTGCGGATGTGCCCGAGCGAATCGACCTTGCGAACGTGCACGGTCTGACCCGGTTGGAACGCGTGTGTCGCGATCGCGGCGGCTGCGCTCACGGCAGCGGGTCTACGCGGCTTTCGATCTGCGCGATCTTCGCTGCGAGCTCTTCGACGGTGATCACGCCTTTGAGGATGAGGTTGTTCGACATCGACAGCATGCGGCGCTCGGCGTAGCTCACGCCGAAGTAGGTCTCGTTGCCGAGCGACTCGAGCCCGCGCCGGTTCTCGTCGATGCGCAGGATCTTCTTGCGCGTGAGCAGCACGAGCAGCGCTTCGATGCGTTTTTCCCAGAGCTGGAGCTCGTGCTCGTTCCGGTCTATGGGGCCGGCAGGCGTGCCTCCGAGGTCGTGATAGGCTCTCATGGGATCGATGTGACTGAGGCTTGCGCGTGATACGCGGGGTGCGTCGAATGTAGCGGACGCATCGGCGATGGTCAATTCGACGAGGTGTTGCACGGATCTTGCTCTGTACGTTGCGCCCGCTGCGGTTGATCCGCGTGCGCCGTCCTGAACGCGCGAAAACGCGCACCGAAAATAAACGGGGAGCCTGCATGCCGCACCAAAATGAACGATGCGCAAAGTTGCTCGGCCTTTGCGCATTCGCTGCGATGGCGACGATGCCTTGCGGTGCGCTGGCCGCGGATGCTGCCGCGGCCTTTCCCGCCAAGCCGATACGCATCGTCATCGGTTTCGGCGCCGGCAGCACGGTGGACATATCGGCTCGCGTCGTCGGCAAGGGGCTCTCCGAGAGCTGGAAGCAGCAGGTCATCGCGGACAACCGACCCAGTGCAGGCGGCATACTCGCTGCGCAGATGGTCGCGGGCGCGAATCCCGACGGCTACACCCTCCTGTCGGTGTCGGCTTCCCACGCCGTCGCACCGGCGATGTACGCGAAGCTGCCCTATGACACGGCGAAGGACTTCGCAGGCATCACCACGACCGTGAGCGTGCCTGCGGTGCTCGTCGTCGCGCCGGGGCTCGGCGTCAAAAACGTGAAGGATCTCGTGTCGATGGCGAAGGCCAAACCCGGCCACGTCACGTTCTCGTCCGCCGGGATCGGCAGCGCGACGCACTTTTCAGCCGAGCTTTTCGTGAGCCTTGCGGGACTCAACGTCGTGCACGTGCCTTACAAGTCGGTGCCGGAACAGATCACCGAGGTGATGGTCGGGCGCGTGAATTTCACGCTCGCGCCTGCGTCCAACGCGGTGCCTTTCATCAGGGAAGGCAAGCTGCTGGCGCTCGCAGTCTCACCCGCGAAGCGTGTTGCGGTGCTGCCCGAGGTGCCGACGCTGATGGAAGCGGGTGTCGCCGGTTACCAGTGGCAGACGTGGTTCGGTCTGCTCGCGCCGGCGAAGACGCCGCGGCCCATAGTGGCCAAGCTCAACCAGGAAGTCTCGCGCATCCTCAACCTCGCCGAATCGAAAGAGCGCTGGAACGCGATCGGTGCGGAGCCGGTGCCTATCGCGCCGGAAGCGTTCGACAAGTATGTCGCCGAGCAGATCGCGCTTTTCACGAAGCTCGCCAAAGCGGCGAACATCAAGGCTGATTAGCGACCGCGCCGTTCGTCCTGGGCGCAGGCGGCAAGCGCCGAAGTCGAAGGATGAACGCCGACGCGGCAAACGGGAGCAGCGCACGTCTTCAAACCACCGCGATGCCCTGGATCTCGATCACGCACCCGGGCCGCGCGAAGTTCGACACCGTCAGGAGCGCACTGCCGGGATAGCGGCCGTCCGTGAAGTGCTCGTTGCGGATCTGCACGAAGCGATCGCCGTTGCGCGGGTCGTTGATGAACACGGTCATCGTCACGAGATTCGCAAGCGTGCCCCCGGCGCGTGCGAGCGTGCGGTCGATCAGCGCGAATATGGTTCGCGCCTGCGCTTCGAAGTCGCCGGTGATGTCGCGGCCTTCGAGGTCGACGAGCGTGGTCTGGCCCGCGAGCCAGACGGTGCGGCCGCCTTCGGTGATCACAGCGGGGCAGAACGAGCGCGCCTTCTGCCAGTCGGTGCCTTCGAGATGCTCGACTTTTGCGCGCGGGCTGACTGCCGGGAGTGCTGTCATGAGATTCTCCTGATGCTATTCTTGGCCGAAAGCTTACCGCAAGCCCCATATACATCATCAACCTTCGAGGACAGGGCGAGCACACAATGAGAACCCGACAGTTTGCAGCACTGATCGTTTCCGCAGCGCTTCCGGCGCTCGCGCACGCGCACCATTCCATGGGCGGCGCGACGCCTTCCACTGCATTCGAAGGCCTCCTCTCGGGCCTCGCGCATCCGGTGATCGGCGTAGACCACCTGCTCTTCGTTCTCGCGATCGGCGCTGCGTGCTTTTACTTCGGCCAGCGTGCAGGCGCCGTTGCCGCGTTCCTGCTCGCAGCGCTGGGCGGCACCGTTCTTCACCTGTGGAAAGTCGCGCTGCCGTATCCGGATGCATGGGTCGCGGTGACGCTGGTGGTGTTCGGCGTGCTGCTGGTCAAGGCCGGCCCCGTGCTGAAGAGCCGCGCTGCGCTCGGGCTGTTCGCGCTGTGCGGCGTCGCGCACGGCTACGCCTACGGCGAGGCGATCGTCGGCGCGGAGCAGACGCCGCTCTTCGCGTATCTCATCGGTCTGACGGCTGTGCAGGTGCTGATCGTGCTCGCCGGTTACGGACTCGCTCGCGCTGTGCACGGCAACCGCCCGGAGCTGCGATCGGTGCGAGCCATCGGCGGCACGCTCTCGGTCGCCGGCGCCGCTTTTCTGCTGTTCTCGCTGTCGGCTTGACGCGATGGACGCCGCCCGCGTCAGCGAAATCCTCAACTATCTGCGGATCGACGCGGCGCTGGCGACTTCGGGCCAGCCTTCGGTAGACGAACTGCACGCGATTCGCTCCGATGGCACCGAAGTCGTCATCAATCTCGCGCTGCACGACGACCCGCGGTATTCGCTCCCCGACGAAGCGGGCACCGTATCCGCGCTGGGCATGACTTACGTGCATATCCCGGTGAAATTCGATGCGCCGGCCGAAGGCGATCTGGTCGCTTTCTTCGAAGCGATGGAAAGACACCGCGGAAAAAAGCTGCTGCTCCACTGCGCCGCCAACAAGCGGGTCACGGCATTCCTCGGGCTGTACCGAGTCATCCGCGAAGGCTGGGACACCGGCCGCGCGTTCGCGCCGATGCGTGAAATCTGGGAGCCGAACGCCGCGTGGGCGCCGTTCATCGAGGCGATGCTGGCGAAGCACGCGGCGGGAAAGCGGCTCGAGCAGGGCGGACGACGAGAATAGCGGTCATTGCGAGGAGCCGCAGCGACGAAGCAAACCCGAGGCGCTCGTCGTCCGTGCGCCACGAGGTCGCCACGGCGCCCTTGCCGGCGCCTCGCGATGACAATCGCGCCGCAGACTTCGCTACACTTCGCGTTCATCTTCCCTCGCTTCCCCATTTGAAATTCATCGCCCATCTCGACATGGATGCGTTCTACGCGTCGGTCGAGCTTCTGCGCTATCCCGAGCTTCGCGGCAGGCCGGTCGTGATCGGCGGGCGGCGCCGCATCGTCGACGGGTTGTCCGCCGGCGCAATTCCGACGCTGCGGGAGTACTCGGGCCGGGGCGTCATCACGACCGCCACGTATGAAGCGCGGGCGCTCGGGGTCAATTCAGGCATGGGCCTGATGAAAGCGGCGAAGCTCGCCCCCGATGCGCTGCTCCTGCCCGCCGACTTCGATCAGTATCGCCGCTACTCGCGCCTGTTCAAGGAAGCGGTGCGCGCGCTAGCGCCGCTGGTCGAAGATCGCGGGATCGACGAGATCTACATGGATCTCAGCGCGCTCGTGATGTCGGGCGGTGAAACGGGCCCCGCGCAAGTGCTGTGGGTGCGCGCCCGGGAGCTCGCTGCGTCGATACAGGGCGCAGTGCGCGAGGCCACCGGCCTGTCATGCTCCGTCGGTGTGACGCCGAACAAGCTGCTCTCCAAGATCGCGTCCGATCTCGAGAAGCCGGGCGGCGTGACCATACTGTCCCACGACGACGTTCCTACCCGCATCTGGCCGCTGCCGGTGCGCAAGGTGAACGGCATCGGTCCCAAGGCGACGCTGCGGCTGGAGGCGCTCGGCATCCGCACGATCGGCGAGCTCGCGCAGGCCGATCCGCAGATGCTGCTGCAGCACTTCGGGAAAAGCTACGGTGCGTGGATGCACGACGCGGCGCACGGCAGGGACGATCGCGAAGTGGTCGTCTACAGCGAGCCCAAGTCGATCAGCCGCGAGACCACTTTCGAAGACGACCTGCATCCGGTTCGCGACCGCGAGCAGCTTACGCGCATTTTCACCGACCTCTGCGTGCGGGTCGCGGAAGACCTCCAGCGCAAAGGCTATGTCGGCAAGACCATCGGACTGAAGCTGCGCTACGACAACTTCAAGACGGTGACCCGCGACTGCACGATAGACGAGCCGACTCGCGATCCTGTGCGCATCCGGCGTGCGGCAGGCGAATGCCTGAAGCGCGTGGCGCTCGACCGCCGCATCCGTCTGCTCGGCGTGCGCATCGGCACCCTGAGCAAGCCCGGCAGCGAGCCGCAGGCTCCCGAGGCGAAGCGGGGCCTCGCCAGCGCGGCTCTTTTCGACTGAACGACATGGCGACCCCGAACATCATCGAGATCCGCGATCTGCAATTCACCTGGCCTCGGCAGAGCGCGCCGTGTCTCGACATCCCGCACCTGGACATCGCTGCAGGCGAGCGCATTTTCATTCACGGTCCCAGCGGCAGCGGCAAGAGCACGCTGCTCGGCCTGCTGGGCGGAATCCTGGTTCCGCAGCGGGGAACGATCAGCGTGCTCGGCGCCGCGCTCGAGCGCCTGCCCGCAGCGGCGCGCGATCGCTTTCGCTCGGACCACATCGGCTTCGTGTTCCAGTTGTTCAACCTCGTGCCGTATCTGCCGGTGATCGAGAACGTGGTGCTGCCGTGCCGCTTTTCCGCGCGGCGCAGATCTCAGGCGATCAAAGCGGGCGTGTCGGTGCGTGCCGAAGCGGTCCGGCTGCTTTTGCATCTCGACATCGGCGCTGAGCTTCTCGAGCGGCCGGTGACCGAGTTGAGCGTCGGCCAGCAGCAGCGAGTCGCCGCTGCGCGAGCGCTGCTCGGACGGCCCGAGGTCGTGGTCGCCGATGAGCCGACTTCGGCGCTAGACGCCGATCGCCAGGCTGCGTTCCTGCGCCTGCTGCTGCAGGAATGCAGTGCGGCAGGCGCCACGCTGCTTTTCGTGAGCCACGACCGGCGCCTTGCCGGCGAGTTCACCCGCGAAATCGCGCTGCCGTCGATCAACGCCGCGCGCACGCACGAGACGGTGGCGTGAGGCATCTCCTTTATCTCGCGTCGCGCAGCGCGTGGAACCGGCGCCTGACGCTGAGCCTCACGCTGACGGCCATCGCGCTGAGCGTGGCGCTGCTGCTCGGCGTCGACCGCGTGCGCCGCGACGCCCGCGAAAGCTTCGCGCAGTCGGTCTCGGGCACCGACCTCGTCGTCGGCGCGAGAACGAGCCCCGTGCAGTTAATGCTGTATTCGGTGTTCCGAATCGGAGAGGCGACCAGCAGCATGCAGTGGGAAAGTTATCGCAAGCTCGCTGCGCACCCCCTGGTGAAATGGGCGATTCCGATGTCGCTCGGCGATTCGCATCACGGCTACTCGGTCGTCGGCACCACGGCCGATTACTTCGAGCACTTCCGCTATGGCGGCGGTGAGGCGCTCGCTTTCACCAAAGGCAAGCGCTTCGACGGCGTTTTCGAAGCGGTGGTCGGCGCCGACGTCGCCGAGCGGCTCGGCTACCGTGTCGGCGACCGGATCACGCTCAACCATGGCGGCGGCGAAATGAGCCACGCGGAACATGGCGACAAGCCATTTGCGGTCACCGGCATCCTGGCGCGCACCGGCACGCCGGTCGATCGCTCGGTGCACGTTGCGCTCGAGGCGATAGAGGCGATACACCTCGACTGGCAGGCGGGCGCGCCGATACCCGGCGTGTCGATTCCCGCCGAGCACGTACGTAAATTCGACCTCACGCCCAAAGCGATTACCGCGGTGCTGGTCGGGCTCAAAAGCCGCGCAGCGGTCTTCAGGATGCAGCGCTACGTCAACGAGCTTCCGGGGGAGGCGCTGGTCGGCGTCATGCCGGGCGTGGCGCTCGCGCAGTTGTGGCAGATCGTCGGCATGGCCGAGCGCGTGCTGCTCGCCGTCTCGGCGATGGTCGTGGCGGTCGGTCTAGCCGGGCTCGTCGCCGTGGTGCTCGCCGGCCTCAACGAGCGGCGCCGCGAGATCGCGATCCTGCGCTCGGTCGGTGCGAGGCCCCGCGATATTTTCCTGCTGCTGATGACGGAAGCGGTCGGCATTACGGTGATCGGCGCGCTCGCCGGCGTCGTGCTGCTCGGCGTGCTGACGCTTGCGCTCGCGCCGTTCGCAGCCGCGCGATACGGGCTTATCATCGAGCCTGCGTTCATCGCGGGCGGCGAGGGCGTGCTGCTCGCGGCGGTGGTCGCGGTCGGCGTGCTCGCGAGCCTCGTCCCGGGTTATCGCGCATACCGGCTGTCGCTCGCCGACGGTCTGACGCCGCGCCTTTAAAAAAAGAGGACGTGCTGATGTCGAAGAAAACGTTATTCGGAAAAACGACCGGCGCGACGCTCATCGCTGCCGCGCTCTCGCTGCCCGCTGCCGCCATTGCCGCGGAGGCCGAGTACAAGCTGGGCGAGCGCCTTCAACAGAAATCCGGCGCGGTCACCGCGGGCTACAAGGAAGTGCCGTGGGACGCTCTGGTGCCCGCGAACTGGGATCCCGCGAAAGAGCTCGGCGCGCTCGATCTCTCGACCCTGAGCGACTCCGACCCACGGGCGATCAAGGCGCTGGAGAAGCTCAAGGCCGCGATGGACAACGCGCCGGTCGTTCCGGCGATCAACGGCTCGCGCGTGCGCATCGCGGGCTTCATGGTCCCGCTCGACGGCATCCGCGGCCAGATCACCGAGTTCCTGCTCGTGCCTTATTTCGGTGCGTGCATCCACACGCCGCCTCCGCCTTCGAACCAGATCATCCACGTGGTGCCCGTGAAGCCGTACAAGACCGATCAGGGCATGGAAGCGGTGTGGATCAGCGGCACCATCGAGACCGTGCGCGCGGAGACCGGAATGGGCAACGCGGGCTACCGCATGAAAGCGGAGGTGGTGACTACGTACAAGCGGTGACCGGGAGACGTGTGGGGACGCGCTCGTCGCGATAGCCAATCGCGGCATAACCCCGTAACCTCTCGTACTTTTCAATGCAGGCCCCGGTTTTGCTGAGGGCTGTATATTCTGGAAATCCCTCATGCAATCCGGCTCCAAAATCCTCGCAGGCGTGCTCGTGGCGGTCTCACTGCTGGCGGGCTGCCAGAGCGTGCCCAAGGATCAGCGCGACCCGCGCGATCCGTTCGAATCGGTCAATCGCAGCATTTACAAGTTCAACGACGCCGTCGACCGGGCGGTGATGCGGCCCACCGCACGCGCATATCGCACCGTCGTTCCGCAGTTCGTGCGCAACAGCGTCGGAAATTTCTTCTCGAACATCAACGATGTTCGTGTCGTTCTCAACAACACGCTCCAGGGCAAGTTCACGACGGCGTACGCCGACTTCGGCCGCATCATGATCAACAGCACGCTCGGCATCGTCGGCCTTTTCGATATCGCGTCGGAAGCGGGAATCGAAAAGCACAATGAGGATTTCGGGCAGACCCTTGGATGGTATGGAATGAACGACGGGCCTTACATCATGCTTCCGCTGTTCGGCCCGAGCACGGTGCGCGATACCCTCGGCTTCGGCGTCGACTACCTGACCGATCCGATCACGTACGTGGATCCGTCGAGCGCGCAGAACGCGATGTCCGGGACGCGCTTCGTCCAGCGCCGCGCGGATCTCCTCGACGCGAGCAACGTGCTCAAGACCACGCTCGACCCCTATCAGTTCATGCGGGACGCGTATCTGCAGCGCCGGCGGAACCTCGTCTACGACGGAAACCCGCCGCCGGACAAGGACGATGCTCCGTTGAAGCCCGATTCGGTGCCGTTACCGAAAGAGCCGATGCAGTAACGGCGCTCATTCGGGACCCGCGCCGACGAAAAGCCCCTGCGTTTTGCGCAGGGGCTTTTTTTGTTCGGCGGGTGGACCTCAGGGCTTGAGCACGATCTTGATGCAGTCGTCGTCTTTATTGAGGAAAGTCTTGTAGCCCTCAGGCGCTTCGTCGAGGCTCATCTGGTGCGTGATGACGAAGCTCGGGTCGATGTCGCCGTTCTGGATGCGCTCGAGCAGCGGTTTCATGTAGCGATGCACGTGGCATTGGCCTGTTTTCATCGTGAGCGAGCGGTTCATGAACGAGCCCATCGGAAACTTGTCGATGAAGCCCCCGTATACGCCGATGACCGAAACGACGCCGCCGTTCCTGCACGCCATGATCGCCTGGCGCAGCGCGAACGGCCGGTCGGTCTCGAGCATCAACGCCTGCTTGAAGCGGTCATACGCGTACAGCGGTCCGGGAAGGTGAGATTCGGTGCCGACCGCGTCGATACAGGCGTCGGGACCGACGCCGCCGGTCATGTCCATCAGCGAATCGTGGATATTCACCTCTTCGTAATCGAGCGTGTCGGTCGCGTCCGCTTTCTCCCGCGCCATCCTCAGCCGTTCGGGGAAGCGGTCGATGCCGATCACGCGCTCGGCGCCGAGCATCTTCGCGCTCGCGATCGCGAACTGGCCGACCGGCCCGCAGCCCCACACCGCAATGGTGTCGCCCTGCTTGATGTCGCACATCTCCGCGCCCATGTAGCCGGTCGGGAAAATGTCCGAGAGGAAGAGCACCTTCTCGTCCGCGAGGTCGTTCGGGACCTTGATCGGTCCCACATCCGCAAACGGCACGCGCGCGTATTCGGCCTGACCGCCGGCGTAGCCGCCGAGCATGTGCGAGTAGCCGAAGACTCCCGCCGGAGAGTGTCCCATCAGCTTCTCGGCCATCCACGCGTTCGGGTTCGAGTTCTCGCACAGCGAATACGCTTCCGCCCCGCATGCGGCGCAATTGCCGCACGCGATCGGAAACGGCACGACGACGCGATCGCCCACGCTGAGGTTCTTCACTTCGCGTCCGATCTCGACGACCTCACCCATGAACTCGTGCCCGAACACGTCTCCGTGCTCGCACGTCGGAATGAGGCCGTTGTAGAGGTGCAGGTCCGAGCCGCAGATCGCGGTCGAGCTGACTTTGACGATGGCGTCGCGCTGGTTGAGGATCCTGGGGTCCGGCACATTGTCGATCCGCATCTCGCGCTTGCCGTGAAAACAGTTTGCTCTCATCGATTGCCGCCTTCCTAAAAAAAGAGTGGGTTGCCTATTCGCCGCTCGGCTGCGCCGGACGCTGCCTCACCTGGCCTGTGCCTTCGGGACTGGCATCGGAGCGCACGATCTCACCGGTCTCTATCAACTGTTTCAGCCGGCGCAGGTCGTCCTGCACCTGCTGTTCGGGCGCCTGGTTGAAGAGCATCGCGACCGCAGTGCCCGCAACGCCGCCAGGCGGGTAGTACTCCATGTCGATCCGCACGATGGTGCCGCGGCCGCCGGGCCGCGGTTCGAACTCGACTGAGCCCGCGTTGTACACATCGCCGCCGACCGAGCGCCACGCGATGAGCTCGTTTTCGCGGTCCTCGGTGATCTCCGAATCCCATTCGACGGTTCTGCCGCCGGGCGCCCGGGTGACCCAATGCGTTCTGCCGGCTCCGGTCTCGGTCACCGACTGGAGGTGAAGCATGAACCGCGGAAAGTTCTGGAAGTCGTGCCAGAAGCGGTACAGCTCTTCGGCGGACTTGTTGATCGCGACGCTGCGCCTGAAACGGATCGCGCCTTCTTCGGTCATCGCGCCTTTCTCGCGGCTGAGCTCCTGCGCGCACATGACGTCGACTGCGGTGACCGCAAGCACGTTCGCCGTGCCGAACAGGACGCCGGCCTTGTTGGTGCGCGGATCGATGAATGCCGCACCGAGCGTCGTGAGGTCCAGCGCGTCTCCCGCCACGCGAGCCCACACGCCTGCGGCAGGTTTGCGGCCCTGGCTGAAGATCATCAGGCCGGCGGCGATCTCGCGCAGGCCGTAGAGCCGGATGAGGCCGGTGTGCCTGCCTGTGCCGCCGCACAGGCGCGCGACCGCGCGGGGCGCGAGCAACTCGGCAATCCCGAGCCCGATGCTGAACCACCCGAGACCGCGCGCGACCTTTTCCGCGCCGATGTCCTTCAGCCCGCTTTGTTCCCAGAGCTGCCGGGATTGCCGGTTCACCAGTTTGCCGACCTGACCCGGACCCTGAGACGGCCGCGAGCCCTGGAGGCCGACCGCTTTCTGCACCAGTTCTGTCACATCCATAATGGGATCGTCCTTGATCGTTGACCTGGTCGTTTGACGTTGCGCCCGGTGATGATGCGGAGCGAGTGGAGAGATATGCTGCCGGGACCATGCTGCACGGACCATGCCCGCATCCGCATCGCCGAGTTTGTTTAATCGCCGCGCAGATTTAGGCTAAAAACGCGGGTGCGCGAGGTCGCGGGCTGCGGTGCAAAAGCGGGTGGCGCGGTTATTTTCGACACGCAGTTGGCGGCCGCCGCAAAGACCGCGCCGGGGTCACTTGCGCCGCACGCCGCGGTAGAGGAAAAACAGGAGCGCGGATGCGAGGACGATTCCGGCTGTCGATGCACGACGGGTGAGCACGCGGCGGCGCGTCCCGAGTCCTGCCGCGCCGCGCGCATAACGCAGCGAAAGCGAGCTTCCCGGACGCACCGGCGTGGGCGGGTCGCTCGCGGGGAAGGTCTCCTCGATCGCTTCGTCGAGCAGCCACTCGTCGTGGTCGGGCGCACGCGGATCCGCTGCCCGCGACTCTACATCCGCGCCGATATTGCCGCTGCGTGCCGGGCGTGCGGGCTCATACTCACTGGGAGTCATCGTGGACACCGTTCGGGCAAAAAAGACAGCATTCCGAAATGCAATCCCGATGCCGCGGCGCATTACGGCACAATATCGTCACCAACCGAAGACGAACGAACCCAGGAGAAAGACATGCTGACGCTTTATTTCAGCCCCGGCGCGTGCTCGATGGCTACACACATCGGTCTCGAAGAGGCCGGAGCAAATTACGAAGAGAAGCCGACGATGCTCATGAAAGGCGAGCACAAGACCGAGGCGTACATGAAGATCAATCCGCGGGCGAAGGTGCCGGCGCTCGCCGTCGACGGCAGGGTGATCACCGAGAACACCGCGATACTCACCTACCTCGCGCGACAGTTCCCCGAGAAAAAACTGCTGCCGTCCGATCCGGTCGCCGAAGCGCAATGCATCTCGACGATGGCGTGGCTCTCCAACACGGTGCATCCGTCGTACGGCCACTACTTCAAGCCCGACCGCTACGCCGAAACCGAGGCGGCTCAGGCCGATGTGAAGCAGATGGGCGCCAAGGCGTTCTTTGCGAACCTGAAAGAAATCGATTCGATGCTGAAGGGCAAGCAGTGGATCATGGGCGATCAGTACACCGTCGCCGACCCGTATGCACTGGTGTTCTACGGCTGGGGCGTGCGAGGAAAATTCCCGGTCGACGAGCTCACGGCATACACCGCGTGGAAAGACCGCATGCTCGCGCGTCCGGCGGTCCGGAAGATTCTGGAGAGTGAAGGGAGCGTGCTGGTTAAAGGCTGATCGATGAACGCGGAACGATGAATGAGGAATGGCAGCCCGATCGCCGCGCGGGCGCTTTCATTCCGCGTTTCGCATTCATCATTTCGCGTTAGAGCTGCCTCGCCTTGAACGTATCACAAGCATTCACGTCGCCTTTTTCGAGGCCCTGCCGCAGCCAGCGCACGCGCTGTGCTGAAGTCCCGTGAGTGAATGAATCCGGCACGACATGCCCCTGAGACTGTTTTTGCAGCGTGTCGTCGCCGATCGCCGTCGCGGCCGTGACGGCTTCTTCCACATCTCCCGGCTCGAGGATGCGCTTGTTGCGATCCGCGCGGCTCGCCCACACGCCCGCGAAGCAGTCGGCCTGCAGCTCCAGTCTCACCGATAACTGGTTGTAAGCCTGCTGCGAGACGCGCCCGCGCTGCTGGTCGACGCGCGAGGTGATGCCGAGCAGGTTCTGCACGTGGTGCCCGACCTCGTGCGCGATCACGTACGCCTGAGCGAAATCCCCGCCCGCATGAAAACGCTGGCGCATGAGCTCGTAGAACCTCAGGTCGATGTACACCTTCTCGTCTCCGGGGCAGTAGAACGGACCGGTCGCGGACTGGCCCATGCCGCACGCGGTGGGGAACGAGCCGGTGAAAAGCACGAGCTTGGGAGGGCGGTAGCGCCGGCCGGCTTCGCTGAAGATCGCCGACCATGTATCTTCGGTGGACGCGAGGACGCGTGAGACGAACACCGCTTTGGGGTCGTTCTGCGGAGGCCGCGGCGCGGGGGCCGAGCTGACCGGCGCCTGGGTCTGAGCGCCGTCCAACATGCCGAGCAGGTAGCGCGGGTCGATGCCGAAGAAGTACGACGCCGCGAGCGCGAGGATCACGCCGCCCACGCCCAGGCCCCGGCCGCCGATGCCGAAACCGCCGCCGCTCGCGCCTCGCATGTCCTCTACATTGTCGCTTTCGCGCTCGTCTTCGATGCGCATGGTCTGCTGCTCCAGGAGGTTGTCTATCGCCGGTGAATCTCGCGCGCCAGCCGCAAGCTGCGTGCCCGGGTGCTCACGCGCACTGCGCGTCTATGGCGCGGTGGATCGCGCCGGTGCAGGCGCCGCAATAATAATCGGTTTGAAGCGAGAACATGATGCAGTCGGCTTCGGCGCGGTACATGCCTGTCGAGTATCCGTTCGCGCCTTCGTAAAGTCCGGGCTCACGCGTCTGACCGCTGTTCGCGAGCAGCCCGCGCTGGCGACGCGCTTCGAGCTGCATGAGCTTCTCCACGAGCCCTTCGTCCGCCCGTGCAGCGCGCAGCGCGAGATAACGCTTCACGTATTTCTCGAAGCGCGCGTCGTATTCCGTTTTGTTCCACGGCGTAGGCGCAGGTTTCGACATACGCCATTTTGCGTGCCGTTCGGAAGTCGTGACGTTCGGATGCCACGGCTCGACGTTGCCGCGGTACGCCGGACCGTGGCCCGAGGGCAGGTAGTACTCGTCGGCGAGCCCCGCGATCGCGTGCGCGAGCTCGTGCACGACGAGATAGCGCGAGCGGGCGCTGTCGATCGCGACCACCGCGGGGCCTGCGTAATAAGCGCTTCCGCCGTAGCGGCGCGAGTTCGCAAGCACCAGCAGCGCGTCGTAGGGCACTGCGCCCGCCGCATCCCGCAGCGCACGCTCATTCGCCGCGTGCAGCGTGCGCTCGGCGGCTCCCGTTCCGTAAGCGCATCGAAACGCCGTGTCTCTGCGATGCTCCAGATAGGGATCGGTGACGCCGCTCGAAGCGCTCGGCGTGAACACCGCGCGCACGTTGAAGTCGCCGGTGCGGGAGGCAAACGGCTCGACCGAAAAGAGATAACCCGCCGCGCGTCTCGCGTCCGCAATGAATTTCGGGTGCTCGGATTCGAGATAACCGTCGCCGAGAATCGCCAGGTCGAAGCGGGTCGAGGCGTCGCCGTTCGACGCGAGCGACTCGATTCGTGAGAGCAGCGCGGGGGCTGAGGCGCCGGCATTCGAGGGATCGAGCGTGGTGTCGAGCAGCGCCTGAAACACCGCACCTGCGCGGCGTTTTTCGATCACTGCCGTGCAAGGCGTCGCAGGCCGCACGCAGCGCACGCTGATCGCAGCGACCGCGGAGGCCGCCGCCGGATCGAGGTTGCTGTCGAACCCGCCGCGCCAGAGCAAGGTGCCGGTCGCGGGGTCGTACAGAGACAGGCGGTAGTCGCCCCAGTCCGGCGCCTCGCGATGAGGAGCCGGCGGCGACCACAGCGGCTCGGCTGCGACACGCGTGATCTCGAAGCTTTCAGCGCCGGCGCGCGCGGCGTGCCGCAGATCGATGCGCACCCCTCGCGGCGCTTCGCCTTCAGCAGTCTTGCGCTCACCCGGCGTGGAGGAGGGCCGGCACCCGGGAAGCACGAACGCGAGTCCGGCGAGAGCGGCGCCGGTCAGCAGCCGGCGGCGGGGGAGAACCATGTGCTTCCCGTGAGGCGAGGTTGCGAATTACACTGCACGCGGTTTCGAACGCATCAGAGCATCACGGTTACGAGCTTTTCCCGCGACAGTGAGGAGGAGAATAAATGAGAACCGTACGAGGATGGCACGGCTACGCAGTGCTCGCGCTGTTCGCGTGCGCGCTCGACGCGGGCGCGCAGAAGTATCCGGAAAAAAGCATACGAATGATTGTAGCGTTCCCGACCGGCGCGCCGCAGATCCTGTCGCTGCTCCTCTCGGAAAAACTGCGAGAGTCTCTCGGCCAGCCCGTGGTGCCGGACTTCAGGGGCGGAGCGGGCGGCAATCTCGCCTCGGAGCTCACCGCGAAAGCGCCGGCCGACGGTTACACGGTGCTGCTGACGAGCCCGACGATCGCGATCAGCCCGAGCCTCTTTCCGAAGCTGGGCTACGACACTTTCCGCGACTTCACGCCGATCACTCAGATCGCAACGGTGCCGAACGTCATGCTGGTCCATCCGTCGGTTCCCGCGCGCTCGATCAGGGAGTTGGTGAGCCTCGCCAAATCGCACCCGGGCAAGCTCAATTTCGGCTCGGGCGGAGTGGGCTCGGGCAGCCAGCTCGGCAGCGAGCTTTTCAAGTCGCTCGCGAAAATCAGGATGGTCCACGTCCCGTATAAGGGCGCTGCGATCGCGATGAACGCGATGCTGAGCGGCGAAGTCGACATGGTGGTCTCGACCCTGCCCGCGACGATCCCTTACATCAATGCCGGACGTCTGCGCGGTCTCGCCATACTCGCGCCCGAGCGCGCCGCTGCGCTCCCGCAGGTGCCGACCACCGCCGAAGCGGGAATGCCCGAAGTGGTCGTTATCACCTGGTACGGCATCTTCACCCCGGCGGGTGTGAAGCCCGACATCATCGACCGCCTGAACGCCGAGCTCGTCAAAGCGCTGAATGCGGGCGACACGAAGGCGAAGCTCGCGCAGGTGGGCCTCGACGTCGCCACGAGCTCGCCGTCCGATTTCGCGAAGTTCGTTCGCGCGGAAGCGGAGAAGTGGGGGCGGGTGATCAAAGAGGCCGGGATCAAGCCCGATGGGCCGTGATCGAGGGATGAGGGATGAGGAGGGAAGAGCGCGGCAGGGGGCGTTCCACCGAGCGGTAATAAGATCTTCGGGATATCGCAGAGCGAGGAGCAATAGATGAACTTCGGACTGACCGCAGATCAGAAAGCCTGGCAACAGAAAGCCCGCGAGTTTGCGATGGAGGAGATCCGTCCGCTCTCGATGAAGCGCGACGCGGTTCCCGGGCCGCGCGAGACATGGGACTGGGAGATCATCAAAAAAGGCTCGGCGCTGGGCTTTCGCACCCTTGCGGTCCCGAAGGATTGGGGCGGGCCCGGGACCGATTTCGTGACGCAGGGTCTGGTGATGGCGGAGCTTGCGAAAGGCGACAGCGCGATATCGAAAGCTTTCAGCCAGAACTGGAAGTGGAGCCATCTGATCGCCGAGTTCTGCACCAACGACCAGAAGGAGCGCTTCCTCAAGCCTTTTCTCGCCGACGACACCTATGTGATCGGCTCCGCGAGCACCGAGCCGAACGCGGGCTCCGACAACCGCTATCCGCCTGCCGACGCCCCGAAGTCGGGGTGGAGACTGAGCGCGAAGCGCGAGGGCGACGACTGGCTGCTCAACGGCGAGAAGACTTTCATCGCGAACGGCAGCGTCGGCAAGCTCTTCTTCGTGAGCACGCGAACCGACCCCGACGTGGCGATACGGGAAGGCACGACGGTGTTTCTGGTGCCGAACGGCACGCCGGGTTTTCGCGTCGGCAAGATCTTCAACAAGAGCGGCTGGCGCTTCTACCAGAACGCCGAGCTGATCTTCGACAACGCGCGAGTGCCGCATGCGAACGTGGTCGGCGAAGTCCACGGCGGGGTGAAAGTGCGTAGCGGGGCGGCGGGCGAGTTCGGCGATTTCGAGCTCGCAGCGAACGCGCTCGGGGTCTGCGACGCGGCCTGCGAGCAGGCGATGCAGCTCGCGAAGTCGCACACCCGCGGCGGCAAGCGCGGGTACGACCACCAGCTCGTGCAGCTCAAGTTGAACGAGATGTTCGCGCT
>JAQGMV010000412.1 GCA_028292225.1 Betaproteobacteria bacterium
GAGGACATCGCCGACGATTAGTCGCAGAAGGGCTTCTAACCACGAAGGACACGAAGGGGCACGAAGGAAGATCGATAACAATCGAACAAGAGTCAGGCAAGCCGTATATTTTCACGTCTTTTGCTTCGCGTCCTTTGCGTCTTTCGCGTTAAAGCTTTTTCGTTTTTCCTTCGTGCCCCTTTGTGTCCTTCGTGGTCAATTTCTTTGTCGCTCATCGGCGCTGGGGGCGTCAGTGAAAGTCTCTAGACTCAGTCAGTAGCTTCCCCAGCAGCGCGCTGTGATCGACCAGCCGCTGCGCGACGAGGTGCACCACGTCGCCTTCCTTCTGCATGTAGCCTTCGACACCGAGCAGCCTCGAGCCGAGCAGCTCCTTGCGCTGTCTTTCCACCAGGGCGTTCCACACGACGACGTTGGTGTAGCCGGTTTCGTCTTCCAGCGTCACGAAGACGACCCCTTGCGCCGTGCCCGGTCGCTGGCGGCACGTGACGATCCCCGCGGTGCGCGCAGGCTTTCCGTTCGGCATGGCTCTCAACTCCAGCGCAGTGGCAAGACGCATGCGCTGCAGGCGTTTGCGCAGGAGCGCGAGCGGATGGCGGCCGAGTGTGAGGCCCAGGCTGCGGTAATCGGCGAGTATGTTTTCGCTCTCGCGCGGGGCTTCGAAAAGCGGCAGCGATTCCTGCACCGGCGCGTCGCGCAGAAGGCGGGTCTCGCCTGTCGTTGCCGCACCGGCGACGAGCCAGTGCGCGTTGCGGCGGTGACCCGCGAGTCCTTCGAGCGCGCCTGAAGCGGCGAGACTGGCGAGATCGCGCCGGTTGAGCGCACTGCGGCGTGCGAGGTCTTTCACGTCGTCGAAAGGCCGTGCGGCTCGCGCGGCTTCGATGCGTTGGCCTCCGGCTTCGCTGAGCCCCCTGATCATGCGCAAGCCCAACCGGACTGCCTGCGCGCCCTCGCTTGCGGGCTCCATCGTGCAGTCGCTCGCGCTGATGGTGACGTCGACGGGACGGACTTCGACGCCGTGTCTTACCGCGTCCTGCACGAGCACCGAAGGCGAATAAAAGCCCATCGGCTGGCTGTTCAGCAGCGCCGCGAGAAACGCCGCGGGGTGGTAGTGCTTGATCCACGCCGAAACGTAAGCGAGCAGAGCGAAGCTCGCCGAGTGCGATTCGGGAAAGCCGTATTCGCCGAAACCGCAGATCTGGCTGAACAGACTCGCGGCAAACTCGGCGCTGTAGCCTTTTGCCAGCATGCCGTCGCGCAGGCGCTTCTCGAAACGCTCGAGCCCGCCTTTGCGCTTCCAGGCGGCCATCGCGCGCCGCAGGCTGTCGGCTTCGCCCGGAGTGAAATCCGCCGCGACCATCGCGAGCTGCATCACCTGCTCCTGGAAAATCGGCACCCCGAGCGTTCTTTCGAGAACTTGCTTCACCTCGGGGGACGGATACGTGACACCTTCCAGACCCTGCTTGCGCTTCAGATACGGGTGAACCATGCCGCCCTGTATGGGGCCCGGCCTCACGATAGCGATCTCGATCACGAGGTCGTAGAAGCGCTCGGGCTTGAGCCTGGGCAGCATCGACATCTGTGCGCGCGATTCGATCTGGAAGACACCGATCGTGTCCGCTTTCTGAATCATCCCGAATACGCGGGAATCGTCTCCGCGACTCACGATCTCGGGCATGGTTACGGCCGGCTCGCGGTTGGGATAGACGAGCTCGAGCGCGCGCCGGATCATCGAGAGCATGCCGAGCGCGAGCACGTCGACTTTGAGCAACCCGAGCGCTTCGAGATCGTCCTTGTCCCACTGAATGACGCTGCGGTTGACCATCGCCGCGTTCTCGATCGGCACGAGCTCGGCCAGCGGCCCGCTCGAGATCACGAAACCGCCGACGTGCTGCGACAGATGTCGCGGGAAACCGATGAGCGTCGTCACGAGCTCGATGAGGTGCTGAATCACCGGGCTGTCGGGATCGAAACCGGCTTCGCGCAGCCTCAGCGGAATCGAGTCGCGGGCGTCCCACCACGCCAGCGATCTCGAAAGGCGGTCGACCTGCGCGAGCTCGAGCCCCAATGCTTTGCCGACGTCGCGCAGCGCGCTGCGCGGGCGATAGCAGATCACCGTCGCCGCGATCGCGGCGCGATGTCGTCCATATTTGTTGTACACGTACTGGATCACCTCTTCGCGGCGCTGGTGCTCGAAATCGACGTCGATGTCCGGCGGCTCCTTGCGCTCGCGGGAGAGAAAGCGTTCGAAGAGCAGGTCCTGCCGTTCGGGATTGACTTCGGTGATTCCGAGGGCATAACACACCGACGAATTCGCCGCCGAGCCGCGGCCCTGGCAGAGGATCTTCTCGCGTTTGGCGAAGCTGACGACATCAAAGACGGTCAGGAAGAAATGCTCGTAGCCGAGCTCGGCGATGAGCGCGAGCTCGCTCGCGACGCGGTCGCGCACCTGCCGCGTCGGGCCCTGAGGAAAGCGGTGGTTCAATCCTGCTTCGGTCAGCTCGCGCAGATAGCTCGCCGCGGTGTGGCCTTGCGGAACGATCTCGGACGGGTATTCGTAGCGCAGGGTATCGAGATCGAAGTGGCAGCGCTCGGCAATGCGCACCGTCTGCGCCATCAGCTCGTCGGGGTAGATCTTCGCTAGATGCGCGCGGATACGCAGGTGGCGCTCGGCGTTCGGATGCAGCGCTACGCCTGCGCCGTGAACCGGAACGCCGAGGCGGATCGCGGTCATCACATCCTGCAGCGGGCGGCGCGAGCGCACGTGCATGTGGATGTCGCCTGCAGCGACTAGGGGCAGGCCGCTCGCCGCTGAGATTTCTCGCAACCCCGCGAGGCGTGCGCCGTCATTGGGGCCCGAGACGAGCTCGGCCGCGATCCATGCGCGTCCGGGGAAACGTTCGGCGGCAAGACGCGCATGGTCAAGATCCGCTGTCCCGTCGGGAATCACGAGCACCAGACATCCGGCGAGACCGTCGTCGAGATCGGACCACTCGAGCCGATACTCGCCTTTCGGGCTGCGCATGCGGCCCTGTGTGATCAGCGCGCACATCCTTGCGTAGCCTGCGCGATTCGTAGCGAGGATCACGAGCTTCGGTCCGTCGGCGAGCTTGATCTCGGTGCCGACGATCAGCTTGAGTTCTTCTGCTGTATTTTGCTCCCCTTCGCTGTTCGCTTTTTCCTGCGCCTCTTTTTTCTTTCTTTCTTCTTCCCGGCACTCTTTGACCGCGACATGCGCACGCACGATGCCCGCGACCGAGCACTCGTCGGTGATCGCGATCGCGCTGTAGCCGAGCGCCTGGGCGCGCCCGACCAGCTCTTCCGCATGTGACGCGCCGCGCAGGAAGGAGAAGTTGGTGAGGCAGTGGAGCTCTGCGTAAGGGGGGAGCGATGCCATGTTCCGTAAACGGTAAACAGTGAACGGTAAACCGGGTAAAGAGGTTGCTATCCGCGCGAGTCGATGACGAAGCAATCGCGCTAACGGTTCACCGTTTACCGTTCACCGGTTTTCAGGAAAAAAACCCGTGCAGAAACCATCGGCTCTGCGTCCTGCGCTCGCGGTAGATCCACAGCATCGCTTCGGCCGGGTTGCACGCGACGAAGTAGTCGCGCATGACGTCGTGTCCGTCCCACCAGCCCGATTCGATGCGCTCCGGGCCCGCGAGCAGGCTGAGACGCCCCTCGTAACACGGCGGATCTTCGCCGAGCGCACGAGGCTCCGCGAGCAGCCACAGCGGGCGCGAGGCGGCGGCGCTTGCAGCCGCATCCTTGCTTCCGGGCGGGCACGTGCGCCACGCGCATTCGGGGCGATGGTCGGGCAGGCGTTTGAGCCCGAGCACCGCGTCTTCGCCGAGGCGCGCACGCAGGCGCTCGATGAGTTGCGCCGCGGCTTGTTCCTGGTGTCCTGCATCGGGCAGCAGCGAAAGATTGCGCGAGGCGAGCGGCAGCAGGAGCTCGCTTTCGAGCGCGATCGCAGTGGCGGGGCAGGGAAACTGTGTGCGCTCGAGCCGTTCGCGAAGCACATTCGTCAGATGATCGGGATCGCGTGTCGCGGCGACGAGCGAGAGCGTGAGCCGGGTCGGCTCGCGCCCATGATGCGCGAAGACGAATGAAAGACGCTGGGCGCCGCTCGCCGTCGCGGCGAGATAACCGCAGAGCTCGACGAGCATTCGGCGCGCGGCGAACAGCAGCATCTCGGCTTCCTGCGCAGGCGCGGGGAGCGGCTGCGCGGCCTTGAACACCGTCGGCGGCGTGAAGAACGTGCGCGGGTCGGGCAGCAATCCTCGCGCGCGGTCGAGATCGTCGAGAAAACGTGGGCCGACCCTGCGCGCCAGACCATCGCGCGGCAGAGCGAGCGCATCGCGGACCGTGGTCGCGCCGACGTTCTGCAGCAGCCTGAATGCTTCCGGCGGGAGATCCATCACCTCGAGCGCAAGCCCGGGAAGGCTCAGGCGCAACGCGTCGAGGTGATGAAGGCGCACCGCAAGCCCCGCGCGTGCGAACCACTGGGCGGCGAGCGGCGTCGGCGCGCAGGCGATACGCGCGGCATAGCCGAGCGTTTGCAGACCTTCGGCAATGGCGTTCCACAAGGGTTTCAATCCGCCGAACAACGCGATGGAGCCCGCGATTTCGAGCAGCACTTCGGAAGGTTTTGCGATGCTTACCGCGGGCGTGAACTGGATCGCCCAGGCCGCGACTCTCTCCAGAGCGGCTTCCTCGGCCGCGGTATCCCTGGGAGCGATCTGGAGATCGGACGCGAGGGCCGAAGCGGCTGCCGGCGGCATTCCCGGCCTGACCCCGCGGCGTTTCGCCGCGTCATTGCACGCGATGATTTCAGCGCGGCTTCCGGTCGAGCTGACGACCGCGAGCGGTTCGGGCGTTCGCGCCGCTCTCGCGTAAACCTCCAGAGGCAGTGCAGCCAGACGCAGCGCGAGCCACAGCATCGCTCATGTCCTGCTGTGGATTCAGACGAGCGCTGCGTGTAGCGGCTCGCGTGTGCGCACGAGCGGCGGCACGGCGCGTCTCGCACGCGAGATCGGCGTGTCGTGCAGGTCGAGCACGATGGGCGGCGGAAGACCGCCGCCGCGGCGCTTGAGTATCCGAACCACGGTCCTGCCTTCGGCGCGCGAGACGTGCAGCCTCAGCGCCGCCGGCGAAGCCGGTGCGACTCGCGCCGAGCGGAACAGGATGAGCGAAGTCGACGCGCTTTCAGCCGCGAGCTGGAGGCGGCGCAACGCACGCTCGTGCACGTGCTCCTGCCACAGCAGCACCGCGCCGCAGCACGACGCGCGCAAAGCCTGTTCGCTCGCCCACAGATTGTCTTCGGCGCTAGCCGGCTGGATCAGCAGGAGGCGCTCGAGGCGCACGCCCTGTGCGGCCAGCGCGGGGGGGTAGAGCACGTGAGGCGGCGCGATCACCGTGAGCCAGCGGCCTGCCTGCGTGAGCCGGGCTGCGGCAGGGACGGTGAGCTTGACTTCGCCGACGCCCGAGCGCTCAGCGTAGATCTCGGTGATCCCGCCGGTCGGCCAGCCGCCGCCGGGCAGATGCGCGTCGAGCTCGGGAAAACCGGTAGGAATTCCCGGAGCGACTCGCGCGCATTCGCTGCCGCGCCAGACCGCCGGGTGGTTGAGTACAGCGTCGAGGCTCCCCATATCTTTACAGTCCCTTGCCGTTGCGGATGACGCCGACCGCGATGCCTTCGATCTCGAGCGCCTCGCGCTTCAGATCGACGACGCGCGTGGCGAAATCGGGGTTTTCGGGGATGAGCTCGACCTTGTCGCGGTTTTTGCGGATGCGTTTGACGGTGACTTCGTCGTGCAGCCGTGCGACGACGATCTGGCCCGAGCGAAACTCGGTGGTGCGATGCACCGCGAGCAGATCGCCGTCGAGTATGCCGGCGTCGCGCATGCTCAGGCCTTTGACCTTGAGCAGGTAATCGGCGCTCGGGTGGAAAAGCGAGCTGTCGAGCTGGTAGCGTCCTTCGATGTGCTCGGCGGCGAGTATCGGCGAGCCTGCCGCGACCCGGCCGACGACTGGAACGCCGGGTTCCTGGATCAGGCGGATGCCCCGCGAGGCACCGGGGATCATTTCGATGACCCCTTTACGCGCGAGGGCCCTCAGGTGCTCTTCGGCTGCGTTGGGAGACCGGAAACCCATCAACTTGCAGATTTCGCTGCGGGTGGGCGGGTAGCCGGAGTGTTCCGTGTAATCCTCGATCAGCTTCAGTATCTCGGCCTGGCGTGCGGTCAGCGTGTCCATTGGGCGTCTCCTTGCCTGTAATTATATACAGTAAACCTTCCCAGGCAAGCATAAGCGCCGGCGCCGTCGGCGGCGACTCGCGTTTTGGAGCGTGCACTGGCGGTAAACCGTGCAGTTCTGTTGGATTACTGCCGCTTTTCTGTTACACTTCAAGGCTCTGTGGAAAAGATGGGCGAAAGCGCCCATTTTTTGTTTGTGGGGCGGAAAAGCGGTACGAACGGCGGCGAATTAGCAACAAAATGGCGACGGATGTGGGGCAATTGCTGGAATCGACCCTCGCCGGACTCGGTTACGAGTTCGTCGATATGGAGCGTTCCGGCAAAGGCAAGCTCCTGCGGGTGTACATCGACAGGCCCGAAGGCATCAAGGTCGAGGACTGCGCTGTAGTCAGCAACCACCTGAGCCGGGTGTTCGCAGTCGAAAACATCGACTACGACCGCCTCGAGATCTCCTCGCCGGGGCTCGATCGCTTGCTGAGGAAGGAACAGGATTTTGTGCGTTTCGCCGGACAGAAAGCCCGCATCAAGGTGCGTCTGCCGGTCGAGGGGCAAAGGAACTTCGTAGGGGTATTGCGGGAGACGCGCGCAGGAAAGGTCGAGATCGAGGTCGACGGCAAGCTGGTGTCGATCGACATTTCGAACCTAGACAAAGCGCGCCTGGTGCCCGCAATTTAAGGGAAGAGTGCGTGGGCACGGCTCGGCCGCTCGACATGAGCGCCCCCGCCGTTCGTTACGCGTTTAAGGAGTCGAAATGAGCCGGGAAATATTGTTACTCGTGGACGCGCTGGGCCGCGAGAAAAACGTCGAGAAAGACACCGTCTTCGGTGCGCTGGAGCTCGCCCTCGCGTCGGCTTCCAAGAAACGCTTCACCGAAGACGTGGACATCCGCGCGTCGGTCGATCGCGTCACGGGCGACTTCACCTTCTTCCGCCGCTGGCAGATCGTCCCTGACGAAGAGTTCGAAGTGCCTTCGCGCCAGTACATGCTGCGCGAAGCGCTCGAAGACAAGCCTGACGCGAAAATGGGCGATTACGTCGAAGAGCCGCTCGAAGGCTTCGAGGTCGGCCGCATCGGCGCGCAGACCGCCAAGCAGGTGATCCTGCAGAAGATCCGCGACGCCGAGCGCGAGCAGATCCTGAACGACTTCCTCGCACGTAAAGAGTCGCTCGTCACCGGCGTGATCAAGCGCATGGAGCGCGGCAACGCGCTGATCGAATCGGGCCGGCTCGAGTCGGTGCTGCCTCGCGACCAGATGATCCCCAAGGAGAATCTGCGCGTGGGCGACCGCGTTCGCGCGCTCATCTGGAAAATCGACCGTGCAGCGCGCGGCCCGCAGCTGATCCTGTCGCGCACGGCGCCGGAGTTCATCACGCACCTGTTCGAGCTCGAAGTGCCCGAGCTCGAAGACAACCTGCTCGAGATCAAGGCTGCAGCGCGCGATCCGGGCTCGCGGGCCAAGATCGCGGTGCATTCGAACGACAAGCGGATCGACCCGATCGGAACGTGCGTCGGCATGCGCGGCTCGCGCGTGCAGGCGGTGACCTCCGAGCTCGCGGGTGAGCGCGTCGACATCGTGCTGTGGAATTCCGATCCTGCGCAGTTCGTCATCAATGCGCTCGCGCCGGCGGAAGTGAGCCGCATCACGGTCGACGAAGAAAAGCACAGCATGGATATCGTCGTCGAAGAGGAAAACCTCGCGCAGGCGATCGGGCGCAACGGCCAGAACGTGAGGCTTGCAGCCGAGCTGACCGGCTGGGAGCTCAACATCATGACGCTCGAAGAGTCGGAGAAGAAGACCGAGGAAGAGTCGGGCCGGGTGCGCTCGGTGTTCATCGACAAGCTCGACGTCGACGAGGAAGTCGCGGACATCCTGGTTCAGGAAGGCTTCTCGACCCTCGAAGAAGTCGCTTATGTGCCCCTGACCGAGATGCTCGAGATCGAGTCTTTCGACGAGGCGACGGTCAACGAGCTGCGCAGCCGCGCGCGCAACGCGCTGCTCACGCAGGCGATCGCTTCGGAAGAGAAAGTCGAGCACGACATCGAAGACCTGCTGAAAGTCGAAGGCATGGACAACGATACGGCGCGGCTGCTCGCTTCCAAAGGCGTGAGCACCCAGGAGGATCTGGCCGATTACGGTACCGAGGACCTCGTGGAGCTCACGGGATTGCCCGAGGAACGCGCGAAAGCGCTCATCATGTCGGCGCGCGCACCGTGGTTCGCCGAAAACAATGCGTAAGAATCCACAACGCGCCCGCAGCTTCGCTGCGAACGCACAAATCGCTTAAGCGCCTTGCGGCGCTACGTGAAAACGAACTTACGACAGAGCAAATTTAAGAGCTAGATGGCGCAAATCAACGTAACGCAATTCGCAACAGAGCTCGGGCTGCCGCCCGCGCTGCTCATTGAGCAGCTGCAGGCGGCCGGTGTCACGCGTGCATTGACCGCGGACACGGAGCTCACCGAAAAAGACAAGACGCAGCTCCTCGATTACTTGCGCCAGTCTCACGGCGCCAAGGAAGCGAAGCAGAAGATCACGCTGGTTCGGCGGCAGACGACCGAGATCAAGAAGTCCGACGCGACGGGCAAGTCGCGCACGATCCAGGTCGAAGTGCGCAAGAAGCGCGTGCTCGTCAAGCGCGAGGCGGTGGAGCCGGAGCCCGTCGAGGCGCCGAAAGTGAAAGTGGTGCTCGACGCCGACCAGATCGCCAAGCGCGAAGCCGAAGCAAAGCAGCACGCCGAGCTCGCGTCGCGTCAGCTGGACGACATCGAGCGCAAAGCCGAAGCGGAGCGCCGCAAGAAGGAAGCGGTCGCCGAAGCCCAGGCCGCCGCGGAAGAAGCCAAGGTCGCCGAGACCAAAGTCGAGACGCCGCCTCCGGTTGCGGAACCCGCCGCTGCCGCGGTTGAAGCGCGCGCGCCTGCGGCTGCTCCGGCCGCCCCTGGAGCGCCCGGCGCACCCGGTGCGCCGGTCGTCGAAGGCACGCTGCACAGGCCGACTGCGAAGCCGACCGACAAGGACAAGAAACTTGCCGCCAAGAAGCCTGCGAAACAGGTTGTGTGGCGCGACGAAGCGGCCAAGCGCCGCACGATCAAGACCCGCGGAGATTCGGGCGGTCAATCCGGCTGGCGCGCGCGCAAAGGCGGTGGCCGGCACTCGAGCCACGACGGCGACGATCAGGCGCACGGTTTTGCCGCGCCGTCCGAGCCGATCAGCCGCGAGATCATCGTTCCGGAAACGATTACCGTCGCCGACCTCGCTCACAAGATGAGCGTGAAAGCCGCCGAAGTCATCAAGGCGATGATGAAGCTCGGCAGCATGGTCACGATCAACCAGGTCGTCGACCAGGAAACCGCGATGATCGTGGTCGAAGAGATGGGACACAC
>JAQGMV010000105.1 GCA_028292225.1 Betaproteobacteria bacterium
GCTGAAGCTTCTGGCTGAAAAGCCGCGCCTGGATATCCGTGCCGCCGCCCGGGGCGACCGCCAGGATCATGCGGATCGGGCGCGTGGGCCACGCCTGTCCCGTGCTTGTCGAAGTGGCCTGTGCGTGGGCGTCAGCGCCGAATACGCCGGCGATCGCGCACGAAGCAAGCACAGGCATGAAGGACCACAGCGATTTTCCGGCGTTCATCGTCACTCCCCTGGTTGTTTTTAAGGTCTCACCGCAGATGCTCGCGGTGTACACGGACGATCCCGCGGAAGTGATCGTCCTGTCAAGCGCAGGCGAGCGGTGCGGCTAAGCCTCTATGATCACCTTGAGCGCGCCGGTGTCGGCGGCGTGCGCGAAGGTCTCGTAAGCAGCCTCGATCTGCTCGAGCTTGAACCGATGGGTGATCAACAGCGTCGGATCGATCTTCTTCGACTGGACGACGTTGAGCAGCATCGGTGTGCTGACGGTATCGACGAGGCGCGTGGTGATCGTGATATTGCGGTCCCACAGGCGCTCCAGGTGCAACGCCACCTTCGTGCCGTGCACGCCGACATTGGCAATCGTGCCGCCCGGTGCGATGAGCTCCGCGCACAATTCGAAAGTGGCTGGAATACCGACCGCCTCGATCGCGGTGTCGACACCGCGCCGGGCCGTCAGCTTCATGATCGTCTCCAGCGCATGGCCGTCGGTGCTGTTGACGGTTGCCGTGGCGCCGAAACGCGTCGCCACCGCCAGCCGCTTGTCGTCGAGATCGATCATGATGATCTGCGCGGGCGAGTAGAACTGGGCGGTGAGCAGTGCGGCCAGCCCGATCGGCCCGGCGCCCACGATCGCGACGGTCGAACCCGGCGCGACTTTACCGTTGAGCACGCCGCATTCGAACCCGGTAGGCAGGATGTCGCTCAACATGACGAGCGCCTCTTCGTCGGCGCCTTCCGGAATCGGGTAGAGGCTGGTGTCGGCGTGCGGGGTGCGCACGTACTCGGCCTGTGTGCCGTCGATCTTGTTGCCGAGGATCCAGCCGCCCGTCGTGCAATGCGAATACATGCCGCGCCGGCAGTACTCGCACTTGCCGCATGACGAGATGCAGGAGATGAGAACGCGGTCGCCGACGTGGAACGCCGTAACGCCCACGCCGACGCTGTCGACGATTCCGACGCCTTCATGCCCGAGGATGCGTCCCGGTGCGCAGGTCGCGACGTCGCCTTTGAGGATATGCAGGTCGGTGCCGCAGATCGTCGTCTTCACGATCTTCACTATCGCGTCGCCGGGCGCCTGGAGCTCGGGCTTCGGGCGGCTTTCGAGCCCGCTGGAACCCGGTCCGCGATAGACGAACGCCTTCATCATGCCTTTCTGCGCATCGTGCAGCGGCTCCGATGGGGCGGTGCTCGCGGGAAGGCCGGTGAGAACCTCACGCGAGTCACGCGTGGACTTGAGCGAGCCGATCAAAGTGTTGGGTTTTGTCATACCCCGATACTAATGCCGAGCGCGTGGCGCCTTCTGTGCGCTGGGCAACATACGCGCGGCAGCTTCGTTACTTCTTCTTCGCGTTGAAGAGCTTTCCGTTCTGCGACGCGCGCTGATAGGGATCACTGTCCTTCCCAGAGGAGCACGACTACGACCAGCAGTCTCATTGCTGATGCATAGCCGTGCGCCGCGGAGCCGCGGGGTTCATCGCGCAGCACCCGGCGCCCGGTCTCATTTCGCGATGTCGATCTCTTTCAGGACGGCGCGCATCACCTCGAACTCTTTTTTGTGCTGGGCGCCGGTCGCCGCGCTGTTCGCATAGGAGTCCACCCACAGGTTCTGGTCGAGACTCTCGCGCCATGCCTTCGTCTTCACCATGCGGGCGAAGACCTCGTCCCAGTACGCGATCTCCGCGGCGCCGAGGTTCCGGGCCCCGAGGACTCCGCGCCACAGGTCCACGACCGAATTCGCGCCCTGCTCTTTCCAGGTTGGCGCAGTGGAGAACGCACCGCCGAGGCGCTTTTCCGCCGCGACGCCGATCACGCGCAGCTTCCCGGAGTCGACGAGTCCGCGCACGTTGCCGGCCGTCGCCCACACGGTGTCGACGTGTCCGCCGAGCGCGGCGTTCACGGCCTGGCCTGACGAGTTGTAAGTCACGACGAGGAGCTTGCGCGGGTCGACACCCGTGCCGCGCGCGACGAGCGCGGCAGCCATGTGGAACGCGTTGCCGCGCGCGGTCGCGAGCGCAACGCTCGCGCCGGCCGGATCCGCCTTCAGCCGCGAGATGAAATCGCCTCCGTTCCTGATCGGCGATTCGACGCGCACGAGCGCGATGATCGGCTCGCTGATGAGACTCGCGATCGGCGCGAACTCGAAGTAGTTCAAAGGCAGCGTACCGGCCGCGTGTGTCAGCAGACCGGTGGAAGTCTGGATGAGGAGCTTGTGCCCGTCGCGATCGTGCTGCGCGAGGTACTGCATGCCCACAGTCGCGCCGCCGCCGGGCTTGTTCACGACGACGATCGGCACCGTGACGAGCATCGAAGTCTGCAGGATGTTCTGCATCGTGCGCGCGGTCGTGTCGACGCCGCTGCCGGCAGCGGTTGCAACGATGAACTCGATCGGTTTTTCGGGCTTCCAGGCGGCGTGCGCCGCGCCTGAGAACAGCATGATGAGCAAAGCAATGACACTCCGCGTGCCACGAGATTTCTTGAACACTACCGCTCCTCGCTTATCGTTAGTTGTGCGGCGTCACAAAACACCTTTTCCCTCCCCTTCAAGGGGAGGGTCAGGGTGGGATGGGTCTCGTGTAAGGTTCACGCACCGACCCCCATCCCGACCTTCCCCTGAGGGGGAAGGAGTGTTCGTTGTTAATAGTTCCAGTTCTTCGGCAGCTGGATCTTCTTGCCCGTCGGATAACCGAGGAACCCGTTGTGCGCGAACACATAGGCATTGTTCCGCAGCGGATCTCCGCTCACCGCGATCATGTAGTCCTCGGACTTCCACACGATCGGCACCAGCCGGTCCGGATCGTCGGATTCGTGGAAGGCTTTGGGGATGCGGCCGTGAGCGACGTCGTCTTTCAGGTCCCACACCCCGCGGATGTTCCAGTCGCGAAGCTGGCGCTCGAACTCCGACGCAGGCCGGCGCGCATGCTCGTACAGATACTGCTTCACGTCCGCTTTCGACCAGCCGGCTTTCGCGATCTGCTCCGCGATGATCGGACTGATCACGACGAGCGGCCGCAGCGTTCCCATGCCGTGGCTCGTGGTGAACGTGACCTGCCAGTTGTTGAAGCGCTGCACGGTGTCCGCGAGATACGGCAGCATCTCTTCGGGCGTGCTGCCTGAGACCGACGAGAGCGAGCCCCCGCCGGTATAGCGGGCGATCGTGACGGTGTTCTCGCCCGCTTTGAGGCCCATCTCGACGCTGTTCGGTTCCCAGCCGATCTTCGCGAGCACGTCTTCGTTTTCCGCGAGCACGACACGCCAGGTGTTGCCGAACGTCGCCTTGTCGGTCTTGTGGAGCAGGAAGCCCGCGACGTTGCGTAAGTACAGACGCCAGAAGCGGCCGACCGACGTGTTCGGCAGGAAGCCGTCACGCAGCGCGCCCTGCGTGTAGTTGAAGCCGAGCTGCCTGATGATCGGACCGTTGAGGATGATCAGCGTGTCGGCGCCCGGCGTGTTGCCGCTGTGCTCGACGCCGTACTGCGGATCGCACATCGCTTCGATCAGCGCGACGAGGATCGGCATGTATTCTGGCCTGCAGCCGGCCATGACGCCGTTCACCGCGATGCTCCAGATCGTCGCCGAGCGCTTGTCGGGGAGCAGCGTGCCGAGGCTCTCGTCGGGATCGCGATCGGTGTAGCGCAGGAACTCGTCGACGGCTACGCGCGTGGGCGGGATGATCGGCAGCCCGTCGGAATATTCGTGATCGACGAAGTAGTGGTTCACCTCCCGAAAGCCGCCTTTGACGACGATGTCGCGCGCGCGCGGCTCGGCCGTGTCACGAATGGCGTCGGGCATGACGGTGAGGTTCTTCACGACGTCGTCCAGCGTGACGTTGAGGACGTCGTCGCGAAGCTCCTGCGGCGTCTTCATGCCGATGTGGCCCGGCACGACCGCCACCGGAATATTGGGAACGCCGAGGCCTACCGAGGTCACCGCGGCCTGTCTGACGAAGCCTTCACACGTCAGTGAAGACGTCGGGAATCCCGCGGCTTCGCACACTGCACTGGCCCGCAGCACGGCGGGCGTGCAGCTCCCTCAACACGCCATCCCGGACATGACCGCATCGACGCCGAGATCGCGCAGACGCTGCGGGAGCGCGGCGAGCGCCGCTTTCTCGTTGCCGCCGTGCGTGCTGCCGAACGTGCGCCAGCTCACGAACTTGATTCCGGGATAACGCTTCTTCAGGCCCTCTTCGAGTACGTCGAACACGACGTCGCCCTTGAAGAGCTCGTCCCAGAGCTGAGCGACCGTCTTTCCCTCGAGCGTATCGAGGCGCGGTGCGAGCTCGCGCGTCAGCTGCTGCCGCGGCGAGCGCGGCCAATAGGCTTCGTAATAGCCGTCGTGGCTTTTTTCGGACATTCAGGGATTCCTCCGGGGGTTTCTACGGGCGCGCCGCGGAACGTTAGCACGTTCCACGCTGAAAACCAGCGCGAGCGACCACATGATGTCATTGCGCCGGGGCGGCGACGAACCACGCGCAGTCGGTCATTTCCGGTGCGGACAGGTACAATGGAATCATGAACGCGGACCAAATGATGGACGCTGCAAAAAGGAGAAGGTGATGATTTTCCCGAGAGTGGAGGACGCGCATAACATTTTCGATTTGCGCGACATGGCCAGGCGACGCCTGCCGAAGTGGCTGTTCGAATTCGTCGACCGCGGCACCGAAGAAGAAGTGGCGCTGCACAACAACCGCGAAGCGTTCGAACGGATCAAGTTCCTGCCGCGGATGCTGGTGGACGTCTCGTGCCGCAAGCTCGACACCACTGTCTTCGGCAAGGAGCACAAGATGCCGATCGGCATCGCGCCGACCGGCGCCGCCGGCATGATGTGGTACCGCGGCGAGCTGGAGCTCGCGCGCGCGGCCAAGGCCGCCGGCATCCCGTTCTCGCTCGCGACCGGTTCCATCACCAGCATGGAGCAGGTCGCCGGGGAAGTCGGCGGCACGCTGTGGATGCAGCTCTACATGTGGGCCGACCGCAAGCTTTCGCATCAGGTGGTGCGCCGCGCCTCGGCCGCAGGTTTCGAGGCGCTGCTGGTGACCGTCGACGGCGTGGTCGCGGGCAACCGCGAGTACAACCGGCGCAACGGCTTCTCCGTGCCTTTCAAGTACAACAGCAGGAACACGATCGATGTGCTCACGCATCCGCGCTGGATGCTCGGCGTGCTGGGACGCTACATCGCCAACGGCGGCATGCCGACGCGTGCGAATTTCCCCGACGAGCTGAAAGGCAAGATCACGACGGCCTACGGCGGTAACAAGGAAACCCGCAGCGATTCGCTCAACTGGGACGATCTCAAGGCGCTGCGCGACATCTGGCCCGGCAAGCTGCTGGTAAAGGGGCTGCTGCATCCCGACGATGCGTCCAAGGCCGTGGAATACGGCGCCGACGGCGTGGTCGTGTCCAACCACGGCGGACGCAACTGCGACGCCGCGCCCTCGCCCATCGAAGTGCTGCCCGGCATCGTCAAGGCCGTCGGCGATCGCACCACCATCATCTTCGACAGCGGCGTGCGCCGCGGCAGCGACGTGGTGAAGGCGCTGGCGCTGGGCGCGAAGATGGTGCTGATCGGACGCAGCACGCTGTACGGCACCGCCGCCGCGGGCCAGGCAGGCGCGGCGCGGGCACTGGACATCTATCGCGGCGAGATCAGCCGCGCCATGGCGCAGATCTCCTGTAACAAGACGTCCGAGATCGGCCCCCAGCACGTCGCCTTCCAGCATGAATTCCTCACGGGAAAAGTGGCGCAGCCTGCGCCGCCCGGCCGTGCCGTACTGAACGTGCAACCCCTATTCGCAACACAGGACGAAGCCCGATGACCCCTTCCAAAGCTGCAGCAGCAATCCCCCCCGCCGCAAAAGCGGAGCTCACTCGCACCGGCAAGCTGCGCGCAGGAATCAACTTTTCGAACGTATTGCTCACGACCCTCGGCCCGAACGGCGAGCAGGGCGGCGTGGCTGTCGAGTTCGCGCGCGAGCTCGCGCACAGGCTGGAAGTGCCGCTGGAAATCATTCCGTACAAATCGGCGGGCTCACTGGCGGATTCAGTGAGCACCGGGGCGTGGGACATTTCCGTGCTCGGCGACGAGCCGGAGCGCGCCAAGGTCATCGCCTTCGCAACGCCGCTGACCGAGATCGAAGCGACTTACCTCGTGCCGGCGGGCTCCCCGATACGCAGCGTCGGCGAAGTCGACCGCGCCGGCATACGCATCGTGTCACCCGCGAAAAGCGCATACGACCTGTATCTCACCCGGACGATCGAGAACGCGCAGCTCGTGCCGATCGCGGGCACGAGGCAGGCCGAGGAACACTTCGTCCGCGAAAAGCTGGACGCGCTTGCCGGGCTGAAGCCGGTCCTGCTGGAGTTTGCGCCCACGCTCCCGGGGTCACGCATACTCGACGGCAATTTCACCGTCGTCCGCCATACCGTCGGCATGCCCAGAGACGGCCGTGACGCGGCTGCCGCCTACTTACGTGACCTGGTCGAAGACGTGAAAGCGTCCGGGCTGGTGGCGAAATGGATAGAGAAAAGCGGCGTCAAGGGGTTGGGGGTCGCGCGGGCTGCTTAAAAGTAAGCACGATGGTGCAGGTCGAAGGCATATTCCTTGCTCACCTGGCAATTGCAGAGGGATTCGATGTGAGGGATCCGTCCGGATCGAGTTTTTTTACGCACCACCTTTTCACGGAGACACTCAAGTGAAGCATTTCATCGTGGCACTACTCGCAGGAAGCCTTGCCCTCTCGTCGATGTCCGGGCTTGCCGCCGACCCCGCTGCAGATCAGCTGCAGACCGGCCCGGCGCAAGGCGAGACCAAGACCGAGAAGGCGAAGGATTACGTCAAGAAGAAAGCGCACAACACGAAAGTCAGGAGCAAGCGGGCGGCGAAGAAAGTAAAGAATACCGTCGCCAACCGCAAGACGACCGACCCGGCTTCGGTGAGCGAGAACAAGCCCGACGCGACGCCGACGAAGTAAAATCCCGCGTGGGGATACGAAAGGCGGGCTCATGCCCGCCTTTTTTATTGCCTCGACGTCGCGGTATGTGCCAATTCCGACACGATGTTTGTTACTGTTTGACGCTGTCATTTGGCGGAAACCGGGCTCAGGCAGGCGGCATAGCGGCACGCTCGGCATTACCTCGCGCCGATCTGCGGGGCAGCCATAAAATAGTGCCCGAGTGGAATTGGCAACTTTTCGGTCAGCAAAATCATGCGGCGTTATCCGTCTGTCTTACTTCTAGTCCTGGTTGCATTTCCCGGAATCATTCGCGCCGCGCAGCCGGCGCCAGCGGCAGCGCCACCCGAGCGCGACCCGCAAAGCTGGTGCACCAGCGTGACGCGCGCCATCCCGCAGATCAAGCCGAAAACCTGCGTGGCAGCTGCACTGAGGCCTGTTGCGGTCAAGTCGGTGATGGGCCGTCAGATCATGCTGCGCGAATTCAAGCCGGCGCAGAAGAACGCTGCGCGCGTGCTGGTCGTCGGCGGCATCCATGGCGACGAGCTGACAGCGGTATCCGTCGCCTTTCGCTGGCTCGAACTGCTGCAACAGCCGGGCTACGACGGCCCGCAATTCCACTGGCGCGTGGTTCCGGTATTGAACCCGGACGGCCTGCTCGCCAAACCGCCGACGCGCGTCAATGCGCACGGGGTGGACCTCAACCGGAATTTCCCCACCCACAACTGGTCCAGCGAGGCGCCCCGCTACTGGAAAGTATCGACGAACCGCGATCCACGCCGCTTTCCGGGCACCGCCCCCGCCTCCGAGCCCGAGTCGCGCTGGCTGCATGATGAGATCACGCGCTTCAAGCCGGATGTGATCGTTTCGATACACGCGCCGTTCGACGTGCTGGACTTCGACGGCCCTCCAGCCGGCGTGGAAGTGCCGGCACGCTTCGGTCGCCTCCATCTGAATCGCATCGGCGTCTACCCGGGCTCGCTCGGCAATTTCGGAGGCCTGAAAGAAGGCATCCCGGTCGTCACGCTCGAGCTGCCGCACGCGCTGAAGATGCCGACCGAGGCCGAGCTTGCGCACGTCTGGCGGGACATGCAGGAGTGGCTCAGGGTCAACCTGGTCGAGCGGAAGGCTGCTTCTGCGAGCACGAGCCCCGAGCGCGGCGTCCCGCACGACGAGCCGACGCCCTGATCCCCCGTTCGACTGCGGCCGTTCATCTAGCCGTTCGTCCTCAGCGTAGCGGTAGCGAAGGCTAAGCACACACGGCCCGCTCAGAACAGGTGAAAGCCTGGACCTACGTCACCTTCGGCGCGCGCAGCGATTTCCACGTCGAAGTACCGTAAGCGACCATCTCCCCGTTTGCATCCACCAGCTCCGCACGCAAAGCGGAGATGCTCTTGCCGTGGCGCAGGAACCGCGCGATGCAGGTGAGGCGCCCCGAGCGCGCCACCGTCAGGTACTGCACCTTCATCTCCAGCGTGGCGCCGGGACCGCTGCGCCGGTAGAGGAGATGGCCCATCGAGATGTCGAGCACGAAGGCGATCACCCCGCCGTGCAGGCCGCCCTGCGGGTTGTGCATGAAGTCCTTCACCTCGAAGCTGATCCTGCATTCCTCGTCGGTGTACTCGACCTCCATCCCGTAGAGGCGTATCAGGAAAAACTCGCCGAAGTCCTGCTTGTGGGTGGCGATCGCCTGCTCGAACGCCTCGCGCGCCACGGCTTCATTAACTTTCGTCATTTTATCGACTCGAAATTCGCAAAGGCGCAAGCCTAGCACCTCCCGCCCTCCCGAAGCTTTGCTGAAGTCGAGCCCGGCATCACCCTCGTCGGCAAGAGCGGACAGCAGCGCTTCACTCGAACGTATAGCGCCTCAAACATGACGGCGTGGGACGGTTGAATCGCGATCGGGATGTCCGACCAGCGTCGAATGCTCTCCGGCGTCCGGCTGATGGCAGCTTCAGTTTCGTCATTCCACAGGCCCCCATCCGCCCCGGTGATGCAGCCCTCCGGAACTACCGCGGTCGCGTGAAACGGCGGATTGGGTCATGATGAGTTCCACATGAAACTGCTGAGCCGCACAGCATCGACCCGCGCGGCATATACCGAGGAGGACCGTCCGATGAAGCGTGTCGCAAGCGGTTTGTTGTCCATCGTCGCTGTGCTCGGTTGTGCGGGCGGCGCGTATGCCCAGGCTTACCCCGAACGGCCGATCCGGATCGTGTGCCCGTTCCCGCCCGGCGGGTCGTCGGACTTCGGGGCCCGCATTCTTTCCCAGAACCTGCCGAACCTGCTGAAGCAGCCGGTGGTCATCGACAACCGCGGCGGCGCAGGCGGCAACATCGGCACGGACATCGTCGCCAAGGCCGCCCCCGACGGCTACACGCTGCTCGCGACTTCGGAAGGCCCGATCACGGTGAGCCCGAGTCTTTACCCCAAGCTGCCTTACTCGCCGGCGCGCGACCTCACCGCAGTCACGCAGTACATCAAGTACACGCACGTCGTCGTGCTGAATCCCAACCTCAAGGTGAGCTCCATCAAGGAGCTGATCGCGCTCGCGAAAGCGCAGGGCGGGAAGCTCAGCTACGGGCATCCCGGCGTCGGCACGAGCAACCATCTCGCGGTCGAGCAGTTCAAGCTCATGACGAACACCGACATCATCAGCGTCTCGTACAAGGGCGGCGGTCCTGCGATCGTGAGCGTCATCGGCAACGAGACGCAGGTTTCGTTCGCGACCGCGCCGTCGGCGATCCCGCACGTGAAGTCCGGCAGGCTCAAGGCGATTGCCGTGACCGCGGGCAAGCGCTCGTCGGTGCTGCCCGACCTTCCGACGATCGCCGAGTCCGGCGTGCCCGGCTATGCGATCGAGGGCTGGGTCGGGCTGCTGACGCCCGCGAAGACGCCCGCGGCGGTCGTAGCTCGGCTCTTCGAGGAAACGGTCAAGATCATGAAGATGAAGGAAGTGAACGACCTCGTCTTCAGCAGCGGCTCCGAGGTCTCATCGACGTCGCCCAAGGAAACGCAGGCGCTCCTGCGCGACGAAGGCGCGATGTGGGCCAACGTCATCAGGAAGCTCGGCATCAAGGGCGAGTAACGGGGTCGGAGAAAAGTATGTCGCACTCCGGCAGCCGCACGACGCGCTTATGGTCAGGAGGTGTGAAATGATCGTCTCGATAGTGACATTCAAGCTGCCCCAGCGCTGGACCGTCGAGCAGGCGGCCACGGTCTTCAAATCCACGGCACCGAAGTATCTGGGGAAGCCCGGGCTCGCGAGCAAGCACTACTTCCTCAGCGAGTCCGGGGACCGCGCGGGCGGAATTTATTTCTGGAAATCCAGGACGGATGCAGACGCGTGCTACACGTCCGAATGGAAAGCCATGGTCACCGAGAAGTACGGCACGCCCCCGGACATCCTCTTCGCGGACGTTCCGGTGTCAGTCAATAACGTAACCGGGGTTATCGAAACCGCCTGACGCTACGGTGCCCCTTCTCGTTCTTTCGCAACGCACCAATCCCGGTGACCCACGGCAGCGCCGAGCGAAACCAGTTTTGCACCTTGGGCATGAGCTGATCGCGCTCGGGCAAGGTTCCCGCGCGAACCATGTACGACGCCTGCGGGGCCATCGCCGGGCGCAGTCGAGTAGATCGACGTTCCGCCTTTCTGAGGCGGATGTGACCCGGTCTGAAAGCAGCAGCGGGTCATTGAAGCGTCCCTCCTCAGTGCATCGGTTCGCGGCACTCGCTGCGCAACCGCAGCTCAGATCGCGCGGAGATAGTCGCTCTGCCCGCCAAGGTCCCTGACGTCGTTCCAAAACCGTAGCGCCAATGGATGTCTCGCGGCAAAAGCAAGCCAGTAAAGCGGCTGATTGGACGGTCCCGACACGAGTTCCGCGGCCTCCGTAGTCTGCATCCCGATAGTCTTGAGCAGGCCACGCCAGTGCTGGAACAGCTCCGAGCGCACGCGCGCATCGGGCATCTCCACATCTACCGCGGTCCTCCACCCTGGCGCGAACACATCAAGCGCGGAGTGGGGTTCAAGGATGTAGCGGCGGAGGTTGCGGGTGAGGTCCTGCAGACTCACGTGAATCATTATGTCGACGTGATCGAGGCGGGCTAGCTTTCTTATCACGTCGAAGGGCAACGAGATCAGATCGTATGGATCGAGGAAAGCCAAATGAAGCCCTCGCTTATCAACGGCGGAGACGGCCTGCTCAACGGTGGCGTCCGCTGTGCCGACAAAGGCCTCCACTGGGGCTCCGTCCGACGCAAGACGATGGTGAATCGCATCGCTGATGCTCGGGCGAGCGTCGGCCACAATCATGCGGCTAAAGCCCGAGTCGCGCTCTACGGCCTTGCGCCACGCAACAACGGGACTGCCAGGAATAACAGTGTCTGTATCTTTGACTCGGCAGCGGCCAGGACCGGAAAATAGGTCAATGTACGCCGCTCCAGCGGCGCCTGGGCGTAGCCACTTCTTTCGGGTAGCAGCGCTGATGTGAACGTACTTCTCGAGGCGCGCGTGCTTATCGCGAGCCCACGTACCAACCAACTCGCGTACGTGGCCGTCGTCATCTACGTCATAGTCATCTGGACTCAGCCCCTTTGGCAGGCCGGCTGTGTCGCGCGACTGCCGATCTCGCGGTTTTGGCGGGGGTTCATCGAACAAGGACAACGATGGCGGCAGCTTGCGCTTCATGCCGCCCGCGGAAAGCCGTCCCATGTATGACCATCAAACACTCGACCCGTAGCGTGCTTTCCGAGCTTGGCCAAAGACAGCACGTGCCCGGTTCGATCTACAAACGTGACGGTGTCCCGGCCGGCGCGCTGCGGCGTAGGCCCCCAATGACCCCACTGTTTGAAGTGAAACGGCACACGCGCATCCTCGCACTGATCCCGGAGGTCCGTCACCCACTCCGGATTCATCGGCCTTGCCTTCGCACTGCCGCTCTCGCCACCCGCAATTACCCAGTTTAGCCGGGTGTTCTCAGCCGCGGGTGCGCCCAGCCACGGCGTAAGGTCGAGCGATCCTAACAATGGCTCGCATGACGCGAAATGAATCGCGGCGCGCTGCTCCAGCAGCCGCGGTATCCGCTCGTTCGCCCAGCGCTGCGTCTCAGCGGTCGTACCGAGCCAGACGTTGCGTGGCCACTCATTGCGCCACGGCGCGAGGCGCGCGATATGCTGTGGGCGTTTCGTAAGCAATAGCCAGTCAAGGTTCGGCGTCGCCTCGATAATCGGCCAGAGCCGAGCCCGCGCCGCATCAAGATCACGGCGATTTTCAAACACGTCTGCCATTGACGCACAAAAGACCCGGCGACGCTCACCTGCCTGTTGGGCCTCGCGGTTCCATCGTGTCGGCTGCAGCCAGTGCGCGTCGCTGAAAAAGCGCCTATCTGATCCCGCACCCCAGAGTTGCATACCGACGCGACGCGCCCACATCTCTGCGTAGCAGTGCTTGCAAGCCGGCGACACCTTGATACAGCCCCACCACGGATTGAACGTGTGGTGCGTCCATTCTATTTTTGAGTTCTTGCCCATCGTCTTTGCCCCGCTAAACAGCGCACGAGTCATAGTACGCCCGCTCTCGCCGACTGCGAAGACGTCTTGTGCTAAATAGTCCGCAAGTCCCCACATGTCGTGCGTGACTCATCTAGTGAGCCACTCCGCCATAGTATCCAGACCAATCTATCGAGATAGTCATCAACCACCATTTGTTCGACGGTCTACGATGGTAGAGATTCACTGCGCATCCCTCACTACCCCGCCCCCTTCTCATTCTTGCACAGCGCACCGATTCCGCTGACCCACGGCAGCGCCGAGAGAAACCAGTTCTGCACCTTGGGCACGAGCTGGTCGCGCTCGCGCAATGTCCCGACACGGACCATGTACGATGCCTGCGGCCCATCGCCGGGCGTGGTCGAGTAGATCGACGTCCCGCATTTGGGGCAGAACGCCTGCACACGCGGATTGCCGCTCTCCGCGGTCGTCTTGATGTAAATCGTCGGTTCCCCGGAGAGCATCGTGAAGTTATTCCCGGGAACAGGCACGTTGGTTCGAAAAGCCGAACCCGTGGCCACCTGACAGTCGGTGCAGTGGCAGAGGCCGACTTTATCGGGATCCGCATCGGCCTCGAAACTCACGTGCCCGCAGTGACAGCTTCCATGGACTTTCATGATCTGACCTTTTAAGCCGCTACTCGATTTTCACGCCCGCGTCTCTGATGACGCGGTTCCATTTGGAAGTTCGTTGTTGTTTCACTGCTCGGCCCGAAATCTGATGGAAAAAGTGGGTAGATTCGACCGCCATCACGGTGCTGGCTTTCTCCGGGCATTCTTTAGCGACCAAAGTGTGTAACTACCGGAGAATCCCTTCATCACGATGCCTTCATGCGGCTGCCAACTCAATTGGTTGTGATTTGCAGCGCCCAAACGGTCGATGTCTTCTTTGGCCCGGTTGCTTAGCCAGATTTCAGCAGCTTCGATAGCTCCAACAACTCGGGCAGCAAAATTCACGGTACCGCCGAACACGTCACCTTCGTCCACATGCATCGGCCCAATATGAATGCCAGCGCGGACCTGCACTTTCGTATGGCCAGTGTTTTTCTGCAACGATCGTGCGAAGTCCAGTGCGCCATCGGCAGACCTAAATGCAGCCATGAAACTATCGCCGATGGTCTTGATTTCCCTTCCATTGAACTGATCAATCAGCTCACGACTCCGCGCAAAGTGCGCCCGACGGACCTCGTCCATCGCCTCATCCCTGATTTCCTCTCCTATTGCCGTCGAACTGAGTACATCGGTGAACACGATTGCTAGCGTAATGCGGTCACCCCCCGCCCATTCGCGAAAGCTCCTGGTACTTGTTTCTCCTTTCGCCGACATTACGAAGGCATCAAAGTCTCTCTGGCCGTCAGCTGATTCGTCCATGACGTCCACTTGTGACAGAAAATGCAAGCGCTCCTTAGGCTCGACCAATTCAACCGCTCCTCCGCACGGGCAGCTAAATGTCAGCGTACCTTTGTCCCGCAGCCGCTTAACATAATTGTCAGGGACTGGATCACCGCAGCCAGAACACACAAAAAATCGCACTACTTCTACTGTGCTTCGCAGCGCACGCCGCTGTACGTGGGCGACGACAAATTCTTCAAAGTGAAAACGCGTTTCGACGCTCGTGTAATCATCGAAGAACAAAATCAAACGACCGCGAGCCTCGGCAAACTCATACACGAACAGGCCACAATTGCCTCCCGCCTTGGCGTTGAAAATAGCTGCGTTGCGCCACATCTCGAACCGGCCAGTAGTGAACAAACCGCTATGCCCTAGCCGTACCGCCAGCGTCGAGTAAAGGCTCTGCACGGGGCCATCAAAGGTGATCGCAACAGCCTTACCCTTCGGCTCAGGCGCGTCCTCATAATCGCGATTGAACTGCGACGGAAACACAAGATACCGTCCATCATCCGCGTTTTCTCGCAGCGCGAGATCGTGGCGAACGAGTTCTTCCACTGTCGCGTGCAACAACAATTGCTCTTGGCTCAAGTCCGTAATCTTTTGCTCAGTTGGCACAAAAAATTTACCAGTCAACGCGATATCCTCAGCCAGTGAGCCCAGTCCGTCTGGCTCATCCTTTGCCGCGTTAACCATGGCGGACGCGTAGGCATCCAGTAGTTCCGGTTGAAGCAACAGGTAGCCGCCGAATGTCAAACGACGGATCAGGTCGCGGTTCTCAAGTCGCCCAATACATGTGTCGAACTGCGCTTGAAGATTCGTAACTTGCCGAGCTATGTCGAGATGTTCGCGGGCGAAGTCATCAAAAAGCTGGCTAGACAATGCTAGTAGCTGTCCGGTCTGTTTCACTGTTAGTAAAAATGATTTGATATCGGCGAATAATCGAGACGACAACACTTCAGGGAGGATTCCCCAAGGAATTGCTTGCTCAATTGCCTCTCGTAAGTCGGCGATCTGCCAACCTTCTTTGGCACTAGTCTTGAAAAATGCGTCGAAACCAAATTCTTTGAGCAGTACGTGGAGACGCTCTTCACCGATGGATACACCTCCACGGTCATTACGGGCAGACACCAATAATTTCCTCATCGGTATTCCTGCGGCGCCTTGGCGCTCGTGGGCCAAGCGCAACGCGCGCTCCCAGTGCCGTACTCCGGCCAAGGGATCAATCTCGCTACGCGCATCGAAGACGACGAGCGCAACGGCCACTTCATTAAGATGCAATTGGTGGATAACCCGATAGCCCGGCTGTCCGGCCAAATCCCATAGGAGGGTCTCGCGAGTCTGTTTTACATTGCTGCTGATCGCCACCTCTCGTGAGTCGAACATCCAGACGCGCCTACCGGGCGTGGAATCTGTTGCCTGGAAGGGCTGCCTATTCAGCACTAGACTTAAACCCGACTTACCCACGCCTGTGTCACCCACCAAGACTACTTTGGCATTGACGTAGTGAGCGCTGGGCTCCCTGACCTGTCCAAGCAGAGATGGGATATCTAGCTCCCAGATGCGGATGGCCGCGTCCTGATCGCCTAATGTGGCAAGGAACGGCTCTTGGGGATGAAATGCCAGATTCGGCCGCCAACTATGTGTTGACGACTCTGGAATCATACAAATCTGAGCAAATGTATTCGCATCCCACAGACGCACGCTGTTGTCGTTTACAGCCCCTTTTGAGGCAATGAGCTGCCCGTCTGCAGAACAAGAGACGGACCTGACCTCGCCTGTATGACCCTCTAGGTCAGTCACCAATCCTTCGGCGATGCGAAATGTCATCACCGAGGCGCTCGCTGAGGCGCAGAACAAACGCTCGTCATCCACACTCCACACGACACCGTAGATTCGCCTATTTCTATTTACGACTGCGGTCCAAGCTGGCGTAATGTCGCGCCACGAGTTACTACTCCATATGCTTGGGATATCTGTATATCCGCATGCCGCAAGGCGATCACCACTTCGAGACCATGCCACGCAGGTCACATGTACATGGTTCGTGTGAAACCGGTCGAGCAAGCGTCCAGATATCCCATCCCAAATTCCGATCGTCCCATCCCAGCCGCCTGAAGCCAACAGTTCCCCACTCGGCGACCACGCTAGGCTGACAACCGCACGTTCGTGTGCTCGTTGAAGTTGCGAAATCATTTCGCCACTGCGCGCATCCCAAATTCGGATGCGTTCCTCGTCGCCGCCCGAGGCTATTCGATTCGCGTCGGGTGCCCACGCGACGGTAACCACCCGTCGCGTATGTCCTTTTAGTTCTTGCAATTGCTGACCGGTCGATGGGTTCCATATTCGAACAGTCTTATCAAAAGAAGGAGAGGCGATGAACGACCCACCAGAAGACCATGCGATACGGCCTATCGTGTCCGAGTGACCTCGGAGCGTGTGAACTAACCGCAAGCCCGGCGGCAACTTCTGCCGCAGCGCTTCGTCAGAACGCTGTTCTTGATTAGTAGGTTCTCTTCCCATGCGCAGAAACCTTCTGGAACGTGTACGCCAAGTGCCTCTTAGAGGCGTAAGGCCTGATCAGCTCAGCCGAGCGTAGAGCAATTGACTGGGCAACGCGGCGCGACTATTTCCGCGCCCGAAAACGCGACGCAATCTGGCGACAGTGCCTTCCTCAGACCTCTCGTACAGTTACTCGATTTTCACGCCCGCTTCCCGGATGACGCGGCTCCATTTCGTGAGCTCGCTCTTCAACTGCGCATCGAACGCGGCGGGTCCGGGCTTGATCGTCGCGCCGCCGTTCGCAGCCATGCGCTCCCTCACGTCCGCCGACTCGAGCACCTTGACGATCTCGGTGCCGAGCCGCGCGACGATGGGCTGCGGCGTGCCTTTGGGAACCAGGATTCCATACCACGTCGCCGTCTCGAAACCCGGATAGCCGGACTCCCCTACTGTCGGAATCTCCGGCAGCGCCGGAACGCGCTGCGCCGAGGTCACCGCGAGGGTGCGGATGGCGCCGGCTTTCATCTGCGGTATCGCGGTCTCGAGCGAAGCGAGAAAGAAACCGATGCGTCCGCCCAGCAGATCGGGAAACGCCTGCGCGGATCCCTTGTAGGGAACGTGCACGAATTTCACTCCCGCGATGCGCTGCATCAGCTCGCCGGTGAGATGTCCGACCGTCCCGTTGCCCGTCGTGGCGAACGTCACTTCGCCGGGCTTCGCTTTGCCCGCGGCGATCAGATCGTTGAGCGTGCGATAAGGCGCTTTCGCAAAGACCATGAACGCGATCGGCGACGATGCAACGACCGACACCGGCGTGAAATCCCTGAGCGAGTCGTACGGCAACTTGCTGTAGAGCGATGGATTGATCGTCAGGTTGCTCGTCTGCCCCATCACCATCGTGTAGCCGTCGGGCGCGGCTTTCGCCGCAGCGTCGAGCCCGATGTTGCCGCCCGCGCCCCCTCTGTTGTCGACGACGATCTGCCACCCGACCGACTCGGTGAGCTTGTTGGCGACGAGCCGTGAAAGGATGTCGGTGCCTCCGCCGGGCGGAAACGGCACGATCATCCGGATCGGCTTGGCCGGATACACGCCTTGCGCCGAAGCTGCATCGGCCAGTGCGACTGACGCAAGAGCGGCAGCCATGCTCATCAGCCACGACAGTCTCATTCCGCATCCTCCCTGGCGCCGTAACGCGTGCCCCGCAGTACCCGTCGTGCGGGTGGGGCGGCCGCGGGTCACCCCGCGTGCCGATGCCCCGCTATCCGGTCGACGCAGACCTCAGAACTCGATCATCTCGAAGTCGGCCTTCTTCGCCGAGCAGTCCGGGCAACCGAATGTCTCCGGCACGTCTGCCCAGCGCGTTCCGGGCGCGATGCCTTCCTCCGGCATACCGGCGGCCTCGTCGTACACGAATGCGCACAGGATGCACTGCCAGGTCTTGAGCTCCCCGTCGGCGTCGGCCGCAACCGGCTTGGCTTCGTCGGGTATGCCGCCGCCGGGAACCGGGAAGTTCAGGATGATCGCTTCCGCACCGTCCGGGCCGGCGACGAGCTCGAACGGGCCTTCGTCCCTGCCCACCCAGATGATCGCCAGGTCTCTCCTGACCTTGCCTTCATGGACGATTGCGCCCTTCATCACCAGGATGTACTGGCCATCGCCCTTGAACGGATCGGGCGCATAGGCTTTCGCGCCGGCGTTCATCTTCACCGAGAAACCGGCAAGGCCGTCGTGCCCTTGCAGACCGTCCAGTGCTTTCATCGCGACACCGTGCTCGCCGGGCACGATATCGAAGTCCGGGAATGCGGTGATCTGCCAGGGCGTGCGATTGGCCACGTTGTCGAGCACGCTTCGGCTCTCGGGGAGGTACTGCGCGCCGGGATCGCGATGCGCACGCAAGGTGATGAAACCCAGGCCTTTGTCGCTGTACGAGATCGGTCCGTAGGGCGTGTACGCGCGCGAGAAATGCACCGCGCCGGGGCCGACCGCGTGCTTGCCCACCGAGCCGGAGCCGTTGTACATCACCTGGAACTGGTCCACTACGTGAAAATGCACACGCAGCACACGATTAGCCGAGCCCTCTGCGAGGAACGCCATGGGCGTGTCGACGCTCTTGTCTTCCGGGCGCTTGATGAAGTCGGTGCGCCAGGCGAAATGCCCATTGGGCAGGTGGCGCTCGATTCGGGGGTTTTCCACTTCGTCGTAAGCCTTGACCAACGGCATCGCGAATTCTCCTGTTCACTATTCGGAATTGACTGCGAGACTCTCAATTGTATTGCGGTCCGCCCCTTGTGTACGCCTTGCCCGCGACCGGCCGTCTTCCCTATGCAGCCGGCGCTTGCGCGCCTCGCCGCATGACCAGGCGCGTCCGATAAAGCAGAAAGAACGCGATCGTCAGGTTGAGCGCGTTCCAGGCGATGCCGTTCAGGAATGCCGCCCGGTAGGAGCCCGTAAGGTCGAACACCTTGCCGGACATCCAGCCGCCCAGCGCCATGCCGAAAAGCGTGCACATGATGACGAGGCCCACGCGCGCGCCCGCTTCCGACGCCGGGAAATGCTCGCGGATGATGATCGCGTACGACGGCACGATGCCGCCCTGGAAGAGCCCGAACAAAGCCGCGATGACGTAGAGCGAGACGAGCGTATCGAAGGGCAGGAACAGCAGGAGCGCCACGCCCTGGAGCGCTGAGCCGAGCAGGAGGGTGCGCAAGCCGCCGATGCGATCGCAGATCGCGCCGGAGATGAGCCGGCTCGCGACGCCGAAGGCGAGCATGACGGAAAGCATCCGGGCGCCGCGCGCGGCGCCGTAACCCAGGTCCGCGCAGTACGCGACGATGTGGACCTGCGGCATCGACATCGCCACGCAGCACCCCACGCCCGCGATGCACAGCAGCGTCTGCGCCTGTAACGGCTTGAGCCCGAAAGGCGACGCCGTTCGACGGACATCGGCCGGACCCCGGGCGGCGGGCAGTGCAAGCGGTGGCCGGCGGCGCATGAAGAACGCGAGCGCCGTGACGGCCAGGAAGCAGAACAACCCGAGCCCGAAATACGTCTGGCGCCATCCGAGCTGCTCGACGTAATGCTGGATGACAGGCGGCCACAGCGCACCGCCGAGATAGTTGCCGCTGGCGCAGATCGCGACGGCGATTCCGCGACGGCGCACCCACCACAACGACGTATCGGCGATGAGCGGCGCGAACATGGCGGCGCTACCCACAAGACCGATCAGCAGTCCGTGCGCGAGCATGAAGCCCGACAGGCTGTGCGTCGTGCCCGCCACTGCGAAGCCGGCGCCCAGACCCGCTGCGCCGATCAGGAGCGGGACCATCACGCCGTAGCGGTCGGCGAGGCGGCCCATGAGCAATCCGCCGATGCCGAATCCGATCATCAGCAGCGAGTACGGCAGGGCCGCGTCTGCGCGTGCAACGCCGAACTCCGCCTGCACGGCCGGCAGCACCACAGGCACGATGTACATGCCGCAGGCGCCAACCGTCATCAGCGCGAGCGCTACGAGGAGACGCGCCGCCGCATACGGCGTATCGGTCTGCGGGTCGGGATGAGCAGCGGCGTTCAGATCCAGGCTTTCGAAGAGATCGTCAAATGTTTTATCGAGCCACCCCGAGCGTAACGCATATGGGGCGAGGTGCGCGACCGTCTGGTGGCACTGCCGGTACTCTTTGGAGCCAGAACTTTTAAACTATGAGACTCTTTGGCCTGCCCCATTCATGGGTATGAAGCAGCGCTGAAATTTTCGTGTCGATTTAAACAATGACCGATGTGAGGGAGCGAGCCATGGCATTGAATGAAGAGTTGAGTCGGAACGAGGTGGGCGAAATCTCGAGGGGATCCGGTTCTACATTCCCAACGTGAAAGTCGGCCACATCAGCGCGCTCTCATTCAAGCCGCTTTGAATATCGAGTGGCCTCTTGCAAGCGTAGGCCGTTGCTGTGCGCAAGCGCGTCAAGTTGCTCTATGTGAAGGAAGCGCCAGTCTCGAATGAATGCCATGAAACTCTCACGGTCGTCAGCCACGCGGATTGGGCTG
>JAQGMV010000106.1 GCA_028292225.1 Betaproteobacteria bacterium
GATCCTCATACGACCCTGCGGCCTTCGCGCCAGACCGCGACTACCGTCGGTATCCCGCCGGTCGTCCGCACCCGGCAGAAATCCGCGCGCTTGCTTGCTGCGATCTCTCCGCCATCGGGAAGCCGCGCAAACCGCGCGGGATTGGCCGTCACCGTGGCGACCGCGTCGGGCACGCTGAAGCCTGCCTGTTCGGTGAGCAGGAAAGCCGCGTGCAGGAGGCTGGACGGCACGTAATCGGACGAGAGCACGTCGAGCAGTCCTTTCCGCGCAAGGTCGACGGCGTTGACGTTGCCCGAATGCGAGCCGCCGCGAACGACGTTAGGGGCGCCCATGCGGTCCACTGGATGCGAAATAGCTCCAGCAGGCTATGCGCTTACGTATCGGAACGGGCATGCGCGGCGATTCATCAAGCGTTCATGCTCGCGTGTCAGACTCGTCCCCACGCGTGTTTTCGGCTACGTCCGCCAGAGCCTTCGATGTCCCGCCCATTCTCAACCTTTTGGCTGTGCCTGCTCTCAGTCCCGGCCGGTCCGTGCTGTGCCGACATCTACGGCTTCGTCGACGAGCAGGGCGCCGCGCATCTGAGCACGGCGCCGCTCGACGGCCGTTATGTCCTTATCGCGAAGGAGCTTTCCGCAACCGGCGACGCGCCGGCCAACCCCGCAGACGACGCCCGGGCGCGGAAGCCGATGAACGACAGCGGCATCGCACAGGCACGAAAGCAGTACGCACCCCTCGTCGCGCAGATCGCACTCGAGCAGAACGTCGACGCCGCACTGCTGCACGCAGTGATCACGGTCGAATCGGGTTACAACGTGCGCGCGCGATCGCGCAAAGGCGCAAGCGGCCTGATGCAGCTCATGCCCGACACCGCAATTCGTTATGGGGTGGACGACGTGTGGAACCCTGCGCAAAACGTGCGCGCGGGCGCGCGGCTGCTGCGCGACCTGCTGGTGCGTTTCGGCGGGGATCTGCGGCTTGCGCTCGCGGCGTACAACGCGGGTGCCGGTGCGGTCATCGCGTCGGGGAACCGGATTCCCGCGTACGCGGAAACGCGAAGCTATGTGCCTCGCGTTCTCGAACAGATAGACCGGCTCAGGGCTCGCACGGCGCTTTGATGCGCCGTGCGAGCCCGTCAGGCGGGACTGGACAGGCGCATGAGAATCGGCGCCTCCCAGCCTCCTACAGACAGCTCGTCAGGGGATCTTTGCAGTACGGCACGTTTTCCCAGCTGAACACGCTGGGTGAATCGGGATCGACCGTCAGGCGGACCCATTCGGCGGGCGCGGTCGTCGATCCCTGAACGGTGATGCGCGTGAGGTTAGGCACCGCTTGCGTGCCGTGGATCTTTCCCGTGGCGCTGTTCGGATCGGCAAGCGGGCGGTCGGCGCCGAATACGTGTGAATCCCCGTTGATCAGCAGGACGGGACGCCCGAAGCGGGCGCTGCGCTGTGCGAGCTCGTGCACGAAGATCGTGTAGTTGCTCAGCCCATCGCCACCCGCGACGACGGCGGCAGGATCCCACATGTCCGCCTGGAGACCGATCACGACGGCTTTTGCGTGTTCCTCCTCCGCCCGGTCGAACGCCGCATCGAGCCAGCGCAGGTCCGCGAGGGTGCGCTGAGCGGCTTCGGCGGCACGCGCCGTTTCGTCCGTGTAGGGGGCTGCCCAGGCGAGGCCGTCGTTGTTGGACCCCGGCATGTTCAGCGTGACGAAGACGATCCGTCCCTGCTCCCACATCACGTTCTCGACGAACCGTGCATCTCCCGGATACCTGCGATCGAATTCAGTGGCCTGCGTCGACACGCGTTTCTTGTGCCCGCCCAGCGTGAAACCGGCATGGGGAAAGAACAGGCTGCGAACCGCCGCCAGCTCGTTGAGCGGCGCGCCGCTGGAGAGCTCCTTCTTCTTCTGGCAGTCGGTCCACTCGTTGTCGCCGGGCGTGTATACGAACGGCGCCCTGAACTGCTCGAACAGATCGAAGACCTGCTGGTTGTACGAGGGATACGCGCCGGGCGGAACCGGATTCAGGCCGGCGCCGGTGCAGGGCTGGGTGCCGGCGTGGATGTCGCCGATGTGGAGCGTCAGGCTCACTTCCGGGTCCGAGTTGATCGAGTCGATCAGCAAGCGCGCCGAGTCGAACAGGACCTTGCCGTACGGCCAGTCGCCAAAGACGGCCAGCGTGAATTCGTCCGGCGAGCGCGATTTCCTGGCTTTGGCGTCGTCGGCGCAAACCGAGCCCGACGCGAGTACGGCCGCGATGAGCGCGACCGAAGCGGTGAATCTTTTCATTGTCTTCCCTTTGTAAAGTCGTCGACCGGGAGCGCCCGGCGTGAGCGCACCCGTCAGTGCAACGCTAACCACAAATCATTGCAGCTCGATGAAATGGCGGACCGCGACTGTCGACGACACGAAAAGTCGTTGTGCGCCTCGCGCAAATCACCGGCGGCGCCGTGGCGCATAGTCCATCGGGATCAGTCAGTCAAAAAAACCCGCCGTGCGGCGGGCTCTTTCCGAGACTGGTTCGGTTCAGTCGCGATCGCCGCGCTCTCCCCCGCGGTCGTCTTTGAACTGCTGGGCGACGTAGCCCGGCAGGTCGGCGTTGTCGAATGCGAACACGATGATCTGGTTCGGATTGTCGACGCCGCCGACAGCCGCATTGAAGTCGTTGTCGTTGACGACGAACAGGGTGTGACGCTTGATGCCGTTCATCATCACATCCGGCCCGAACGCGATGCCTTCCAGTTTCGCCGGAATATCGGTCATCGAGATTCCGTGACCGGTCAGTGCTGCAACGAGATCGAGGAACAGCGTTTTGGTGACCGCTTTGGCCGCCAGCGCGGCGCCGGTGATTCCGCTGACATCCTGGGCATTCGCGAGATCGATCCTGTAGAGGTGCTTCACCTTGGCTGCCGATCCGTCGCCCAGTCCCTTGCCGTCGCGCTCGTCGACGAGGAATTCATGGTCGTTGATCGCCAGGATCTCGCTCACGCCGGATCCCGCGGTGAGTGTGTAGGCATACTCGCGCGTCGCTCCGCTTTCGATATCCACCTTGACGAGCCGGATCGTCTTGCCGCCGTCCTGGATGAGCGGCGCCTGCATGACGCCGACCAGGGTTTTACCGTCCGGCGTGATCGCGAGCCCCTCCATCCCCTTGTTTGCGACGCGACCGGAAGTGTTACCGCTGATCTCCGCATCGCCTCTCGGGCTGAGCTTGCTGACCGCGAGCTTGGCCGGCAGCGCATAAGCCTTGATGCGCTGGCCCGTCGCACGGTCGAACTGGTAGAGGTACGGCCCGTACTCATCCGAGATGAACACGCTTTTGCCGTCGTTGGACACGCGCACACCTTCCGGGTCGAAGCGCGCATTGCGCGGGTCGGTGGAGGGACGTGAGGGATCGAAGTTGTCGGAACGCCCGGTGAAATAGTGGGTATTCCGGGTATTCAACGCAGGCTCACCGCCCGGCAGGCCCACTCCCGCGCCCGTGCCGTAGACGAGAGGTGTGCGGCTCGAGAGCAGCGTCGTTCCGGTGATCATCGGGGTCAGGGTGTACGGGAGCGGCGCACCCGTGACGCTGGGGGCGAGGCTCATGTGGAGCGTGTGAAACCGGGTGACGTAAGACGTCGTGTCGTCGACCGAGGGGTTGTACGCCGCGGCGTTCGGGCCGCGGTCAGGCACCGCGACGAACTCGTTGCCCCCTGCATATGCGATACCGGAGCCCAGGCCGCCCAGGCCGTTGCCGGGCGCGCCGTTCTCCAGCTTGCCCGCTGTCGCCAGTGCGAAATCCTCGTAGCTGCCGCTGATCTTGCCGATGGCGACGAGGTCCGTGGCGGCGTGCGCCGCGTGCGCGCAGAAGATGGAGGCGATGAGCGCCGGGATGAGTTTCATGTGCATGTGGGAGTCTTTTTTAAAATTGAATGGTCAAGGAAAACGATTGATGGACATCCTGGATGACCCGTGCGGCGAGCGGCCGTCGTGCTCCGCTCGCCGCACGAGACTTACTTCGGAACCGCCATCAGGAAGAGCTGACCGCCTTCAGCCAGCTCAGGATCGCCGGCGTTGTAGTGCGCCTGCACATCGCCGAGGAAGTAGCGATGCCCCTCCTTGGCCCACGGCGCGCTGCGGCTGCGGCCGCGCTCGTCGCGCTCGTCGTCGCGCTTGCCGTGCTCGTCATCGTCCTGGTCGAGACCGAGCAACTGCGTGATCTCGATGATGCCCGACGATTCCTCGTCGCTGTTGAACGGCGGGGTCGGCACGGTGCCGTCGCTGTCGCCGAAGCGTTTCGGATCGTGTTTTGCGAGCTCGGTCAGGCTGCCGTTACGCGGGCTGTACTGCCAGATACGGCCGGAGCGTTTCTGGTTACCCACGTCTTCCTGAATGAGCACGTTGCCGGCGCCGTCGACCGTGATGTTGTCGAACATCTGGTTCGGGCCGCTGCCGTCGACGAGCTGGTCGATCTTGCCGCCAGACTCCGGGTGACGGATGTCTTTGAACGTCAGGCGATACAGGCGGCTCCTGCCTTTCTGGGCAGCCGGCGTGCCGGTCGGATCCTTGATGCTGTCGTAACGGTCGGTCGTCACGAAATAGAACACGTTGGGATTGGTCGGGTCCCACGAGCCGTCTTCGGGCCGCAGGAAACCGGTGAAGTTTGCCGGCGTGCCGAGGGTGAAGCTGCTTCCCGAGGGGACGCCGGTGTCACGGTCTTCCACCGCCACGCCGGGGACCAGGATGGCCTGCAACGAACCGCCGCGCAATCCCGCCTTCTCGATCTCGGTGCCGGTGTCGCGCTTCTCGCCGATGTAGACCGAGAGCTGACCCGCCGGGCTCGTGTCGTTCAGACCGATGACGATGGTCTTGTCCTGCTCGTACGGGTTGGCCAGGATGTTTTCCCACGAGCTCTTGCCCATGTCGGGAAGCTCGTAGCTGATGCCGGCGTTCGGGCCGGTCGCGATGTGGGCAAACGCGCGGCCGGTCGGGCCCGATTCCTCGCCGTTCAGGAAAATGCGGCCCGCATAGCCTTTACCCGTCTTGCTGTTGTACAGCGCGGAACGCGCAGGCAGGTCGGCGGAGCAGAAACGGTTGAATACGGTGGTGACGGGCGCGGGTGTGTAAGCGCCGGCTGCCGGGACGAACGTGTAGATCTGCTTGATGTGGTCGCCGCCGTGCAGGACCTTCAGATCGCTCTTGCGGACGATCCACGACGAGATGAACGCGCCGTTCGAGCCGTGCTGACGCGCGATTCCCGATGTGGAGCCGAGCTCGTGGTTCATCAGCACCGTGAACGTGCCGTCGCCGTTGTCGTACGCGCCGAGCCCGTCGGGTATGCCGGCCATGCGGTACGGCCGCACGCCGTCGGGTTTCGTACTGACCGAGTCGCCCGTCGTGAGAATGGACACGATGTCGACGCGCGGATGGACGTTGACGACATACGGAGACGCCGAGCTGCTCGGGCCGGTATACGTATCCGCGTACGACTGCATCGCCACGGCGCCGAACGCGGCGGACACGGCGATGACCGACAATTTCCTGAGGAATGACATTGATCTCTCCTGTTTCTGCTTGAGGAACCCGCATCAGTGCGAGCTCCGGATCATGATGGCAGTGCTGTGTGACAACCGTGGAGAACGGGTCTGCGCCGCGCACTAGTCCGTACGGGCTATTCGAGGATGCGGAGCGCGAGCGTTCACCACTCCGCGTAGGCCGTGCCGTCGAGCGCCGCGCCCGGAGCGCCGCTGCGCACGTCGTACACGACGCCGCGTCCCGCGTCTCCCGGCGGAGGCATGACAACCCACGACGCGGCGCTGTTGGTGATCGGATCGACCGGGACCGCGCGCAGGTATCGTTTTGCCGCAAGCGTCTCCAGCGTGTCGGGATAGCGATCGTTGTCGGCGTAGAACTGGTCGATCGAGGATCGAATCACGCGCAGATCCTCCCTGAGCACCGCCTCTTTCGAGCGGTCGACGCTGGTGAAGTAGCGCGGCAGCGCCAGGGTGAGCAGCGTCGCGATGATCGCCATGACGACGAGCAGCTCGATCAGCGTGAACGCCGCGCAGCCGCGGCGCGGAACCGCGCCCGCACTACCAGTCGCGATAGGGGACGCCATTCAGGCCGGCCTCCGGTGAAAGCGAGTACACATCGAACACGTCCTCCCCTTCCTGCGGCGCGTCGGGACCGCTCGAGTAGCTGCGCTTGCCCCATGTGGCGGCGGCGCTCGAAGCCGGCTCGCGGAAAAAAGGATCGCGCGGCAGGCGCCGCATGAAATAGATCCGCTTCTTGGTCGCGGACTTCGCATCCTCGACACCGTCGACGAGTGCCTGCAGGCTCGGCGGATAACCCGACTCGTTGGTGCGGCGCGCGATGCGGCCTTCGTCGTAGGCTTTTCTGTACTGGTCGAGCCCGGCGCGCAGCTCGCGCAATGCGGCGCGCAGCTCGAGCTCCTTGTGGCGCCTCGCGGCGATCTCGACCATCGGCAGCGCCCCCGCCGCGAGTATCGCTACGATCGCCACGGTGACGACGAGCTCTATGTAGGTGAACCCGTTGCCCGCATACGCGTGCCGGTGCGCGCGGCTCATCGCGCCGGCGGCGAGGTGGGCACGGGCGGCGGCGCCGGAGGCTGCGCGCCCAGAGGCTGCGGCTGAGAAGGCTGAAAAGGCTCGTTCGAAGGCGCTTGTGCAGCGCCGGGTGCGGCAGGCTGTGGCGCGGGGGGCGCAGCCTGCTGCCTGGTGGCGCCGGGATCGGGCCGATCGAGCGCAGCCGGCGCGGTCGCACTTGCCCCCTGACTGCCGGACATCGTCACCGAGCCCTTGCCCGATCGTATGGAGAGCGGCTGCGCACCGATGGCCGCATCGGTGCCGGAGAAATATTCCGGCACCACGTGGTCCGGCCTGACCATGGTGCGGACGATGCGAGGCGTGATGAGCAGGACGATTTCGGTCTTGGTTTTCGATTCGTTGTTGTTGGAGAACAGTCGTCCGATTATCGGCAGGCTGCCCAGGCCGGGTATGCGATTCACGGTCCGGCGCTCGTCATCCTGGATGAGCCCTGCAAGAACCTGAGTTTCGCCGTCCCTCACCCGCAGGGTCGTCGCTGCATTGCGAGTCCCTAGCTGATAGGCGAGACCGCCGCCGGTCGTCGCGACCTCGCGCGTGATGTTGCTCACTTCGAGGCCGACTTTCATGATCACTTCGCCCTGGAGCTGGACCGTAGGCTCGACGTCGAGCTTCAGTCCCACATCGAGATAGCTGACGGACGCGCTGACGCCCACGTTCGCGGTCGCGGTGGTCGTGATGACAGGGACGCGGTCGCCGATGTGTATCCGCGCCTTTTCGCGGTTCTTTACGCGGATGCGCGGGTTTGCGAGCACGTTGGTGATGCCGTCCTGCTGGCGCAGGTTGATGATGATCGGCGGTGCGGCGACAAACGCGGTCAGGCCGCCGCTCGCGCGGGCCAGCGTGCCGGCGGCCACCCCTCCCGCCGCCACGGTCGCGGGGTTGGTCAGCAGCACCTGCTCGGCGACCCTCAGTCCGAGCTCCTGCACCCGGTTCGAAGCCACTTCGAGCACTTCGACCTCGAGGGTCACTTCGGGCTCGGCGAGATCCTGCGCCGCGATCAGCTTCTCGGCCACTCTCACGGCCTCGGGCGTATCCCTCATGACGAGCAGACCGAGCTTCTCGTCGATGAATACGTCGCGCGTCTTCACCATCGTCTTGATCATCGTGAGGGTCTGCTTGATGTCGGCGTTCGCGAGATAGAAGGTGCGCACCACGAGCTCCTGATACTCCTTCTGCTTGGCCGGCGTGTTCGGATAAATCAGCATCGTGTTTTCGTTGAGCACTTTGCGCTCGAGCTGATTGGTCATGAGGATCAGCCTGATCACGTCGTCCACGGTGCTGTTGCGCGCGTTGATCGTCGAGCGCAGGTCGGGGCGCACGTCCTTGTCGAACACGAAGTTGACGCCGCTCGTCTTCGCGATCACGTCGAACACCGATCGCAGGCTGGCGTCGCGAAACTCGAGATTGATCGGCTTTGCCGCCGCGGCGCCGAGCACCGGAGAGCTCACGCCGCGGCTGCTCCGCGCGTCCATGATCCTGGCGAGGAGTGCGCGCGCCTGGGGATGCGCCGGGTCCGCCGCGAGGACGATGCGCGCGATCGCCTCGGCCGACTCCATTTCGCTGCGGTCGAACCGCGCTTGCGCATCGCCTATCTGCTGCTCGTGCCGGCGCGAGGCGACGAGGGCATCCATTCCCTCCCTGGCGCGCGCGTCGTTCGGGTCGATGCTCAACGCACGCCTATACAGGCTCTCGGCTTCGGCAAAGCGGCCGCCGTTGCGCGCGTTTTCCGCTTCCGCGGCGAGTCTCGCTATCGCGAGTGCGCGCTCGCGCGACCAGGCCGTGCGGATTTCAGCGTTGCGCGGATTGTCGCGGCTCGCTTTGTCGAGGCGCTCGAGGCCGGCTTCGGTCTTTCCCTCGCTGAGCAGCTTCTTGCCTTCCTCGAAGCTCGAATCTGCGGCGCACCCGGCGAGAACGAGCAGCGCGGCCGCGATGGCGGTACGTTTGAAGGTCATTTGTTTTCCGTCAGTCCCCGATCGTCAGGGTCTGCCGCTGCTGCAGCGGCAGATACGTCAGTACGACGAGGCGATCCTTGATGTCCTCGACCTTGTAACGCCCATCGAGCACGTCGCCGACGCGCACGGCGTAGCTCCTGTCGGCGGCATCGAGGAATACCGTCGTCTGCCCGCCCTCGCTCATCTGTCCGAAATACTTGAAAGGCAGCGGCGGCGGCACCGGTGCGGGCGGGGGGCCCTGCTTTACGACGACTTTCGGCGGCGGCGGCGCCCAGGTGTCGCTTTCGAACAGGGTGCCCGGCTTGGTGTTTGCCGTTTCGCGGTGGAGCTTGCCGAGCATGAGCTCGGGCTCCGGTCCGGCCGGCGCGGCGATCGCAGCAGTGCGAGGCGGCGTCGCAACCGCCTTCGCACGCGCCGGCTCGGGCGTTTTCGGTCCCGGCGCCGGGATTGCCGAATCATCCTGGCTCGCGACCCAGCCTGTCGCGGCCAGCGACCCGGCGAGCGCGAGCGCGAGCCCGATGCGCCGCACGCCCTCGCTCACCAGTTCTCCGGACGCAGGTAAAGCGTGAGCTTCAGGCGCGCTTCGAGGTTTATCGCGCCTATGGTCTCGCGCTTGAGCGAGATGTCCTCGAGCGCCGCCGCAGGGACATCGTTCAGCACCGCCGCGACGAAGCCTCGTATCTGCTCGTACGATCCCTTGATCGGCAGCATGATCTGATAGCGGGCGAGCCTGCTGCTCTTTTCCTGGACCAGCCTGTAATCGCCGAGATCGAGCGCCACGCCCTGGCGCGCTGCGGCCGCATCGATCTTGAGCAGCCATTCCGGAAGACTCCCGACTGCCGGGAAGAACTCGTAGAAGGTAGCGAGCTGCGCGCCGGGGACCGCGCGCGCGTTCGCGGGCCGCTCGGCTTCGAGCTGATTGCGCGCGTGCAGGCGCTCGGCCTGTGCGCGCAGATCCGCGAGATCGGCGTCGACGGCGTTCACTGCGCAGAGCTGGAAAACGAGGGCGAAGATCGCAGCCGCGACACCGGCCACACCCAGGGCGCCGAGTTTTTCCACGCGGGCGCGCACATGCCACACGAGCGCGTTCAACCTCATCGCCATGACGCGACCAGCGAGAACGAGACCGGGCGCTGCGGATCCTGAGTCCTGACTTCGTGGCCCGACAGGTAGACGTTGTAGAAGACGGCAGTCGCGTCGAGGCGGCTCGCGTATTCGACGGCCGAACGCAGGCTCTTCGCCTCCCCCCCGATGCGAACGACCCGGTTCTGCATGTCGGGCTGCACCGAGAGCAGCGATATGGTCTTGTCGCGCGTGCGCTCGAGCTCGACGAACAGGCCGTCCCACGGCAACGCGATCTGCTGGAGAACGGCGTTCGCAAGCCGGATCTCATTGCGCACTTCGGCGGGATCGCGCGCCGCCGCGGCGAGAGTCGAGGGCGTGCGCTGCGACATGCGCTTCAACTCCCCGAGCTTCGCCTCCCACGCGCTCGCCTGCTGCGAGGCATCCCTGTAGTTCTGTACGGCTGCCGCGGCCGCGATCGCACCCGCGGCGGCCAGGGCCACACCCGCCCAGCCGGGGGAACGGCGGCGCTCGAAATCGACCCTCACCTTCCGCGGCGTGCGCACTCGCGCAATCATGCGAGGGCCATCGCGTAGCGCGCGTCGCCGGCGAAAGGCAGCAGGTACGTTTCGGCGTCGAGCTGCTGCAGCGACATGAACGATTCAGCCGTCGCGCCCGGAGCGAAAACATACAGCCGGGCGTCCGAGATCGCGCGGCCGGCGACGAGCGACTCGCGCTCGATCATCCCGGCGAGCTCTGCCGATGCGTCGCCGCACGCGCGCTGCGATCGCAGGACCCTGAGCGAGCGGCCTGCGATCTGGGCGAGGCAGATGCGCTCCGGCTCGAGCACCGCAAACCACAGGTCGAGCCCGGTCATCTTGCGCCGGTAGCGATTGAGCGCGGCGCAGAAATACGGTTGTATCGAGATCGCCCTGCGACCGGCTTCGCGCAGCGTGCCGCGCACGCTTTCGAGCAGCTCCCGGTCTACGGCGCACGCGAGGGTCGGCTCGCCGTATGCGGACTCGTCGAGCATGACCGCCCAGGACTGCGCGGCGGTCCCGTAGGTGTTCTCGAGAAAGGCCTGAGCGTAAGCGTGGCGCGCCGCCTTCTGCGCCACTTCGCTGCGCCAGGGCAGCATCGCGTAGCGCACCAGACCGTTGCCGAGCACGATCGAGCACGCCTTGCGGGCGCCGCGCACCTGTCCGAGCGCGCTGGAGAGCGAGGCGGCGATGGCCTCGTTGCGCGCGCCCGGCGCGTGCTCGACGCTGCAGCTCTCGCGCACCGCGCCGCGCCAGCCCGTGCGCACGACGTCGACGCGGGACTCGCCGATCGCGAGCCTGAGGCTCTCAGGCCACGAAAGTGACACGGTTTATCTCCTGCAGACTTGTTTTTCCCGTGCGCACCAGCTCGATCGCCGCCTCGCGCAGAAAGCGCGTTCCCCTGCTGCGCGCTGCCTCCTTGATCGCGCTCACCGGCTCCTTGGCGACGATCATCTCGCGCAGCTTGTCGTTGAGCACCAGCAGCTCGGCGATGGCATTGCGGCCGCGATAGCCGCTGCCCCTGCACTGGCCGCAGCCGCGGCCCGCGCGGAAATCGAAACCGGACACCTCGTCGGGATTCAGGTTCGATTCGCTCAGGAGCTGCGGATCGGGATCGACCTTTTCGGAGCAGTGGGGGCAGTTCAGCCTGACCAGCCTCTGCGCCATCACGCCGTTGAGCGCCGACACGAGGCTGTAGGCCTCGACGCCCATGTGAGTGAAACGGCCGATCACGTCGAAAACGCTGTTCGCGTGCACCGTGGTGAACACGAGGTGGCCCGTCAGCGCGGCCTGTACCGCGATCTGCGCGGTCTCGGCGTCGCGAATCTCGCCCACCATGATCTTGTCAGGATCGTGCCGGAGGATCGAGCGCAGGCCGCGCGCGAAGGTGAGGCCTTTCTTCTCGTTCACCGGGATCTGCAGCACGCCGGGGAGCTGGTATTCGACCGGATCCTCGATCGTGATGATCTTGTCGCGGCCGTGGTTGATCTCGGACACCGCCGCATACAGCGAAGTGGTCTTGCCGCTGCCGGTGGGCCCGGTCACGAGCACCATCCCGTAAGGCTCGTTGCACAGACGCCTGAACGTGACCAGGATGTCGGCGTCGAAACCGAGCCCGTGCAGGCTCAGACCGTTGACCTCGTCCACGAGGCTCTGCTTGTCGAGGATCCTCAGCACCGCGTCTTCGCCGAAGATGCTCGGCATGATGGAGACGCGAAAATCGATCTCGCGCCCCCGCGCCGATACCTTGAAGCGCCCGTCCTGCGGAACCCGGCGCTCGGCGATGTCGAGGTCCGACATGACCTTGATCCTGGAGATGATCTGCTCGGCGATGTCGGCGCCCTTCACGCTGCCGATGGACGCGAGCACGCCGTCGATGCGGTACTTGATCACCATCGCGGCCTGCGACATCTCGAGGTGGATGTCGCTCGCCCCGGCGCCGAGCGCGTCGTAGAGCGTCGAATTCACGAGCTTAACGACCGTGCTGCTGTCCTCGCTGATCGTCCTCAGCGACAGATCGTCGACCACCTCGCCCCCGGTCGCGGTGCGGGACTCCTCGGCGAGCATCGTATCCATGGCGCGCATGTTGCGCTCCTGGGACGCGAGGCAGGCCGCGATGTCGAGGCGATGGGCGAAAGACCACGTGTATGCCTGCTGCACTCTCTCTTCCGCCCACGCCCGCAGGTTCGGATCGAAAGGATCGGACACCGCCAGGATCAGCCGCGCGTCCGGCGCGCGCATCGGAACACATTCGTGCTGCATCGCTTCTGAAAACGACACGAGCTCAAAAACCGGCGTGGCCGCCTGCAGATCCGCCATCGACAGCGCGGGTATCCGCAGCAGCGCGGCGACCGCCTCGACGAAAGCCTGCGCGGGAAGCCCGCAGCTTTCCTCCAGCAGCTCGACGACGCGCTTTCCCGTCGACGACGACTGCAGCCGCGCCTGCGCAAGCAGCGTCAACAGCCGCTCCCGGGTCAGCGCCTGCGGCAGCTCGGTGACCGCGTTCACTGAAGATTCCCCGCGAGCTCGAATATCGGCATGTACATCAGCAGCACGATGACGCCGATCATGACGCCGATCACGGTCATCAGGATCGGCTCGAACAGCTTGCTGAACCAGTCGACCCAGCGCGCCATCTCCTCATCGTGGAACTCCGCGATCTTCTCCATCATCTCGCCCATGCGGCCGGTGCGCTCGCCCACCCTCAGCATGCGCAGCGCGACAGGAGTGACGAGATGCTCGGTCTCCATGGCCTGCGATATCGAGCGTCCTTCGCGGATCAGGGTCAGCGCGCGCTCGAGCTGCTGACGCATGCCCGCGTGCAGCAGATTGGAAACCATGCGCATGGATGGCGCGGCGGCCATGCCGCCTCTGAGCAGCATGCCCATCGTGCGGTAGAAGCGCGCGAGCTGATAGACGCGCATGCGTTTGCCGACGGCAGGGATACGCCAGAGCGCCGCCGCCATGCGGCGCTGCGTCGCGGGCAGCCGTACGACGTGCCACAGCAGCGCTGCGGTTACCCCTGCGACGACCAGCGCGAGCACGCCGCGTTTTTCCACGAAGCCTCCCCACGCCATCAGCGCCTGCGACAGCCACGGCAGGTTGTCGCCCATCTCGGCATAGACCGCGCTGAACCTCGGAACGACGTAGGCCATCAGGAATGCGATGACGAGCAGTCCCACCGTCATCAGAACGACCGGGTAGATCGCCGCGGACACGAGCTTCTTGCGCACCCCTTCGACCTGGTGCTGGTATGCAACGTAGCGCAGCAGAGCTTCGGTGAGCCCGCCGGTGCGCTCGGACGCGTGTACCGTCGCACAGAAGAGCGCAGGAAATGCCGAGGGCGTCTGCTCGAGCGCGACCGAAAGCGGCAAGCCCTCGCGCAGCCGCGACAGCACCTCGACGAGCACCGCTTTGGTCTCCGCGCGTTCCTCTTTCTCGGAGAGGGTTTCGATCGCTTCGACGAGGTTGATGCCGGCGTTGAGCAGCGCGAGCAGCTCCTGGCTGAAAAGCAGCAGCGGAAACTTCGCCCGCCGCGGGCCGCCGACCCGCCACGCGCGGCTGGCACGCACCGCCAGCACGCGGATGCCCTGCGCGCCGGCCTGCGCCTGCGCCTGGTGAGCGTCCGCGGCGTCGAGCGCGAAACTCAGGATCGAGCCGTCGGCCTTGAGGCCGGTGATCTGAAACCGCATGCCGCTCCTTACCAGCTCGTGATGTCGGCGGCTTCTTCGGTGCCGCCCGGCTGGCCGTCCTTGCCCAGCGATATGAGGTCGTATTCGCCGTGCTCGCCGGGCGACTTGTACTGGTACGGCCGGCCCCACGGATCCGGCGGAACCTGCTTCTTGAGGTACGGGCCTGACCATTTCGGCTCGTTGGCCGGGCGGGCGAAGAGCGCGGCCAGCCCCTGCTCGGTGCTCGGGTAGCGCCCGGTATCGAGCCGATACTGATCGAGAGATTTTTCGAGAGAGTCGAGCTGCGCCTTCGCCGTCTTCACCTCGGATTTGCCGATCTGCGAGAAATATTTCGGGGCGACGTAGCCGGCGAGCAGCCCGATGATCACCATGACCACGAGCAATTCGAGCAGCGTGAAGCCGCGGGTTACCGGCGAGCGGGTCGCGCCGCCGTCATGGACAAGTCTGTTCGCGCTGAGGTTTTGCATCGATCCAGGAAGTGAGATATGCGAAGGAACATCGCCGGAGTCGACGAATGCAGGGCGAGTCTAGGAACGGAATGTGACACTGCGATGAAACGCCGCGAATGAGCACCACGTCGTGAGCATCACGCCACTCACCACGGCGTGCGACACGGCGGCCCGGCAGTCCTTCACCGGGATGTGTGGTCGTCTCTCGATGACCTTCGGCCACCGGCGAGCGCGCTTCAGCCGCTGGCGCGTATGGCTGCGACCTCGGGGTAAACCGCCGCCGCGGTCGCCGTGTAACCGGGCGCGATGAGCGGCACGACCTCGTCAGGCGGCAGCGCCTTGGCGAACAGGAAACCCTGGACTTCCTCGCACCCGTGACGGCACAGAAAGTCGAACTGCTGCGCCGTTTCCACGCCTTCGCCGATGACGCTGAGCTGCAGGCTGTGAGCCATCGAGATGATGGCGCGCGCGATCGCGGCGCCGTCTTCGCTCACCCCGATGTCGTGGACGAAGGTGCGGTCTATCTTCAGAAAGTCGACCGGAAAGCGTCGCAGGTACGCGAGCGACGAATACCCGGTGCCGAAGTCGTCGATGGCGATGGACACGCCGATGTCGTTCAGCGCGTTCAGCGTGACGACCGTCTGCCTGACGTCGCGCATGGCGAGGCTTTCGGTCAGCTCCACCTCGAGACAACTCGGATCCAGGCGGCTATCGCTCAGGGCGCTTTCGATCGTGCCGAGGAGATCCTTGTGGCAGAACTGGCGGGCCGACAGGTTGATCGCGACGCGACCGGGATGAAACCCGGACGCGCGCCACTCGCTCGCCTGCGTGCATGCCGTGCGCAGCACCCAGTCCCCGAGCGGAACGATGAGCCCGGTTTCCTCCGCGAGCGGGATGAACTTGGCCGGGGGCACCAGCCCCATCGTCGGGTGCCGCCAGCGGATGAGCGCCTCGACGCCGGTGACCGTACCGTCGGAGCACTGGATGCGCGGCTGGTAGTGCAGCACGAGCTCGCCATTGTCCAGCGCCCGGCGCAGGTCCGTCTCGAGCAGCAGCCGCTCGAGCATCGCGCCGTTCATCTCGGCTCGATAGAACTGGAAGTTGTTCTTCCCCTGCTCCTTAGCTCTGTACATCGCAGCGTCGGCATTCTTGAGCAGGGATTCGGAGTCGGTGCTCCCGGCAGGGCCGCTCTCATCGTCCTGCGGAAACAGGGTCACGCCCACGCTGGCGGATACGAAAACCTCGTGCTCCCCGAGTTGATACGGCTTCTCGGCGGCTTCGAGGATCGATTTTGCGTACTGCGCCGCGTCCTCGGCCTGCCTGACCTCGGTCAGGATGATCGTGAACTCGTCTCCGCCCATGCGCGCGAGCGTATCGCTCTCGCGCACGCGTGAGGACAGCCGCTGTGCGACGGCCTTGAGCAGCGCATCGCCGACACTGTGCCCGAGCGTATCGTTGATCACCTTGAAGCGGTCGAGATCGACGAACAGCAGCGCCATCGAGTGGCCCGCGCGCCGCGCCTGGAGCATCGCGGTCGACAGCCGGTCCTGGAAGAGCAGCCGGTTCGGCAGCCCTGTCAGCGCATCGAAATGCGCGAGCTGGTAGAGATGGGCCTGTTTGCGCTCGGTGAGCACGCGCATCAGGTTCGGTCCGGTGCCCATGCCCGCATACGCGCCGCTGTCGGTGAGGATGAACCCGTCGTACATGTGCTGCATGCCGGCCTCGACGATCCGCCTGCTGAGATCGTCGAGGTCGGTGTCGCACTCCACCACCAGAGGCGAGGACTCCATGAAGCTGCCCACCCGCCGCCTGCCGAAGATCTCGCGGGTGAACGGCTGGGCAAAGCGCTCGATGACGAGGTTGCGGGTGATCAGCCCCAGAGGGCGCTCATCCTGCACGATCGGCAGCGCGACCCAGCCCGGATTCGCGGTGAACAGATCGAATACTTCGCTCATGGTGGTCTCCGGCGCCACCGGTTGGACAGGCTGCAGCAGCGATCTGGCGATCATCGGTAACTTCGGGTTCATGAGGCAGCGATTGACGGGGGCGAGCGCGCGCGATCGCCTGCACAAGCGCACGGCAGTTTTACTGCGCGGGCCGGTAGCGGCGAGCGTCGTTCTGAAGCGAGGTATACCGAGGTTTTGTTACAGAAAAGAGGCTTGGGGCCTCGAGCAGCCTAGCCTCATCGACCGCCGGGGAGTGCGCGGCCACGATACAGAGGCAGCTGAAGCCTGCCAAATCCGCGATCGGCGAACCGCGTGCGCAGACTCACCGCGGACTTCACAGGAACCAGCTCGCGCAGTTTCTCGCACGCGACGCTCAGCGCAGCTGCTGCGTCGGTGAGCGCGCGTACCTCCGCATCATCGCCGCAGCGGTCGCACTCGAGTCTTTTGCGAACGACCGTGAGACGCCGGCTCAGGTCTTCGATGCCGTGCACAGGAAGCTGTCTCGCTTCGAGGGGGATGCTCCGGGCATACCGCTTATGCCCGAGCGATTCGAGCCACGCGGAGAGCAGGAAATAAACGACGTAATCGGTCCGGGCCAGCAGAATCGCCTGAATGATGAACAAGATCGCACCCCTTTCACGAAAGTGTCACGACGAGGCACGACCGGAACGCTTGCGCGACCATGTCCAACGGCGATGACCGGAATCGAATTAGGTTGCGTGCGGCCGGTTTGGTGCGGCTGCGCAACAAGAACGTTTCTCACTCGAAAGACAATCGAATTCAGTTGAAGCACGTCGACAACCCAATCGCAAACGCTGAACGCGCTGCTCGGTCGCGCCCGCTCAAGGCGTGATTACGTACGCGTCGCGGTTGCTTTACCCAGGGCGCACAGGAGGAGAGCGGCGCAGCGCTTCAGCTCAGGTCGATCAGCGACGGGATCAGGCGCGCCGACAGCGCAAACGAGACGGCCTGCGTGCGATTCCTGACCTCGAGCTTCTTCAGAATGTTCTGCACGTGGTTTTTCACGGTGAACGGGCTGATCTTCAGGATCTCGCCGATCTCGCGATTGCTTTTTCCTTCCTGCAGCCACTGCAGTATCTGCACTTCCCGTCCGGTCACCGCTTTGCGCAGGGCGCGCTCGACCGGCGCGGCGGCCGCCCGCGCGACCTTCTGCACGGGCGGCTCGCGGCTGGTGCTGAGCGTGCGCACGAATGCGACGTGCAGATAGGGAAGGATGATGTCGAGCAGGTAGGCGTGGCGTCGGCCGAGCGGCGCCGGCATGCGCGCGAAGAAAAAGAAACTGCCGGACGAACCATGGTATCTCGGCATCCCGTGTACGGCGCAGTTCGTGAGGTCGTACCGCGCCAGCGTCTCGCCGAAGCGGTCGACGAGCCGGGAGTGCCCGTTCTTCGGGCAGATCAGCAGCGGCGCGTGGCCGCATTCCTCCCAGGCCGCGTAGGCGCCGGCGAGCAGACCGCCGTCGACGCCGCAGATGTCACGGTACGCCTGCTCCGGAAAAGGACGCGCGGTATAGCGGTCGGTGATGAACGTTTTCGTTGCGGTATCGCCGAGCGCGCAGAAGAGGACCTCGTGCGGGATCAGCGCCTGGAGCACACCCTGGCTCCAGAGGAAGAATTGCTCGCGCTTGCGGATGGGGAGCGAAAACTCTATCGCGCGCATGAGATATTCCTCGTCGCGACTCGTGAGGATTGCGCTCTCGTCTTCCATTCTTTCCGATGCTTTTATTGTCACGCCCTGGCGGTGCTGCGCCGCCGCCCCCGTTTCAAGTTCGTCCGGCGCGCCGTGCGCCCGGGCTTCTGAGCTCATCACCGGCCGGTCCATGACGGTCCGGGCGTCTGACCGACCGGCGCCGCCGCGGCATCCGCGCCGCCCGGTACCGCCAGCTCCGCCACGAACTTCCAGTCCGAATACTTCGCCGTCGTCGTCGAGCCCGTTGCGCCCGCGCTCGCGCGCAGCGGGGGCGCGCCGGAGAGGCTGTATACCCCTGCGATACGCTCGTCCTGCTTCACGAGTCCCCATGTCGCCTGCTCAGTCACCGGGTCGCGATAGACCCTGCGCAGGTGCCGCACCACCGTCGGATGCCGCGTGTCACGCAGGAGGTCGGACAAGGCGAGCGGCAGCTGCTTGACCGGTCCGGGCGTGCTCTCGTAATAGCGCTCGATCGCGCGCTTGAATTCGCCGCCGACGAACTGGAGCTGCGTTTCCTTGTCGCGCTGCACCGTCGTGCGCCACAACTGTGAGGCCGCAGCGGTGCCCGCAGCCATGATGGCGACCGTGAGCAGCAGCCCGATATACGTAAAACCTCCCGCTCCAGCGCGCCGATCGGGCTCTTCACGGGGTATACGGGGCACAATACCCATGAGACGGCACCACGCCGCTCGATCAGCGGAGCGTCGGGACCATTCGGCAGTCGGTGTGTACTTGCGTTGCGCCATGCGCTTTCTTCCGGGCGGTCTCGATCGGCGTTCCCAGGCTTCTTATTGGCGGCGAGGACTGGTACGCCGGGGGAATGCAGTGGCGCGAGCGAGTGCAGCCCAGTTTAGGAAGGCAATGTGACATGCGGATGAAGAGTCGATCATCGTCCGGGCAGGGACAGCGAAGACGTCGCATAGTCCGGGCGGACCACGTCCGCAGATGACTCACGCCTGCACGGGCGACCGCAGAAGACCTGTTACGCGAGGTACGTACGCGCGGGCCTCGGGATTCGCACCCGGCATCGCCAGCGGCTGATAGAGTAGTGCGGCAATGACCTCGTCATCCTTCGCGCGTTTCGGGAGCGGCGCTGCCGCGCACGACGCGGCGCACCGTCCCGATGTCCTGGTCCGGCCGCGCTGCGCCGTAGCCGCGCTCGCGATGCTGCTCGGCGTCGGCGTGATGGCGTTGCTGCTCTTTGTTCCGGAGCGGCTCGCAGCCCCTTCGGCGCGTCTCGGCGTGATGGCCTTCAATACCGCTTTGTCGATCAGCCTGCTCGCAGCCGCAGCGATGTGCCTGAACTCGGGAAAGACGGTGCTGCGGCGGCTGGGCGTCGCAGCAGGTGCGATCGTGGCGCTGGTTGCGGCGGCGACGCTGCTCGAGCACGCGCAATACGCGCCGTGCCTGATCGACAACCCCGCGCTTCACCGCCTCCTCGATCCACGCTCGCCTGCTCCGGGCCGCATGGGCGCGGGCGTCAGCGTCGTGCTCCTGTTGCTCGGTGTCGCCAGCATCCTCTGGCCCTATGCCGGCCGCAGACGCGTGGGCGTCACGGTGCAGGTGCTCGTGCTCGGCGCAATGCTGACGGCGCTGCTCGGGCTGATGGTCCGGGCGCTCGACGTGCAGTTTCTGTACAGCCCCGCATTCTCTCAAATGCCGGTCCACACCGGGCTTGCCCTCCTGGCGATCGGATCGTCCTTCTGGCTCGCATGGCATCACGCACCGTGGAACACCCTGTTTCCTTTCGCCTCCGACGAGCAGCGCCTGCTGTCGGCGGGAGTGCTGCTTCTTCTGGGCGCGGCGATCACGGCGGTCGCCATCGCCATTTATGTGTACGACGGTGCACTGGAGCGCACGATCCTCCAACAGCAGCAGGAGGTTCTGGCAGGCCGCACTGCGCTCGTGCAGGCGACACTCGATTACGGCACGGCGAGTGTGAAGGCCGTCGCGGTGACCTGGGCTGCGGACATCGCGCCTCTGCTGCGGGCTTCGGATAGAGCCGCAACGACCCGGCTCAACTCGATTGCGGCATCCGGAGTCGCAGCCGGAATGAGCGCAGTCGCTTTTTTCAACGCGCGGGATGAGCAGGTCGCCGGGACGGGTGAGCTGGTCGAATCCCCCGGCTGGATCGTGATTCGCGAAAAACCCGAGCGGACCATGCTGCTGTGGGATGCCGGCGTATACCTGCGTTCCCAGATTCCCATCCGCAGCGGCCTCGATACGGTCGGATCGATGGTCGCGGAGCAATACCTGCCGGCTCTCACCGAGGCCCTGTTCACGCAGCAGGCGGGAGACGCCCCCGGTGTGCTCGAGGTTTGCGGGGTGCATATGCGCATTGCGCTGTGCCTGCCGACGCGCCTGGGGGGGTTCATGCGGGTCTATCCGTCGGAGACCGCGGAGAGCGTCTATCCGATATATCGAGCGCTCGAGGGTCGCCGCGGCCAGGCGTACGCCGCGGATCCTGCAGGCGCACGGGTGTTGACGACCTACGCTCCGCTCGGCGAGTACCGCCTCGGCATCGCGGTCAGGGCGCCGGAAGCGGAGCTGAAGGCGCCCGTGCGGCGGGTGCTGGAGAACTTCATACCGGCGATGTTCGCGCTCGTGCTCATCCTCGTGGCCGTGCTGCGATATCTGGTGCATCCGCTTGCAGTGCGGCTCGCTGCTCGCGAGCAGCAGCTCGCCATGGCGCTCGCGGCTTCGAGGCTCGCGTCATGGGATGTCGATCTCGCGACGACCAGGGTGCACCTGAGCGAGCAGTGGAATGCGATGCTCGGCGGCGAACCGGTCGCGACGACGACGACACTCGACGAGCTCGACGCGCTAATCCATCCGGACGATTGGCCCCGCGTGCACGAGCAGATCGAGCGGGTCCTCAAAGGCGCGACCGACGCTTACGAGATCGAACACCGCATCCGGGACCACGGCGGCGGCTGGGTGTGGATACAGTCGAAAGGCGAGGTCATCTCGAGAAGCCGGGAGGGCCGTGTGCTGCGCCTGGCCGGCACCAATGCGAACGTCTCGGAGCGCAAGGCGGCGGAAGAGCAGCTCTTCTTCCAGGCGAGCCACGACGCGCTGACCCGGCTTCCGAACCGGCGGTTGTTCTCCGATCGTCTCAGGCAGGCGATGGCCCGCTCGCAGCGCAACCTGTCGGGCATGGCGGTGCTCTATCTCGACCTGGACAAATTCAAGGAGATCAACGACGGGTTCGGACACGCGGCCGGCGACCAGCTCCTTCAGGAGTTCGGGCAGCGCCTCGTGCGCTGCGTGCGCGCAACCGACACGGTCGCACGGCTGGGCGGAGACGAATTCGCGATCGTCCTCGACCCCCTCCAGAATCCGGCCGACAGCGGCGCCACCGCGGAGAAAATCCTGTCGGCCATGGCACAGGCATTCGTCCTGACCGACGCCTCCGTCAGCGTGACGACGAGCATAGGTATCGCAACCTACTCGGGCGACGAGGAAACCGACGAAGCCGGCCTGCTCAAGCGGGCCGACGATGCGCTGTACGAAGCGAAGCGGGCCGGACGCAAAACCTATCGCTATGCCTGAGACGGCATCGGCCGTCAGCCGCGCAGTGCACGCTTTAGCCGGGCCTGCCGGGGCGCAGCCCGCTATTCCTTCTCCGCCTCCAGCATCTGCCGGTACTTCGCGAGCGCCTCGCGCCGCTCGGGATCGACCTTCGGGTAGCTCATCGGGATCGCCTCGAGCGTCTCGATGAGGACCCTCGAGATGATGAGCCGCGCGTTCTTCTTGTCGTCGGCGGGTACGACGTACCACGGGGAGCGCTTCAGGCTCGTCTCCGACAGACACGCTTCATACGCTTTCATGTAGTCGTCCCAGTGGCCGCGCTCTTTCAGGTCGCCCTCGTTGAACTTCCAGTTCTTGTCCGGCTCGTCGAGCCGAGACAGGAAGCGCCTGCGCTGCTCCTCCTTCGACAGGTGCAGGAAGAACTTGACGATGCGCGTGCCGTTGTCGTGCAGGTGCCGTTCGAAATCCCGTATCGAACGGTAGCGCTTTTCCCAGACACGGCGGCCATGGTCGAGCGCTTCGTCGGGAAGGTTCTCCGCCCTCAGGAGCTCGGGGTGCACACGCACGATCAGCACATCTTCGTAATACGAGCGGTTGAAGATGCCGATGTGACCGCGCTCGGGCAGCAGCCGCGCCGCTTTCCAGAGGAAATCGTGCTGTAGCGCTTCCGGACCCGGGTGCTTGAAGCTGTAGACGAGGCAACCCTGGGGATTGACTCCGGACATCACGTGCTTGATCGCGCCATCCTTGCCCGCGGCGTCCATCGCCTGGAAGATGATCAGCAAGGCGTGACGGTCGTCGGCGTACAGCACCGGCTGGAGCTTGCGCAGCGCGTCGACGTGATCCGCCAGCAGCGCCTCGTATTCCTTGTTCGATTTGTAATACTTTTTCACGTCGGTGGGGCGCTTGCTCAGCCTCACCTTCGCGCCTTCTTCCACACGATAGTCGTCGACGTGTATCTTCACCGGGCCTCCCGCTGCTCTACCTTGGTGAGCGTAACCGATTGTTCGGCGCATATCACCACCCGGATAAAGCCGGTTGCAGGCCGCGTAATTAACCGGTCAGAGCGAGGTGATACTGGAGCGAATCAACTTCCGTTCTGCGGATATTCGACATCCGCACGCCGCGAGGCGGGAGGAAGTCGGCTGCTATGGAAGCGATACGGTCGAATAACGAGGGTTGCATTTGTAGTGCTCGGAACGCTCGGTGAATTCTGAGTTCGAGCGTGCAAACCTTGACTGCGAGATAGGTGGCCGCATCCTCTCTGCTGAGCTCAAATCCCCGAAGCAGGATCGCGTAAGCGGAAAATTGGGAGTACGTATCGGAGCAGATCTTCGCGAGCGACGCACTGCGCTGAACGCATTCCTCCTCGTGAAGCAGAAATTCAAGCGGATCGGAGTCGTCGCTGGCGGCGATGAAGTCCAGGAGTGACGGCCCCTGCTCTCCATCGCGTCCCGGCGGAAGCTGGTCCAGATAGACGCTCGCGATGTTCCCACGACGTGAGGCGTCGGAGGCACGCGCCAATCTGCGGAGTATCTCTATTCGGTCGGGTTCATCGCCACAATTGACCGGAACACCGCGCTCCCCCTCCATGTCCAGCACAACCAGCCATACCGACTGCTTAATGTCTTCGAGCATCTGCCGCCGCGCGAGTTTTCGCAGTTGGGCGTCGTTAGCCTTGAGGAATTTGACGATCGAGTCGTGGTGCCGAGACATCTACGCCGCCGACGTGAGTCGCGTGACCGGTCCGGGCCTGATGCACTTGCGCCGGGAATCGCGCGTCGAGCGAGGTATCGCACATGTTCAGGTATTGTACAAGTGCTGTCGCGTTTTCCGAAGATCGACCCTGCGTCATTCGGTAGGGCTTCAGCCATTCGTTACGCCATCAGCCAAGCACGCTATCGATCGAATCCCAACGTTTGTCCGTTGCCGCCACGAATCGGCAGCACCCGCAGGAAAGCTCCGAGAGCGACCCATGCGAACGCGGTCGCGTGCAGCGTATGACCTGACGGAAAGCTGTACTGATCGAGCGGCGCCGCGCACAGGGTGATGCGGGGCTCGCCCGCGTACGGCCGCGCGCGCGAGGTTCCTCGCTTGATCGCCTTGTATAGCGCCGTGCAGACGAGTCCGACCACGATCATGTGCAGCACCGCCGGAATCGCCGTGGCGCCGCCGAATACGAGCAGGGACGCCATCAGCGCGTACCAGAAGATGCCGTTGCCGAGCCGGCTGGCGACGACCAGCGTCAGCCGCACGCCCGTGAAATGGGTCGCGCCATTGAAACGCCGGCACAGCGCGCGGTCCCAAGCCGCGAGCCTATCGAGCGCCTGCTCACGCAAGTTCTTCTCCTGGAGTGACGTTTGCGTGACAGCGCGCGTGCTCAGGCCGGTTTCAGATCTTCGAGCGTCGTCGGAATGAGCTCGCTCACGGTCGGGTGTATGCGAACCGTGCGCCGCACCTCATCGTACGGCAGCTGCGCGTAGACCGCGTCGATGAGGGTATGTACGACTTCGTCGCCGCCCGGACCGAGGATGGCGGCGCCGAGGATGTGCCGGGTGTCGCCGTCCACGACGATTTTCATGAAGCCCTGCGCCTCGCCCTTGATCACGGCGCGCTTCACGTCTTTCATGTCGCGCTTGCCCACGAGCACGCGCCTGCCGCGCTTCGCCTCGGCGACGGTCATCCCGATGCGCCCCAGCGGCGGATCGATGAAAAGCGCGTAAGCGGTGACACGGTCGCTCACGCGACGGTTCTCGCCGTCGAGGAGATTCGCAGCGACGATCTCGTAGTCGTTGTATGCCGTATGCGTAAAGGCACCCCGCCCGTTGCAGTCGCCGAGCGCATATACGCCGGGCACACTGGTCGAGAGATCGTCGCCGACCTCGATATAGCCGCGCGGGTCGGTGCGGATGCCGGCCGCGGCCAGGCCGAGATTGTCGGTGTTCGGTACCCGCCCCACCGCCAGCAGCAGGTGCGTGCCTTCGAGCTGCGGCGGTCCTACCGCGCACGCGACACCGATCGCCACACCGCGCGGGCTGCGCTCGAGCGTGAGGCACGTGGACTCCAGGTGCAGCTCGATGCCTTCATCGCGCAGGATGTCCGCCACCGCAGCTGAGACGTCATCGTCTTCGCGCCCGATCAGGCGCGGCGCTTTCTCGACGATGGTGACTTCGCTCCCGAAGCGTTTGTACATCTGCCCGAACTCGAGCCCGATGTAGCTCCCGCCGACGATGAGGAGCCGCTTTGGCACCGAATCGAGGTCGAGTATCGAATCGCTGGTGAGAAACGGGACTTCGCCCACGCCGGGCATGTCGGGAATAAGCGGGCGTCCGCCGACGTTGACGAATACACGATCCGCTTCCAGGGTCTGCGCGCCGACGCGAACCGCGCGCGGGCCGATGAAGCTCGCGTGTCCGACATAAACGGTGCAGCGCTCGAGGCCCCGCAGCCAGGACTCGAGATCCTGACGCAGCTTGCCGGTTATCGCGTCCTTGCGGCCCTTCACGGCACGCATATCGACGCTGACTGCGCCCGCGTCGATGCCGAAGTTAGCAGCGGTGCGCGCCTTGTGCGCGACGTACGCGCTCGCGACCAGTGCCTTTGTCGGAATGCAGCCGGTGTTCACACAGGTGCCGCCGAACTTCGCGCGCTCGACGATCGCCACCCGCATCCCGGCGGCGGATAAGCGGCCGGCGAGCGCGGGGCCAGCCTGACCCGTGCCGATGATGATTGCATCGAAATGCGCGCTCATGAGACCGTCCGATTTGGCCGTTGAACCGCGTAGGCGCAGCTTCGCGCGTGCGGGGCGGTGACGCGCCGCAGGCGAATGACGATATCATCGACATCGGTCCGGGAGCGCCGCAAAGTGAGCCGTTCGTACCGAAACCGTGATTGTTTGGCGTCCATTGTGCCCCCGGACGTGGCAACTTGTTCTGCTCGTCTGCAGCAGGCGTACCCGACTTGAGCATTGCACACCCGACAGGAGACTGCGCCACGCTCACGCTCGTGCTCCTCGTGCTCGCTGTCGTATCGGCGGGCGGCGTGCTGCTCGTGCGCTGTCGCCGCATGCGCCACGCGACGGCGGCGCGCGCCGGTGCGGAACGCGCGTCGGGCGATGCGAGCGCGGCCCGGATCCTCGCGCTCGAGGCCCAGCTCGCGCAGCGCACGGCCGAGATCGAAGCGCTGAACAAGGAGCTCGAGTCTTTCTCGTATTCGGTTTCTCACGACCTCAAGGCGCCCTTGCGCCATATCAGCGGGTACGTGCAGCTCCTCGCGGATGCAACCGAAGGCCGCCTCGCAGAGGAGCCGCGCCGGTATCTGGATGTCATCGCGCAGGCCGGCGTCCACATGGGCGGCCTCATCGACGATCTGCTCTCGTTCTCGCGTCTGACCCGCGGCGACATGCGCGCCGCGCGAGTCGCTCCGCGCGACTTGGTCGACCCGGTCATCGCGCGAATGCAGGCGACTCGGGGCCGGAACATCGAGTGGCGGATATCGGAGATGCCGCTCGTGCACGCCGATCCTTCCATGCTCGGGATCGTCTACGAGAAGCTGATCGGCAACGCGGTCAAGTACAGCGCCCCCCGGGACCCCGCGGTGATCGAGATCGGCGCGGCCGGCGAGGAGTCGGGGCGCCCGGTGCTTTACGTGCGTGACAACGGGGTGGGCTTCGACATGGCTTACGCCGACCGGCTCTTCGGCATTTTCCAGCGCCTGCACCCGCGGGAAGATTTCGAAGGCACAGGCACCGGTCTTGCCACGGTTCAGCGCATCATCGCCCGCCACGGCGGGCGCGTATGGGCGCGCACGGCGCCCGGAGAGGGTGCGACGTTCTACTTCACCCTCGGCAATCCCACTGATGCGCCGACGAACAGCGTATGAGCCAGCAGATCCGAGTCTTACACCTCGAGGACAGCCCCTTCGACGCCGACCTCATCGGGCGCAGGCTCACCGATGAGCACCCCGGGTGCGAGATCACCTGGGTGCAGGGCAAAGCCGAGTTCGAGGCGAAGCTCGAAGGCCCGGCTTTCGATCTCATCCTCTGCGATTACAACCTCCAGGGCTACGACGGGCTTTCGGCGCTGAAGCTCGCGCACGGGAAGCAGCCGACAGTGCCCGTGATCATCGTCACCGGCACGCTCGACGAGGACCAGGCGGTCGACTGCGTCAAGGCGGACGCGACCGATTACGTCCTCAAAAGCCGGCTGCAGCGGCTGGGGCCTGCGGTCGTTCGCGCGCTGCGCGAAGCGGCCGAGCAGCGCGAGCGTCAGCAGGCCGAAGACGCACTGCGACAGAGCGAGCGGCGCCTGCAGCTCGCCCTCGAAGCGTCCGAAGTGTCGGTGTGGGAATTCGACATCGAGTCAGGCCACGTCGCATTCTCGCGCGAGCTCGGGCCGTTTCTCGGCTACACCGCGCACGAGGTGCCTGCGCGAATCGAGTCGTGGGAGTCGCTCGTCCACCCCGACGACGTGAAGCGCCTGCGCGTGGCGCTCGCGAAACACTACCGCGGAGAGACCGCGCGCCTCGAGATCGAGTACCGCATCCGCGCGAAAAACGGCGAATGGCGCTGGCTGCAGACGGTGGGACGAACGGTTCGGCGCGATGCGCAAGGCCGCGCGACCCTGATGTCGGGAACGCATCACGACGTGACCGAGCGCCGCCGCGCCGGGGAGATGCTGCGCCTGCAGGAGCTCGCGATCGACGCGGCGACCAATGCGATCCTGATCGTCGATGCGCAGGCGCCTGATTTCCCGGTCGTCCACGTCAACCGCGCTTTCGAGCGCATCACCGGATACCGCCCTGACGAAGTGATCGGCCGCAACTGCCGCTTCCTTCAGCGCGAAGACCGCGACCAGCCCGATCTCGAGCGCCTGCGTGTAGCGATCGCCTCCGGCACCGAAGCGTCGGTGCTGCTGCGCAATTACCGGAAGGACGGCACGCTCTTCTGGAACAACATCCGCATTTCTCCGCTGCGTAACGACGACGGCGTCGTCACCCACTTCGTCGGTATCCAGAGCGACGTCACCGAGTTGAAGCAGTACGAAGCCGAGCTCGAGTACCGCGCCAACTACGACAGCCTGACCGGCCTCGCCAACAAGAACCTGCTCAACGACCGGCTCGATCACGCGATCTCGTTCACCGACCGGTCGCGCCGCAAGTTCGCCCTGCTCTATCTCGACCTCGATCGTTTCAAGCTCATCAACGACAGTCTGGGCCACGCGAGCGGCGACGCGCTGCTGAAGACGATCGCGTTGCGCCTTCGGGCGTGCGTGCGCGAATCCGACACCGTCGCCAGGCTCGGCGGGGACGAGTTCGCGATCGTCCTTCACGACGGGGAAAACGTCAGCTGGATCGCGTCGGTCGCGCAGAAGATCCTGACCGAGGTCGACCAGCCGGTCGGAATAGACGGGCGCGACGTGTTCACGTCGGCCAGCATCGGTGTGTGCATCTTCCCCGACGACGGCGACCGCCGCGACGCGCTGCTGAAGCACGCGGACACCGCGATGTATCGCGCCAAGCACGCCGGCCGCAACCAGGTGTGCTTCTACACCGAGGATCTCAACGCCGGCGCGCTCGAGCGCCTCCAGCTCGAGGCGGACCTGAGGCGCGCGCTCGCGCTGCACGAGTTCGAGCTGCACTATCAGCCGCGCATGGACCTCGATACCGGCCGCATCACGTCGGTCGAAGCGCTGATCCGGTGGCGTCGCGCCGGCGGCGAGTTGATCCCGCCGATGCGCTTCATCCCGATTGCCGAGGAGACCGGCATCATCGTTCCGATCGGTGAATGGGTGTTGCGCACCGCGTGCGAGCAGATGCGGGAGTGGCGCGACGCGGGTCATTCGAGTCTGCGAGTCGCAGTGAACCTCTCGCCGCGGCAGTTCAGGCAGCCCGACATCGCCGCGACCATCCGTTCGATCCTCGCCGACACCGGCCTGGAAAGCCGTCATCTCGAGCTCGAAATCACCGAGAGCGTCGCGATGCACGACCCGCAGGCGACGCGCAGCGTGCTCGAGAAGCTGAGCGCCCTCGGCGTGCTGCACGCGATCGACGACTTCGGCACCGGTTACTCGTCGCTCGCGTACCTCAAGCGCTTTCCGATCGACTTCCTGAAGATCGACCAGTCGTTCGTCCAGGGCGTCCCCGACGACGCCGACGACGCCAACATCGTGCGGGCGATCATCGCGCTCGGGCGCAGCCTCGAAGTCACGCTGATCGCCGAAGGCGTCGAGACCGAGGCGCAGAGCGATTTCCTCCACGCGCACGGCTGCCACGAGATCCAGGGTTACCTGTTCTGCAGGCCGAAGGCCGCGGCCGACCTCGCGCCGCTGCTCGCCGAGTCGCTCGGCCACACCATGTAATCCACCCCCGTCCCGACCTTCCCGCTGGGGGGGAAGGAGAGTTAGAAACGGTCCCCTCGCTCAGCGGGAGGGTCAGGGGGGTTTGAACCTCGGATCAAAGCACGCGGTTTACCGTGCTTCGGCTTCCATGAGTCCGACTGAAGCTTCCCGAAGCAGCACGGTCGCTTCGTCCTTCGGCACCGGCGCGCTGAAGTAATACCCCTGCACTTCGTCGCAGCCGAGCCGCCGCAACAGATCGAACTGCGGCCGGGTCTCGACGCCTTCGGCGATCACGGTCAGGTGCATCGTGCGCGCCATCGCGATGATCGCGTCGGTGATCGCCATGTTGCCCGCGTCTCCCGGCAGGTCGGAGATGAACGAGCGGTCGATCTTCAGGGTATCGATCGGAAAGCGCTTGAGGTGTGCGAGCGACGAATACCCGGTGCCGAAATCGTCCATCGCGATTCGAACGCCGAGCTCCTTGAGCTCCTCGATCACGAGAGCGGCGCCTGCGGGGTCGTGCATCACCATGCTCTCGGTGATCTCGAGCTCGAGATATCCCGGCTTGCAGCCGCTGCTCTCGAGCACCTGCAGGGTGTCCTTGACGAGCCCTGCATGCAGGAACTGGCGCGGCGAGAGATTGACCGCGATACGCGCCGGCGCGATGCGCTTCGCCTGCCATTCCCGATGGGCTTTGCACGCCGTCTGTATGACCCAGTCGCCGAGCGGAACGATCAGGCCGTTCTCTTCGGCCAGCCGGATGAAACGCGCCGGAGGCAGGACACCGAGCTGCGGATGGCGCCAGCGCACGAGGGCTTCCATGCCGACGATGCGCCCGGTGCACGTTTCGATCTGCGGCTGGTAATAGAGCTCGAGCTCGTCGCGCTCCAGCGCGCGGCGAAGTCCCGATTCGAGGCTGAGGCGCTCGATCGCGTCGTTGGAGAGCTGCGCCGAGTAGAACTCGAAAGCGTTGCGGCCTTTTTCCTTCGCGCGATACATCGCGGCGTCGGCGGTCTTCAGCAGCGTCTCCGGATCGGCGCCATCGGCAGGATAAGCGCTCACGCCGATGCTCGCGGTCACCCGGTACTCCCTGCCGCCGATCGTGAACGGCGCGGCCAGGGTGTCGATCAGCTTCTGGCTCACGCTGCCGACGTACACGGGATCGAGCACTTCTTCGAGCAGCACGACGAACTCGTCGCCGCCCAGGCGCGCGACGGTGTCGCCTGCCCTCAGGCTTTCGGTCAGACGCCGTGACGCTTCGCCGAGCACGTAGTCGCCCGCTTCGTGGCCGAGCGTGTCATTGATGACCTTGAACTTGTCCAGATCGATGAAGAGCACAGCGAGCGTTCGTCCATGGCGTTCCGCATTGGCGATCGCGCCGGCGAGGCGCTCGGCGAACATCGCGCGGTTCGGAAGCCGCGTCAGCGCGTCGTGCATCGCCATGAACTTCACTGCCTCTTCCGCCTGGGTGCGCACGAGATACTGCCCGACTTCGCTGCCGATCGCCTCCGCAGTGTTGATGAGCACCGGGTTCGGCTCGCCGGCGTCGCGATGGAAGAACTCCATCACGCCGAGCACCCGGCTGCCGCGCATCAGCGGAAATGCAAAGCCCGCGTGCAGCCCTGCGGCGGTGGCGAGCGCCTGCCGCCTGAATCCCTCGCTGTCGCGTATGTCCGCTATCCATACAGGCTTGCGGGCCCAGTACGCGCGGCTCGCGAGCCCCCCGCTGTCGGCGCGCGGCTCGAGTTCGAAGCTCGCGATCGCCTCGTCGAACTGCCGGATGCCGGCGCTGTCGGAGCCCCAGCTCTCCGCGCGCTGGAGCCGTCCCGACGCCGGGTTCCAGTGCCAGCGGGCGCCGTAGTGCCAGCCCAGATCGGTGCAGAGAGTCCTGAGCACCGCGGTCATCGTTTCCGGCACGGTGCCGGCCTCTGCCAGCGCCCGGGTCACCGCGTGTTCCATCATCTGCCGCTTCTCGGCCTGCCTGCGCTCGGTGATGTCGACGATCGTGCCGATCACGCCGGCCGGTCCGTCGTCGCCGCCGTAGCTCGCCTTGTAGCAGATCACGTCGCGCATCCGTCCGTCCGGCGCGGCGAGCGATGCCTCGTGCGTCTGGTCGCCGTCGCCCTGAAGCAGGGCGTCGGACCAGTCTGCGATTCCCGGAATGGCTGCGAACAGCTCGCGCGCGGTCCGCCCGATCGCAGCGCCTCGCTCGATCGAAAAGAAAGCTTCCCACGCGCGGTTGACGCCGCGATAGCGCCCGTCCATGCCCATGAAGAAGATGGGATTCGGAAGCGCTTCCATCATGCCCTGGCTGATGCGCTCGGCCTCCGAGCGCCGCGATTCGCGCGTCATCAGGTACAGCTCGACGAAAACCCGCACCTTGGTGCGCAGGATCTCGGGTATCGCCGGGGTGACGATGCAGTCCACCGCGCCCAGCGCATAGCCTGTGGCTTCCTGCATGGCCTCGGCGTAGGCGGTGAGGAAGATGATCGGGGTGTGCGCAGTCTTCCCGCGGCCGCGGATATACCGCGCAGTCTCGAAGCCGTCCATCCCCGGCATGTTCACGTCGAGCAGGATCACCGCGAATTCCCGGTCGAGTAGGCGCTTGAGCGCCTCCTGTCCCGAGCGCGCGGTGATGACGTTCTGGTCGAGATCTTCGAGCATGCTCTCCAGGACGAGGAGGTTTGCCGGCCGATCGTCGACGATGAGGATGTTCGCTTTCTCGGACCCCGGGCCCGCCAGCTCGCCTGGTGTGTCGTCCATTGTTCCTTCGCTTCCTCGGTTACGCTGTCGGGCTTCGATTCGCGCCCGATCTGTCCAACCGCAGATCCGTAGCAACGCGCATGCCGCGATCCGCGTATCATCCGTCCCCGATTGCTTCGACCGTGACTAACGGCACACGCGGCTTGCACTTTTCGGCACATAAACTGCTCTAATCACGCCGGTCCCCGTCGGGTGGACCCGCATCTGCCGCCGAGGACTTCGAGTATGGCCCGTCAGCTTTCCGACCGCGAGAAGCGGGTCGCAGCGCTCATCTTCAGCGCGGCTGCGCTGATCCTCTGCGGGTTGCCGTTCGACTCCGCGCCCGGCATCGCCCCGGCCCTCATCGGCGTGAAGGAAGCGGCGGCAGCGGACAGCGGGGCGCACGATCATTCGGTGAACGAGCCGAAGGCCGCACCCGCGAGAAAGAAAGGACGCAGCGCCCGCGACGCGCCGATCGGGCGTGAAGGCGATCCGCGCAAAGTGAGCCGCGTCATCAAGATCGAGATGTCCGACGCGATGCGCTACTTCCCCGACCATATCTCGGTGAAAAAAGGCCAGACCGTGCGGTTCGTGGTCGGCAACGGCGGGCAGGTCCAGCACGAGCTGGTGATCGGCACGATGGACGACCTGAAGAAACACGCCGAGCTCATGAGAAAGCACGGCGAGCAGGGCCCGATGGTGCACGACGAGCCGAATGCCGCGCACGTCGAACCCGGCGCGACCGGGCGCATCGTGTGGCAGTTCACCAGAACCGGGGAGTTCTACTACGGGTGCCTCGTTCCGGGACACTTCGAAGCGGGAATGATAGGCACGATCGTCGTGCGCTGAACGCCTGATCAGGCCTCAGCGGCTGTTGCGAGCATCGTCATCAACGCGGGCACCTCCGCGGCAAGCTCGCGCGCGAGGTAGCCGATCTCACCGAACCGCCGTGCGAGCCTTTCCCCCGCGCGCGCGTGCAGCGCGACGCCCCACACGCCCGCCTGCTCGAGCGACGCCCCGCGCGCGAGTAGTCCCGCGATGATACCTGCGAGCACATCGCCCGAGCCGGAGGTCGCGAGCCCGACGTTACCCCCGTCGTGGCGCCACACGCGAGCGTCCGGCGCGGCAATGTGAGTGATCGGACCTTTCAATGCGACCACCGCGTTCCACTGGCGCGCAGCATCGAGGGCAACGGCTCGAGGCCGGGATGTGATGCTGCCCTTGTCGTTGCCGCTCAGGCTCGCCATCTCGCCTGCGTGCGGGGTCAGGAGCACCGGCGACGTAAAACGCATGCGCGCCTCGCGTGCGTGCGTCGGCGGGCGCACCACGCGCATCGCCCCGGCGTCGAGGACGATGCGGGCCTTCGAGTATGTCTCGAGCAGCGCAACAGTGAGATCGCACGTCGACGCGTCATAAGGAAGACCGGGCCCCACGAGCAGCGAGGTCGCACCTTCCGCAAGCTCTGCGAGCGCCGCGGCAGCGCCTGCCGCGATGCCGCCGGCGTCGCTTTCCTCGAGCGCGACGATGCGGGACTCCGGAACGGCGAAGGCGAGCGCGCCAGCGATGCTCGCCGGTGCACCGATCGCCACTTTACCGGCGCCGGCGCGCAGCGCCGCCGTCGCAGCGAGAACCGCGGCGCCCGGTATCTCGCGCGAGCCCGCGACGATGACGACCCGGCCGCGTGTCTCCTTGTCGCCGTGATCTGAAGGCATCGGCAGCGGCCACGCCCGTAACGCGGCGTCGTCGACCCCGATCATGTCGGCAGCGACCCCGGTGTCGTGCGCCACGCGAGCTTTCACGTTATGACTTCGGCGCGGCCGGCACGTCCGGCTCCGCAGTGACGGGCGCTCCCGCTTCGACGAGCGGCGCGACGAAGCTCACGAGCTTCGGCACGAGCTTGCCGTTCTTCCCGCGAGCGGGATCGAAGGCGTAAGAGGTCACCGAGCAGTTCGGGATGTCGCCCGCACGATCGATCTCGAGGATCTGCTGCTCGTCCATGCGCTCGAAAAGATAGCGAAAGCAGCTCACGATCACCTGATGTCCGACGATGAGGACGCGCTCGCGCCGGTATTCCCGGGTGATCGTGTCGATCACGTTGCGCAGTCGCAGGATCACGTCGCACCAGCTCTCCCCTCCCGGAGGACGGAAATAGAACTTGCCCACGTGCGAGCGCTGGTCGGCCAGCTCGGGGAATTTCTGGATGATGCCGTGCTTGGTCAGCCGGTCGAGGATTCCGAACTCTTTCTCGCGCAGGCGCTCGTCGGCATTGAAGGTCAGGGCGTCGCGCGCGAGCCCCGCGGATTCGAGAACGATCTCGGCGGTTTGTCGCGCGCGGAAGTACGGCGAGCAGAGCACGACCGTCGGCCGCTCGCGCTCGGCCATCTCGCCGAACCACGCCCCGAGCGCGCGCGCCTGCTTCCTGCCGAGGTCAGACAGCGGGGTATCGACGTCACGGGTGAGAATATCGATGAGCGGCAGGCCGGCGGCTTCAGCGGCGTCACGGGCGACGTTCCCGGCGCTCTGGCCGTGGCGCACGATCCAGAGAGTGTCCGGCCACTTCTGCTCGCGGTCCGGGGTTATGCGCGATAGGTCGTCCATGACGCGGTCCCGATCAAGTTCCATGCCCGCGCCGCGTGGCCATCCGAATACTGCGCGTCACACACCGCCCGGAAACCGCGAATGCCGGTCCCTGCGGACAGACCTGCCCGCGATTCAAGTGTGTGCACCTGGCAGCCGTTACCTACGTAATCACGTCCAAACAACATCACTCCGGGTGAATCGATGAAGATATGTGTAGTGGGAGCGGGGGCCATAGGCGGTTATCTGGCGGTGTTATTCGCACGCGCCGGCAACGACGTGACGGTCATCGCCCGCGGGCCTCATCTCGCGGCGATCCGGGCGCACGGTCTGCGCCTGATCGACGTACAGGGAGCGCACGTCGCCCACGCACGCGTCAAAGCGACCGCCGACCTGGAAGAGGCCGGCGTCCAGGACCTCGTCCTCCTCACTCTCAAAGCTCACCAGGTCGAGGCGATCGCCTCCAGGCTGCACGCGTTGATGCACGACGAGACCGTGGTCGTGCCTATGCAGAACGGCATTCCGTGGTGGTACTTTCAGCGCCATGGCGGCGATCACGAAGGCCTCGCCGTCCACACCGTCGATCCCAGCGGCGTCCTGGCGAGGAGCATAGACCCCGCGCGCATACTCGGCTGCGTCGTGTATCCGGCGACGACAGTCGTGGCCCCCGGCGTGATCAAGCACATCGAAGGCAACCGGTTTCCGCTCGGTGAGCTCGACGGGGTGGAGTCGGAGCGCGTAGCGAAGATCTCGCAGGTGTTCGTCGACGCAGGGCTCAAGTCGCCGGTGCTCGGCGATATCCGCTCCGAGATCTGGCTCAAGCTGTGGGGCAACCTGAGCTTCAACCCGATCAGCGCGCTCGCTCATTCGACCCTGGTCGATCTGTGCGAGCACCCGCTCGCGCGCGAGCTCGCGCGCAACATGATGCTCGAAGCGCAGGCGGTCGCGGCCAAGCTCGGAAGACAGTTGCGCGTCACCGTCGATCGGCGCATCGAAGGCGCCGCACGCGTCGGCAAGCACAAGACCTCGATGCTTCAGGACGTCGAAGCCGGCCGCGATCCGGAGATCGACGCACTCGTCGGCTCGGTCATCGAGCTCGGCGCCCTGACCGGCGTGCCGACTCCGCACATCAGCTCGGTCTACGCGTGCGTGAAGCTCCTCAGCCAGACGATGGCAATGGAGAAAGGGGCGGTGCGCGTGATGCCACTGGCCGTCGCCGCCTGAGGCGACTCCGCGAAATCGGGGAAATCGGGGAAATCGGGGACAGACCCCGATTTACGGGTGGTGAAAATCGGGGTCTGTCCCCGATTTATGTGTTCAGGCGCGGGCTTCAGACCTCCCCCCGGATCAAACCGGGGTCAGTCCCCGTCCATCCCGTTTTCCTTCAGCAGCCGCTCGCATTCGTCGAGCAGGTCGAACGCCAGTACCGGCCGATACCTCGCGTCGAGCGCTTCCATCATCTCGTGCGCGGTGTATTGCCCCGCCTGGTGCGTGAGCGTCGCTGCCAGCCGGCGCGCGAAGTCGTCGCTCAGCGCCGAAAGCACCCGGCGCTCGGCCTGCGCGAGCTGAAGCCTGGAGCGCGAGAGCCAGAGCCCGGCGAGGCTCACTCCCTGTGCGACCGTCATCCACTTGCCGTGCTCGTAGTACGCGGAGAGCCGCTCGGCGGTGAGCGCGAACAGCAAGGCTTTACGGGTATCGAGGTCGAGGGCCTGCGGGTTTTCCATGAATTGCGATCTTTCAGTGCCTCTATTCCGCGGATTACGTCCTGGACGTCCGCGCTAAGGTTGGATACCCGGGCGCGCCATACGTCTGACGCCCGGAGCGATCGATAAACAGGGACGGGGCGGCGATGACGGTCTTGACGAATCTGAATCTGGTCACCGCCACGGGCGTGGCTTACGCGCTGCTCGGCGCACTCACCATGTTCGTGTGCAACCGCGCGCTCTATCGCAGCGCGAGCCGCATTGTAGCGGGCTACCCGGGCGTGCTCGCGATCCTGTCGACCCGGCGCCGCGACGCCCGGTCCGGTCTGGTGCTGCTCACTGCGGGCATCGCGCTCCAGGCGCTCGGCGCCTGCGGCTACACCGCGCCGGCGAGCCTCTGGCGCTATCCTGTTTTCACGCTCGCCGCCTTCCTCCTCATCCATTGCGTGCTGCGCTTCAACGCTTCGCGGCACATTCCGGTCTCGCGCAGAGCGGGTTCCCGCGAGCTCTTCCAGACCCGGCGCTCGATGCGCCTGCGCGAAGCGGCGCAGCGCGAAGCCGCCAACCTGCACGCGAGAGAGGCCGCCCGCAGCCCTCGCGACAACGGCATCGTTTACCTCGGGCACGAATGGGCGCCGCAGTGGTGGAGCGACAGGTTCGGCGTGAGCATCGACGTCCTCAGGACGGCCTTGCACCACGTCGGTCCGATGGTCGTCGACGTCGAGCGCTTTCTCGCGCTCCAGCGCCGCACGCGCGAGCTCGCCGCCTGACCGCGCCCCGCTCGTGGTAATGCGCTAGTCGAGCTTCGCGCCGGAGTCGACGGCGAGGCGGCTCAGCTTCGCCAGCTCCTGCCTGAGCCGCCGCTCGCTTTCGTCCACGTCCGCGATGACGGGCTCCGCCCCGAGCTTCTTCCAGCTTTCGCGCGATGCCGGCCGTGACATCGTCGCGTTGATCTGCGCGTTGAGCCTGGTCACGATCTCGCGAGGCGTTCTGGCCGGCGCGAGGATACCCTGGTACAGCATGAGCTCGTAACCCGGCAATGCTTCGCCCATCGCCGGCAGGTCGGGCAGCAGCGCGGAGCGCTTCGCGGTCGTCACGGCGAGCGCGCGCACCCTGCCGCTCTGCATGTGAGGAATGACCGAGCCGGTCGTCGCGAAAACAACAGCCACTTCACCGGAGATGAGCGCGGTCACCGCGGGCGGGCTGCCTTTGTAAGGCACGTGCACCAGATCGACTTTAGCGAGCTTCCTGAACAGCTCGCCGGCGAGATGAAGAACAGTGCCGTTGCCTGACGAGCCGTAGTTGATCTGCCCCGGGCGCGCCCTGGCGAGCGCGACCAGATCGCTGACCGACTTCGCCGGCAGCGAAGGATGGACACTCAACACGAGCGGCGATGCGGAGGCGAAAGCCACGGCGGTGAAATCGCTGACCGCGTCATACGGCAGCTTGCGATAAAGACCCGCGTTGATGCCGTGCGTCGTGATGTCCTGGAAGAACATCGTGTAGCCGTCGGGGGCCGATTTGGCGACGATGTCGGCGGCGAGCGTGGTTCCCGCTCCGGGGCGATTGTCGACGAGTACCTGCTGGCCCCATTCCTGCGCGATGCTCTGCCCGAGGATACGTGCGAGGCCGTCGGAGAGCCCGCCCGGCGGGAACGGCACGATCAGCCGTATCGGCTTGGCGGGATACTCCGCAGCGCCCGCGAGTGCTGCAAAGCCGAACGTCGTCGCAACCAGGATCGCCGTACAGGCTGAGCGCATCGAGAACCCTTCGCAGTATGCGTGAGCGCCGATCTTACTGGGCGCAGGCCGGGTGTGCTGCGTTATCCCCGGCATGGTGCCGGTTACTCGATGATGACCCACGCCGGTGCGTGATCGATCGCGCCAAAGCGCTTTATGGTCGGGCCACAAAAAAAGAGGAGGAACACTCGCGGCGATCTAGTCCGGACCACGCGGGTCATGGAGGACGGACGGGGATCGACGACCAGAGCGCCGCGACGCGAGCCGCCGTGATCTAGGGCAGCGCATAATGCCCGTGTATCCAGGCGAGGTGTGTTAGGGTTTTCGTCCCGCCTGCGGAGACTGTCATGAACCTCCATCGTTTGCTTCTCGAGCGCGCGGCCGCGCGCAAGCCGCTGCGCGTGCTGCTGATCGGCGCCGGCAAGTTCGGGTCGATGTTCCTGTCGCAGGCGCGCCGCACCCAGGGGCTGCACGTCGTCGGCATCGCCGACCTCGACCCGGCGCGCGCGCGTGAAAGTCTTGCGCGCGTGGGCTGGCCTGCGGAGCAGTATGCGGCGCGCACGCTAGACCGGGCCGCGCGCATGGGCGAGACATGCATCACCGACGACGCACCCGCGGCAATCGCTACCCACGCCGTCGAGATCGTCATCGACGCGACCGGCAGCCCCGCCGCGGGAATCCGCCACGCGCTGCTTGCGAGCGGACACGGCAAGCACATCGTGATGGTCAACGTCGAAGCCGACGCGCTCGCCGGGCCGCTGCTCGCGCGGCGGGCGGCGCAGGCCGGCGTCGTGTATTCACTCGCCTATGGCGATCAGCCCGCGCTGATCTGCGAAATGGTCGATTGGGCGCGCACCGCGGGTTTCGAAGTCATCGCCGCGGGCAAAGGCACTAAATATCTGCCGGCGTATCACGACTCGACACCGCAGACGGTGTGGGGACACTACGGCTTCACCGACGAGCAGGTCACCAGGGGCGATTTCAATGCGCAGATGTTCAATTCGTTCCTAGACGGCACCAAGTCCGCGATCGAGATGGCCGCGGTGGCGAACGCGACCGGCCTCACACCGGCTGCGCACGGCCTCGACTTTCCGCCGTGCGGCGTCGACGATCTGCCGCGCGTGCTCAAACCCCGAGCCGACGGCGGCGTGCTGGACCACCGCGGCCAGGTCGAAGTGGTGTCCAGTCTCGAGCGCGACGGCAAACCGGTCTTTCGCGACTTGCGCTGGGGCGTGTACGTCACGTTTGCGGCGGACAGCGAGTACGTTCGCCGCTGCTTCTCCGAATACGGGCTCGTCACCGATGACAGCGGCAACTACAGCGCGATGTACAAGCCGTATCACCTCATCGGCCTCGAGCTCGGCATCTCGGTGGCCAGCGCCGGCCTGCGCGGTGAAGCGACCGGCGCACCGAATGATTTTCGCGGCGACGTGGTGGCGATCGCGAAACGCGATCTCGCAGCCGGCGAGACGCTCGACGGCGAAGGCGGCTACACCGTGTACGGCAGGCTGACGCCCGCATCGGATTCGCTGCGCATCGGCGGCCTTCCCATCGGCCTCGCGCATCGCGTGCCGCTCACGCGCAGCGTGGCCAAAGGCGAGGCGATCACCTGGAACGACGTCTCGGCACCGGATTCCGAAGCAGTGCGCGTGCGGCGGGAAATGGAACGCCTCTACGCGGCCAACGCGGTCCCTGCCGAGAAGGCGAGCGCCCCCGCACTGCTGAGGAGCTGATGCAGTCGCTGTAGAAAACGCGCGCACGCACGCGGGCAAGAAAGAGCTGAGTCAGATCGGCAATGCGCTCGACGACATGGCCGATGCGCTGCAGGAAAGGGACGCCGAGTTGCCGATCACGGGGAAGAGATCGAGACGCTGTTGCGCGCCGCCGACGCCGCGCTCTACGAAGCCAAACGCAGCGGACGCGATCGTGTGGCGGTGTACGGCGGAGGAAGCGCGGGTGACACGGCCGGCGCCGAAACCGGAGCGCCGCGATAGGCGGCGCGGGCGCGGTGACTTAGAATCAGACCATGATGAACAAGCTATGTGATGGCAGCCGTCGTCCCGTTCGGGGCGAGCGGCATCAGCTCAAGACCTCGACCACGGGTCACATGAAAGCGTGCTGCCCGGTGTGCAAACGACGCCTGACGGTAGCGCGCGTGATGGGGGTGGTCGAGTTCCCGCGGCACGAGCGCCGCGAGAACTAAGAACCGAAGATCGCCGCTAGATCACGCCCATCAGCAGCAGCACGATGAGCACGACGACGAGCAGCCCGATGCCGCCGACGGGACCGCCGCCCCAGCCGGAGCGGTAACCGTATCCGCCGCCTCCGAGCAGCAGGATGATCAGGATGATTACGATCAATGCGGTAGTGCTCATGGCATGCCCTCTCTGATGTTGTTGTTGCCGCCGGTGCTACAGCAAGGGCTGTGCCGAGCACCGCGGCACGTGCGTCCCGGCAAACCTGCCGGGGGCCGCGCTATCGGCCGTCGGCACCGCGCACGCGCACATAAACCCTGATCCGGCTGTCGGCGCGGTTGTCATAGCGGCGGATCTGCTCGATCAGCGAAGCACTGAGCGGGTGATCCCTCGACACGAGCAGCGTGCCGTCAGCGGCGACCAGATCGCGCGTGAGCACCATCCCGGGCTCGAGCGCGTCGGGCTCTAGCGCGCGCTCCATGACCGGCACGACACCGGCGACGTCCAGAACCGCGACGAGCGCGTCGACGACTGCGGGGTCGTAGTGCTTTTCGCTCGCGTCGATCAGCAGCGCGCGCGCCTGCACCCTCGACACCGCGGTGCCGGTGAGGACGCCTTCGAGCGCGGTTTCGTAATCGTGTGCGACGGCGAGGATGCGCGAGCCCATCGGAATGTCGAGACCGCTCAGCCGGTCGGGATAACCCATGCCGTCGTAGCGTTCGCGATAGTTGCGGATGAGCGTAGCCGCGCCGTGGAGCTGCTCCAGAGCCATCAGCGCCCACTGCGCTTTGAGCGGATGCTTCATGACGGCTGCGCGCTCGTCGGGATCGAGCGCGTTCAAACGCTTGCGAAGGATGGTCTCGGGCAGGCCGAGCTCTCCAATGCCGTGCAGGAGCCCGGCGAGCGTGACGTCCTGCAGATCCTCGCCGCCAAGCCCCAGCCGCAGGGCGATGCGCCGCGCGAGATCGGCGACGCGCCGGGAATGCCCCGACGTCGCGCCTTCGCGAAGCTCGATCAGGTTGGAGAAGACTTTCACCGAAGTGACGAAGCTTTTCTTGAGCTTGTCGTGGACGGCTTCGAGACTGGCGAGCGCGTCGGCGAGCTCCGCGGTGCGCGCATGCACTTTCTCCTCGAGGGTTTCGTTGAGCGTCCTCAGCGCCTCGTTCTGCTGCGCGGTCAGGCGCTCGAGACGCGCCTTCTCGCGCCCGAGACGCTTGCGTTCCAGCGCATCGCGCACCACACCGAGAACGACCGCGTCCTCCCACGGCTTCGAAATGTAGCGATAGATCTCCGCCTTGTTGATCGCGGACACGGTCGAGGCGAGGTCAGCATAGCCGGTCAGCAGGATACGTGCGGTGTCGGGCGAGCGTGCCTTCACCTGCTCGAGAAACTGCGCGCCGTCCATGTGCGGCATGCGCATGTCCGAAAGCACGAGGTCGACCGTCGTGGCGGCGATCACCTCGAGACCTTCGGCGCCGCTCGGGGCGGTGAGCACGCGGTACCCGTGCGGGCGCAGCAGGCGCCGCAGCGCATTGAGGATGTTCGTCTCGTCGTCGACGCACAGCAGCGTCAAAGGCGCGTCCTCCCGGGTATCCCCGGCCGGCACCGAGGCGGTGTTCACGTAATACCCTTCGCCGCCGCCTGCCTGCGCACCGGGATGCACACGCGAAACGTGGTGCCGTGGCCCTGCCGGCTTTCGACCTCGATGCGCCCGCGATGCTTCCGGACGATGCCGTACGAGAGCGCCAGCCCGAGGCCGGTCCCCTTGCCGACGGGCTTGGTCGTAAAGAACGGATCGAAGATGCGATCGATGTGACCGGGATCGATACCCGACCCGGTATCGGTGATCTCGACCCGGACTTCCTCACCTTCGCCGACGCCGACGCAGGTCCGCACCGTGATCGTGCCGTGCCCGTCGATCGAGTGCGCCGCGTTGACCAGAATGTTCATGAACACCTGGTTGAGCTGTGACGGCAGGCACTCGACCTGCGGGAGCGCGCCGTACTCCCTGACGAGCTGCGCCTTGTACTTGATCTCGTTGTTGACGATGTTGATCGTGCTGTCGATCCCCTCGTGCAGGTCCGCGTGCCGCCACTCGTCGTCACCCCCGCCGTGTGAAAAATCCTTCAGGTCCTCGACGATCTTGCTCACTCGAGAGATCCCTTCCTCGGACTCGCGCATCAACGCGAACACATCCTCTGTCAGGTAGGCGAGGTCTGCGCTCTCCTTCGCGGCGAGCACCGCCTCCATCACCGCGGGGTCGCAGATCGACGCGTCGGCCCGCTCGTACGCGGCGACGACGTCGAACACCTGCTTCAGATAGCCGCCCAATGCCCCGAGGTTGGACTTCACATAGCCGATCGGGTTGTTGATCTCATGAGCGACACCCGCAGCGAGCTGCCCGATCGAGGCCATCTTCTCCGATTGCAGCAACTGGTTGCGCGTCTCGCGCAACTGCTGGTTGATCTGGCGCTGCTCCTCGTTGCTTCGAAGCAGCGCCTGCTCGGCGTCCCTGCGGGCGGAGATCTCCTCGACCAGCGCCTCGCTCACCTGCGCCGCGCGCAGCATGTAGCGCACGCGGTGCCCGAGGATCGGCCAGTTGACCGGCTTGGTCACGAAGTCGGTCGCGCCGCATTCGTATGCGCGCTCGATGGAAATGGTATCGTGCAGCGCGGTCATGATGAGCACCGGCGTGGTCGCGCTGGGGGCGATCTCGCGCAGACGGGTGCACACTTCGAAGCCGTCGATCCCCGGCATCATGAGATCGAGCAGGACCATGTCGTGCCGCGTGCGGGCGAACGCGTGAAGCGCGCCCGCGCCGTCGACCGCTTCTTCGACCCGCATGCCGCAACGCTCGATCGCCCTGCGTGCGCAGAGGCGCTGCACCGCGTTGTCGTCGACGACGAGCACCACCGGCGCGACGCCGCGCGCCGCCACCGACGCCGAGGCCGCGCTCATGAACCCCGCGTCTCGAGGGCCGCGGCTTCGACGCGCGTCTCGCTCAACAGCAGACGCAGGTTTTCATTGGCCTGCGTGAGCGCTTTGACGCGCGCGGCCGCGGCTTCGTGCCGGCGCTGGTTGTCCCTGACCGCCGCATACCGGCGGCACGCCTCCGCGATGTGCGCGCGAAGCAGGTTGTCGTCCCACGGCTTGGTGAGGAAGCGGTAGATCGCCCCCTGGTTGATCGCATCGGTGACGCTCTCCAGATCGGTATAGCCGGAGAGCACCATGCGAACCGAGTCCGGGTAGAGGTCTTTAACGCGCCGCAGGAACTCCACCCCGGTCGCCTCCTGCATGCGCTGATCCGAAACGATCACGCCGACGCGGTTCGCGGCAAGGACCTCGAAGGCGGCGCTCACGCTCGTGGCCGTGAAAATACGGTATTTGTCGCGGCGCAGAAGGCGCTTCAGCGACGACAGCACATTCTCCTCGTCGTCGAGGAGCAGCAGCGTGCGCTCGCCTTCGTCGTCATCGGTGCGCGGACGTTCGAGCCGGCGGTTCTGACCCAGCATTTCGGTGATCGCGGACGCGTCGCAAGGCCGTGAGAAATAGTAGCCCTGGATCTGGTCGCACCCGTTCGAGGACAGGAACGAAAGCTGCGCTGCGGTCTCCACGCCTTCGGCGACCACCTTCAGGTGCAGGTTGTGCGCCATGTCGACGATCGCCTTCGCGATCGAGGCGTCGTCCGGGTTCGAGGCGAGATCGGTGACGAACGAACGATCGATCTTCACGGTATCGATCGGCAGGCGTTTCAGATAGCTCAGGCTGGAATACCCGGTGCCGAAATCGTCGATCGCGAGGTCCACGCCGAGGGCCTTGAGCTCGCGCAGGGTCGCGATCGAGGCTTCGGCGTTGTGCATCGCGACGCTTTCCGTGATCTCGAGCTCGAGCAGATGCGGCGCCACATCGTGCTCGCGCAGGGTCCTGCCCACGAGCTCGCACAGATCCTGCTCGTGAAACTGCCGCGATGAGAGGTTGACCGCCACCGGCACCGCCTTCACGCCCGCGGCTTTCCACGCCGCGAGCTGTGCGCACGCGGCGCGCAGCACCCACTCCCCGACGGGAACGATGAGCCCGGTCTCTTCCAGCAGCGGGATGAAATCCCCGGGCGATACGATCCCGGATTCGGGCGAGTTCCAGCGCAGCAGCGCTTCCAGACCGGCGATCTCGCCCGTCGCGAGATCGACTTTCGGCTGGTAGTGCAGGAAGAACTCCTCGCGCTCGAGCGCGTGCCGAAGCCGCCTTTCCATCTCCATTTTTTCGAGCGCGCGCGCATTCATCTCCGCCTTGTAGAACCGGCAGGCGTTGCGGCCGGCCGCTTTTGCGCTGTACATCGCGGCGTCCGCGTCCCGCATGAGCGTGTCGACCTCGCGGCTGTCCGCGGGATAGAGCGCGATGCCTATGCTCGCGGTCGCGAAGATCTCGTGGCCGTCGATCCCGTACGGCTCGGCGACCGAGGCGAGGACGTGCCGGGCGATGGTGCCGGCGTCCTGCAGTGTCCCGAGGCCCGACAGGATGACGGCGAATTCGTCGCCGCCGAGCCGGCCGATCGTATCGGCCCCGCGAACGCACGCTCTCAGGCGCTGCGCCACCTGCTGCAGGAGCTTGTCGCCCACGGCGTGACCGAGCGTGTCGTTGACGACCTTGAAACGGTCGATGTCCAGACTGAGCACCGCGATCGTCCACGCATTCCTCTGCGCCTGCGCCACCGCCTGCAACAGCCGGTCGTGGAAGAGCACGCGGTTGGGCAGCGCTGTGAGCTGGTCGTAGTGCGCGAGGTGCAGCAGCCGCTCCTGCGCCTGCTTGCGCTCGGTGACGTCTTCGGTGACGCCCGCGATGCGATGGACCTCGCCACAGGCGTTACGCACCGGGAACGCGCGGCTGTGTGCCCAGCGCTCGGTGCCGTCGGTGTGGGCGATGCGAAACTCCACATCGAAATCGCCGCTCTCGCCTTTGCGCGCCCACTCCCGCTCGACCCGCTCGCGATCGTCCACATGCACGACCTCGACCCAGTTGCGGCCCTCGAGGTCAGCGGCCGCGCGTCCCGTGAGCTTCTCGACTGCGGGACTGATGTAGCTGAGCGCGTAGTGCTCGGTGTCGCTGATCCAGAACGTTTCGGGAATGTGCGCGATGAGCTGCCGGAACTTTTCGTCGCTCTCGCGCAGCGAGTCTTCCGCAGCCTTGCGCTGGATGAGTATCCCGAGCTGCGCGGCCACTACGGTGACGAGCTCCACGAGCTGCGCGTCATCGCTGCGGTTTTCGTTCATGAAAAACTCGAGCAGCGCCGCGGAGCGCTTCTCCACAGGCACGGGAATGCCGCACCAGGACACGAAACCCGCTGCGCGCGCGCTGTCATTGCGCCTGAATCCGTCCTGCGTGAGATCGGGCACCCAGCGCGGCGCATTGTTCACGAACACCGAACCGGCAAACCCGAGCTCGGATTCCAGGTTCAGGCGCCGCTTGCCGCCGGCGAACGCCGCGAACCGGTCCGAGCCGTCGTGCCAGGCGACCCGGCACTCGAGGACTTTTCCCGCCAGATCCGGCAGCCACGCCTGGCCGTAATTCCAGCCGGTGGTGTCGCAGATCTTCTGCAGCACGATCGACAGCGCCGCGTCGACGTCGCGGGCCTGGCTGATCGCGAGCGTCGTTTCCTGCAACAGGGCGGCGCGCGCTTCGGCACGCTTGCGGTCGGTGATGTCCTCGATGACCCGCAGGAAGTAGAGCGGCACGCCCGCTGCATCGCGCACCACCGACACGGTGCGGTTCACGCACATGATCGAGCCGTCCTTGCGAACATAGCGCCGCTCGGCCGCAAACGTCTGGGCGTTACCCTCCAGCAGCATGGTGTGATCGGCGCTGATGGCGCGATCGTCGGGATGCAGCACCTGGTCCGTGCGCATCGTGAGAAGCTCCTCGCGCGTGTAACCGAGCATGTCGCACAGCTTCTGGTTGACCATGAGATAGCGCCGGTCCAGCGACGCGTTCGCGATGCCGACCGCTGCCTGCTCGAACGTGGCGCGAAAGCGCTCCTCGGCGGCTTTGCGCTCCGAGATGTCGAGGGCCATCGCGACGAAATAATCGACCTCGCCTGTCGTTTTTCGAACCGCCGACACCGCGACCTCCACCCAGAGGATGCCGCCCATCTTGGTGAGATAGCGCTTCTCGATCGACGCGGTGCGATCGCACGTGGGATCGGACATCAACGCCTCGTGCCAGCGCATGCTTGCCGCGTGGTCGTCGGGGTGCAGGATGTCGAGCACCCCGCGCCCGCGCAGCTCTTCCCGCGTATAACCGAGCATGCTGCAAAAACGCCTGTTCACTTCGATGAACTTCCAGTCGGTCGTCGCGTGCGCGATACCCGCGCCGGCCTGGTCGAAAGTGGCGCGATAGCGCTCCTCGTGCCGCGCCTCGCTTGCGCGCATCTCGTCGGCGCTGAGCCGGACCGCTCTGCGCAGACGCCGGCGCTCCATGGCGGAGGCGATCGACGGGACCAGCCGGGTGAGCCGGTCCTTCAGCAGGTAATCGTCGGCGCCCTGCTGCATCGCCTGGACGGCGTGATCTTCCCCGATCGCGCCGGACACGATGATGAAAGGCACGTCGAGCCCGGCGGCGTTGAACAGCTCGAGCGCGCGTGTCGAATTGAACGCGGGCAGCGCGTGATCGCACAGCACGAGGTCGGGACACGCATTCAGCGCGGTGACGAAGCCGGCCTCGCCGTCTACGCAGGTCGAGTCGACGGTACAGCCCTCCGCCTGAAGCGTCGACAGAATCAGTTCGGCATCGCGTACGTTGTCTTCGACGAGCAACAGGCGGACAGGCGAAACGTCGATGCTCATGAGGGAGAAGCTCGCATGGTCTATAACGCGGGGGCACGTCGCTGGCGCACGTTCTATGAATAGTGGGGGATCATAGTGAGCCGCATCGCCCGCGCCTATCGGGATGCCCCTGAAGGAGGGGCTGCCAAATACCTTAAGCCGGCGCGGAATGAAGGAGAGGCAGGACCAGACTGATCTCGGTGCCGAGCTCCTTTGATGACACGATCTCGATCCGTCCGCCGGCAAGCGCCACCCGCTGCTTCATGTCGGCGATGCCTGCTCCCGACAGACTCGCGCACACGGCCGCGACATCGAAGCCTGCGCCGTCGTCGACGAGGGTCAGCTCCAGCTCCCCCGCGCTGACCGTGAGCTCGACCCAGACATTGCGCGCACCTGCGTGCGCGACGACGTTCGCGAGCGCCTTCTGCGCAATGCGAAAACAGTTCGCCTCGAGATCCGGGCGCAGCCGCGTGGCGCCGAGCGACGAACGAAAATGCGCGGCGAGTCCGCTCCTCGCGCTCTCGCGCTCGACGCACGCGCGTAGCGCGGCTTCGAGCCCGAGCTCGGTGAGCTGCGGCGGGCGCAGATCGACCGACAGCGCGCGCACGCGCTGCAGGGCCGCGTCGGCAATGTGCAGGGACTCTTTGAGCTGCGGGCTCGGCATGCGCCGGTGCACCGACTGCACGTTCATCTTGATCGCGGCGAGCGACTGGCAGAGCTCGTCGTGCAGCTCGTAGGCCACGGTGTGGCGCTCGGCTTCCTGAGTCTCGAGGAGGCGCACCGAGAGCGCCTGCAGCCGTTCGTTCGCCGCCTCCAGCGCGTGCTGCGTCCTGAGGCGCTCGCCGATGTCGCGCGCGACCTTCGACGCCCCGACGATTTCCCCCGATGCATCCCTGATCGGGGAGATCGTGACCGAGACGTCGATCAGGCGGCCGTCGCGAGTCACACGCACCGTGTCGAAGTGGGCGATGCGCTCGCCGCGGCTGATGCGACTCTGAATATGTTCTTCCTCGCCGCTGCGCTCCGGCGGAATCAGGCGCGTGATCGAAGTGCCGACCATATCGTGCGCCGGATAGCCGAAAAGCCGCTCGGCGCCCGGGTTCCAGCTCGTGACGATGCCTTTCAGATCCTTGCCGACGATCGCATCGTCGGACGAATCGACGATGGCGCCGAGGCGCGCGCTCGCGGCGTCTCGCGCCTGCAGCGCCTGCGCCATATCGTCGAAAGCTGCGGCGAGCTCGCCGAGCTCCCCCGCCGCGCGAGCACTGCCGCTGCGCGCCGCAAACTCCCCCCGGGCCAATCGCCGCGCGGCGGAGGCCAGCCGCTGCACCGGGCGCAGCACGAACGCGTTGCCGCCGAACACCGCAGCCGCAAGCGATAGCACGATGACTGCGGCGAGGCCGCCGAGGTTGCGCGCGAGCTCGCGGTAGGCCGCCTGGAGCATGTCCGTGCGCGGGATCCCGATCGCAGTGAACAACGCGGGGCCCGACGCCGTGTTGAGCATGGTGTAGGAGTACACGCGGTCGATACCGTCGATGGCCGAGGCCTGCACCGTGCCCGATACGCCGCGCGACGCCGCGTCGAGCAGCGGACCCGCCTGGAGCTTCTGGCCGACGAGGTAAGCCTTGTCGGGGTAGGCGCTCAGAACGACCCCGTGCCGGTCGGTGGTGAGGAGCATCGCGCTCGCGGGCAGCGCGATCTCCCTTGCAAGGCGCTCGAACTCGTCCATGCGCACCGAGGCGAATATGACCGCGCTCACGCGTCCGCCGTCGTCGAGGACGGGATACGCGACACTGAAGGACGGCCGACCGGTCGCGCGCCCGATCTGATACTCCCCGACGGTGAACTCACGCGCCTGAAGTGCGCGGGTGAAATACGAGCGGTCAGCGATGTTCAGCATGCGCCCGGACTTGCGCGAGTGACAGCGCACGTCGCCGTCGGTCGTGGCCACGCCGAATACGCCGTACCACGAGTATTGGGCGATGAGCTCTGCGAGATACTCCCCGCAGGCATCCGAGACGTCGTTGCGAACGACCCCGGTGTGCGAGAGCGCGACGAGCAGGTGGTGCGTGCCTTCGAGGAGCCGCGCCTGCTGCATGGCCACGAGCCTCATCAGGCGCGCGTTGTCGTCGCGCTGCGCCCTCACCAGCGCCTCGTGCTCTCCGGACGCGTTGTACAGGATCAACGCGGCTGCGGGAACGAGTGCGAGCAGCACGAGGAGCACGAGCCTGGCGCGCAGGCCGCCGAAGTGGATAGGCATGCGGCAAGCTTAGGCAGTGCGGGTGTGCGCGCACAATCGGGCGATACCCGAGGCGGCGCCTGGAAAAACCTTAAGCGTGCCGCCGTGCAGCGCCGTCAGGCGCTAGATGCCGATCAAACCCTCGCGTATCGCATAGCGCACGAGGCCCGGGATATCGTTGATGCCGAGCCGCTCCATGAGCTGCATCCGATGCGTCTCGACCGTTTTGACGCTGACCAGGAGGCGGTGCGCGATCTCCTTGGTGCTGTGACCCTGCGCAATGTGCAACAGGACTTCGCGCTGCCTCGGCGTGAGCGGCTGATCGGTTTTTTTCGCATCGCGGCCGAGATAGTCGTGGATGACCTGTGTCGACACCGCCGGGCTCAGGTAGGTGTCGCCGCGAAGCACCGCGCGCAGCGCGAGCTCGAGCTCCAGCGGCGCCGCGTCCTTGAGCAGATACGCCGAAGCGCCCGCTCTGAGCGCCTGGGTCACGTACTCCCTGCTGTTGTGCATGCTGAGGATGACGATCCGGATACGCGGGTCGCGCTCGCGGATGCGGGCTGTCGCCTCGAGCCCGTTCAGCGCTTGCATCGCGATGTCCATGATGACGATGTCGGGCCGGTGCTCCTGCGCCAGGGTGACGGCTTGCGCGCCGTCCGCGGCTTCGGCCACGACCTCCATGTCCGGCGCATCGCCGAGCAGCGCGCGCAGGCCCGCGCGAACGATCGCATGATCGTCGACGAGCAGGATGCGTGCTCGGGTCATTCTGCCCTTCCCCCCTGCACTGCCAGAGGAAACGACGCCGTGACGGCGGTGCCTGCCGGGGTTCGCCGGGCGATCGAGATGCGGCCTGCGGCGAGGAGCGTGCGCTCGTGCATCCCGAGCAGGCCGAGGCTTGCGCCGCCGACGGCGCGTGCGTGGGCCTGCGCAACGTCGAAGCCGGTCCCGTTGTCTTCGATGGTGAGCTCGAGCGTGCCGTCCCTGCAGCAGAGCTGGACCCACACGTCCTCGGCACCCGCATGGCGCAGCACGTTGGTGAGCGTCTCCTGGGCGACGCGAAAGCACGCGATCTCCAGCTCGGGCCGAAGACGCCGCGGGACCCCGTGCGTGTGAAAATGCGCCGCGACGCCCGAGGCATCGCACTGGTGCCTGATCAGCCACCCGATCGCAGCCTCGAGCCCGAGGTCGTCGAGGTGGGGCGGCCGCAGGTTCAGCGAGAGGCCGCGCACCTGGTCGAGCGCGCGCGCCGCAATCGTGGCGCAGTCGTCGATGTCCGCGCCGAACGCGGCATCGGTAATCTTGCGGCGCAGGCGCTGCAATCCGATCTTGACCGCGGTCAGCGCCTGCCCGATCTCGTCGTGCAGCTCATGCGCGATGCGCCGGCGCTCGGTCTCCTGCACCTGGAGAACGCGTCCGGCGAGACCCTGCGCGCGGCGGTTGGCGATCAGCAGCGCCTCGTCCGCGCGCTTGCGTTCGGTCAAGTCCTGAGCCGTGCCGTACATGCGGCCCGCAACACCGGGCGTCGCGTCCCAGGCACCGCGTCCGAGCAGCGGTATCGTCGTCGAGTCGGGGCGCATCACACGGTATTCGCACGTGAAACTCTCATGTGTCGCGCGGCAGAGCGCCACCGCGCTTTCGAGAGCGCTCACGTCGTCGGGATGAACGCGCTCCAGCAGCCCGCGTAAGGTCGGCGTGAAGGTTTCAGGCGTCACGTCGAAGATGCGGTAATGCTCGTCCGACCATGTGAGCCGGTCGCGGCCGATGTCCCATTCCCAGCTCCCCACGCGCGTGAGGTCCTGAGTGAGGCGCAGGTGCTTTTCGAAATCGAGGGTCATGCGGCGGCTTTTGCACGGCGGTGCCGGAATCTAGGCGCTATCGCCGGCCCCGTCTGTCGGGAGTGTTTGACGCCGGGCAAGACCGGGTGCGATCGATGCAGACGCCATGACTTTTTATATTCGGGGAACACGCATGCGCACCTCCACAACCCCACGGTTTCCGGCCCGCGAGTCTCCCGCGACTCGAGGTCGCACGATCGGAAGGCAGCGTCCTCGACGACACCGCAGGCCGCAGGTACATCGACTTCGTCGTGGGCGGGTGCGTCGGCACTTCGGCTGGCGCAACGCACCAGCGCGCAAGGCTATCGCACGCTACACAGGCCCCGACTGCGTCTATCCCGGTTATACGTGCGCCGCGGGGGCGCAGCTTGCGGAGCTTCTCGTCGAACTCGCACCGGGCGAGCGAAGTGGCCACCGGCTTCGGCCGCACCGGCAGGCTCTTCGCGTGCGAGTATTACGGTATCGTGTGAACCGGCCTGCCGGACCGGCAGCGCTGTAGGGAGAGTTTGACAGTTGCGCCGGGCGGCCTCGCCATCGCCCGAACGGCGCACTCGTGCGTGTGACAATATGCGATTCGCATCTGCGACCGCAGCTCTGTCGCTCGTTCGTGTCCGCGCGCTCCCTCGTCAATCGATTGCTTCCCTTCGACCCTCTGCCCCGCGCCACCATACGAAGCCGGCTCATCGCGCTCGTGCTCGCGATCGCGCTGCCGCTGCTCGCCTTCGCAGGATTTCTCATCCACTCCAACGCCGCGCAGAGCCGCCGCGTGGCCGAGTTCTCGGCGCTCGCGATCGCCCGCGACGTCGCCGGCGCGACCGACGAATTCCTCGATGCCTCGGCGAAAGTGCTGCCGCGGCTCGCCGGCCGCACCCGCTTCACCGACAAGGGACACATCGAGTGCGATCCGCTGCTGCCGGAGTTCCACGCGGTGCTGCCGAGGATCGTGAACATCATCGTCGTCGATCGCGAAGGCACTCTGGTGTGCAGCGCGATCCCTTTTCCTGGCGGACGTTTCGAGTCGGCAGCGAACGAGCCCTGGTTCAAGGCGACGCTGAAGGAACGCAGGAGCTTTCTGAGCCCGCCTCGCATCGGCAAGATCAGCGGGAAGTGGATCAGCAGCTTCACCTACCCGATCTTCGACACGACCGGCGAGCCGCGAGGCGTGATGACTCTTGCGATCGACCTCGTGAAGTTCGAGCCGGTGATGCGCGCGCTCGCACTGCCGCCGGGTGCGATCGCCGGCATCATCGACGAGCACGGCACCGTCGTCGCGCGATCGATCGATGCGGAAAAATGGATAGGCGGCCGGATCGGCGTCCCGATGAGTCAGGTCATCGCACCGGACGCGCCCACCGGGCAGGTCCAGACCGCGGGACTCGACGGCGTCGAGCGCTTCCATGCGCTCGTGCGCATCCCGCAGACGTCGTGGATCGCCTACGCAGGCATCCCGGCAGGCCCGCTCGCACAGCAGGAAAGGCAAAGCCGCCTCGCGCTCTACGCGGCTACGGTTCTCGTGCTGCTCGCCGCGGGCGCTCTCGCGCTCGCGCTCGGCCGGCGTATCACCCTGCCGATGCGCGCGATGGCTGACGTCGCGCGCGCGGTCGCAGCCGGCAACACCGGGCGCCGGGCGCCCGTTGTCGGGCCGATCGAAATCCGGGAAGTCGCCACCGAGTTCAACCACATGATCGAGGTGAGGCAGCAGTCGGAATCGCACCTGCGCGAGCTCGCGACGCGCCTTCGCACGCTCTCGCGGCGCCTCATCGAAGTGGAAGAAGCCGAGCGCCGTGCGATCAATCGCGAGTTGCACGACCGTATCGGCCAGAACCTCGCGGTGCTCAACCTCAATCTCGAGATCGTTCGCGGGCAGTTGCCCGCCGACGTGTCCGCTGACGTGAACACGCGGCTGGCCGACGCGCGCGGCCTGCTCGAGCGCACCGTGGCGCACGTGCGCGACGTCATGTCCGACTTGAGGCCTGCGGCCCTCGACGAATACGGCCTCGACGCCGCACTGGGGATTTACGTCGAAGCGTTCAGCGCAAGAACCGGCGTGGCGGTGATCTACGGCGCAGAGCCCGTCGCGCCGCGGCTGCCGATGATGATGGAGACCGCGCTGTTTCGCATCGCCCAGGGGGCGCTCGTGAACGTTGCAAAGCACGCGCACGCGCAGCACGTGGAGCTTACGCTCGTCGCGACCCCGGATCGCGTGGTGTTGACGGTATCCGACGACGGCATAGGCTTCGCTTCCGAAGCGGCCGGCGAAGCGCACGCGCACTGGGGCCTGGCGACGATGCGCGAGCGCGCCGAGGCGATCGGAGCGGTCATCCGCATCGAGTCGGCGCCGCACGAGGGCACGCGCGTGACCGTGGACGTCCCGCGACCCGCGCTTTGACTCGCGTGCCGCGTGAGTGCCTAGGTGCGAGCGGCGACGATCTTTCCGAGCGTCGCCATCGCCGCATCGAGCGCACCCGTCCACTTCATGCCGTAGTTCAGGCGGATGAAGTTTCCGAACTTGCGCTGCGGCGAGAAGACCGGGCCGGGAAGCAGCGTGATGTTCCTGTCGAGCGCGGCGCGGTAGATGTCGACGCCGATGTAGCGCGGCGGCAGCTCTACCCAGAGAAAGTATCCGCCCTCCGGTCGCGACACGCGCGTGCCTTCCGGAAACTCGCGCACGATGGCCGCGAGCATGCGCTCCTGGCTTTCGGCGAGCGTGCGGCGCAGGGTGCGCAGGTGGTGGTCGTAACCGCCGCGGCCGAGGTATTGGGCGATCCCGGCCTGGGTCGGAACGCTGGTCGCGATGGTCGTCATCAGCTTTTCGCGATCGAGTTGCTCGGCGTAGCGTCCGGCGCAGGTCCAGCCGATGCGATAACCCGGCGCAAGGCACTTCGAAAACGACGAGCAATGCAGGACCATGCCGCGCCGGTCGAAAGCCTTCGCCGGTCTCGGCGCCTGCTCGCCGAAGTACAGCTCCATGTAGACATCGTCCTCGATCAGCGGGATGTCGCGCGCCGCGAGCATCTCCACCAGGTCGCGCTTCCTGTCTTCGGGCGTCGAACTGCCCACCGGATTCTGAAAATTGGTCATGAACCAGCACGCTTTGACCGGGTGCTTTTTCAGCACTTCAGCCAGCGCATCGAGGTTTACGCCTTCACCCGCGTCGGTCGGCACTTCCACGGCTTTCATGCCGTAGCGCTCTATCGCGTCGAGCGCGGCATAAAACGACGGGCATTCGATCGCAATCACGTCTCCGGGACCGGCGACCGCCCGCAGGCTCAGATTGAGCGCCTCCATCGCTCCGGAGGTCACGATGATTTCGTCGGGATCCACGACCATGCCGACGTGCAGGTAGCGGCGCGCGATCTGACGCCGCAATTCGAGAAGCCCGGGAGGCAGGTGCTCGACCATCTCGTGCGGAGCGAGGCGCCGCGCCGCCGACGAGAGCGCGCCGGAGAGCTTATGCAGCGGGAAAAGATCGGGGCTCGGAAACGCCGAGCCGAAAGGCACGACGTCTGTCGCCTTGATCGCGTTCAGCACCTCGAAGACGAAGTCGCTCACGTCGACGCTGCGCGTCGCCATGGAAGGCCGGGTGGGACGCGGCGGCGGCGGCACCGTTGCGCGCTGCGGATTGACGTAATAACCCGAGCGCGGTCGGGTGCGGATTTCGCCGCGGTCCTCGAGCGCGTAGTACGCCCTCAATACGGTCCCGCGGCTCACGCGGTGGGCCTGGCTCGCCTGCCGCACCGAAGGCAGCCGGTCGCCGACCCGGAGCACGCGTGAGCGGATCTGATCGGAGATTTTTTCGGCGAGCTGTTCGTAGCGTTTCATCGCCGCCAGCATGGGCAAGAGCTGTGCCTCCCACGACAGGGAGGAACTGTACCTGCGATTGTCCTGTTCCGGGGTGCGGCGGCGCCATCTGTGTCTTTCAGTTGTACGCCCTACCGAGTACCTTTTGCGCCCCTGTCGCAAAAGCGACCGATTACCGGTGACCGGAAAGCAAGTGGCGATACGCGTTTTTATAACTGACGACCACGCAGTGATGCGCGACGGGCTCAAGGCCCTGCTCAGGTCCGTGCCTGACTTCGAAGTCGTGGGCGAGGCTTGCGACGGGCGCGACGCGGTGCGGGAGGTGCTCAAGCTCGAGCCCGACGTGGTCCTGATGGATATCTCGATGCCGGGGCTCAACGGCATCGAGGCCGTTCGCGTGCTGCGCAGCCGCGAGTGCACCGCGCGCCTGGTGATGCTGTCGATGCATTCCACTTCGGAGCACGTGTTTCGCGCGCTCGAGGCGGGCGCCGACGGCTATGTGCTCAAGGAATCGGCGGGGACCGAAGTGGTGGCCGCGGTGCGCTGCGTGCATTCGGGCCGGCGCTACATGAGCCCGGCGCTCGCCGCCGCGCATCTCGACACCGCCGGCGCCGCGATGTCGGGCAGTCCGCTCGAGCGCCTGAGCACGCGCGAGCGGCAGGTCCTCCAGCTCGTCGTCGAAGGCAGGTCGAGCAGCGAGATCGCAGCGTGCGTGCACCTGTCGCCGAAGACGGTCGAGACCTACCGCAGCCGCATGATGAAGAAGCTCGGCGTGCAGGATGTCACCGGGCTCGTGAAATTCGCATTGCAGCACGGGCTGACCACGCTCGATTGAACGTCGGGTGACGCGCCCGCCCCGGCGGAAGTGGTACGCGCGCACCCTGGACCGGTCCCGCGCCCGTGCTGCCATTGCAGCCTGGCCGCCGCCGCTGGCATCATGACGATTCTCGCGGATGTCGGCCGGGAGCCTCGATGCAAAGACGCAGTTTCTTACGGGCGTGCGCCGGATACGCCGCGCTCGGCGCAGCGCCGTCGCATTCCGCTCAGGGTGAGGTGCAGCCGAGGGCATACTCGCGCACCCGGCTCACCGACGAGCGCGCGCAGCCGCTGCGCGCTGAAACTCTAGTCGCCGGCCGCAATTACATCTTTCATTACCCTTTCGAAGGCACGCCGTGCTTTCTCATCAAGCTGGGAAGGCCGACGGGGCGCAACGTGCGCCTGCGCACCGAAAACGGCAATGGCTACGAGTGGCCCGGCGGGGTCGGGCCCCAGCGCGGAATCGTCGCGTATTCTGCGATCTGCACGCACCGCATGACCTATCCGACGCGCCAGATCAGCTTCATCAGCTATCGCGAGCGCTCGACCGCCGGGGCCGCGGCGAAGCTGAACACCATCCACTGCTGCTCCGAGCACAGCGAATACGACCCGGCCTCCGGGGCCCGCGTGCTGAGCGGGCCCGCGCCGCAGCCGCTTGCCGCGATCCTCCTCGAATACGAGCCTGCCACCGATGGCCTCTACGCCGTCGGCACGCTGGGCGGCGATATGTACAATGCATTCTTCGCGAAGTACGAGATGAAGCTCGAGCTCGATTACGGCAGCGGCCGCGCGCGCCGGCGAGTCGACGGGGTCAGCGTCGTAGCCGAGCTCGGCAACTTCTGCAAACAGCAGGTGCGATGCTGAATCGCATACAACGACAGGAGAGGCAAAACATGACAAAAATCGTCGGCGGCACTGCAACCATGCTGCTGCTCGCAGCTTGTGCGTCCACACCGGACAGCGGGGCTCCCACTGCGACGGCGACCCTGCGCCCGGCGAGCGGTTCGCAGGTCCAGGGCCAGATCAAGTTCACCCAGGTCGGGCCGAACCGGGTGCGCGTCACCGGTGAAGTGTCGGGGCACCAGCCCGGGATGAAAGGTTTCCACATCCACGAAAAAGGCGACTGCAGCGCGCCCGACGCCATGAGCGCCGGCGGTCACTTCAACCCGAACAAGAGCCAGCACGGCGTCACCCCGGCGGTCGGCCACGCCGGCGACATGGGCAATCTCACGTTCTCCGATGGCGGGCGGGCGACGATCGACACGACGTTCGAAGGGCTGACCGTGAGCAGCGACGCAGCCAACGGCATCATCGGACGCGCGCTCATCGTGCACGTGGGCACCGATGACCTGAAAACCGATCCGACCGGTAATGCGGGCGCGCGCGCGGCTTGCGGCGTGATCGGCTGATCGGATCCAGGATTCGACGGCAGGATTCAGAAAAACGGGCGCTCGAGCGCCCGTTTTTCTGCTTGCGCCGACGCACTGGCAACTGCCGTCAAAGCGTCGGTGTCGACCTCGTAGCGAAAGTCTTCTCGAACTTCTCCTGATCCTGGATGCAGCGCGTCGCGGTCGGCTGCGCTTCGAGGCGTGGAAACCCGATGTCCTGGCCGCAGGCCTCGCAGTCGCCGTAGCTGCCGTCCTCCATGCGTCGCAGCGCGGCGTCTATCGCGTTCAGCTCCTCCATGTCGCGCCCGGCCTCCTGGATCTCGAGATCGGTGTTCATGCGCAGCACCGATTCGTCTCCGGCATCGCCGACCCCGCCCATCGCGTCCTCGTTGCCTTCGGTCGCCGCCTGCTCCCGCTTTTCCCTCACCTCGCCCACCAGCACGCGCTGACGATCGAGCAGCTTTTGCTTCAGCTTCTCGAGTTGGCTTTTCGTCAAGTTTGCCATTCACCGCCTCTTCAGTTGATTGCGGCGCCTTCTCGCTGACGGCGCCGGACATGGGGGGCACGTTAACAAGTAGCGTGCCCAGCTCGTAAACGGGAGCCCGATCGGGAGTAGTGGCCACAGAAGCGTTTTATCACCGGCTGCCCCGTCCCCCGTCCCCCGTTCACCGTCTACCGTTCACCGTTCACCCGCCTTTGTAACAACCCTAACACTTTGTTGCACTTGATTCGTGGACCCGCCGGGCGCGCCCGCGTTTAATCACTCATGCGGAATGGATTCCGCGAGAAAGAGACAAGGAGATCGTCATGTCAGTCAGCAAAACCCTGCATGTGCTTGCCGCAGGCGCCCTCGTCGCCGCGTCGCTTCCCGCGATGGCGGACCATGGGGGGCGCTGGGAGCGCGATTCGGGTTATCGCCAGGACCGCGTGATTGAGCAGCGCTACCCCGCGCGCGAAATCGTCGTAGCCCGCCCCGTCCGTGAACGCGTCGTCGAGCGGCCCGTGTACGTCGACCGCCGCCTGGAGGTCCAACGGCCGGTCTATGTCGACCGACCGGTGTACGTGGAGCGGCCGGTATACGTCGAGCGCCCGGCGCCCGTCTACGAGCCGGTATACGGCCCGGTTTACGAGCCGGCGCCGGTCTCGTATCCGTCCTATCCGGCGTATCCGCAGTCGACCGGGTACCCCCGCCGCGACGAGCCCAACATGATCGGCGTCGCGGCAGGCGCCGCTGTCGGGGCGGTCATCGGCAGCCAGGTCGGGGACCGCCACAGCCGCGGCGCGACCACGGCCATCGGCGCAGTCATCGGAGGCCTGCTGGGCAGCCAGTTCTAACGCCGGGAGGGGGAACCCTCCCGCGTTAGAACTCGATGAACAAGTCAGAGGGAAACCCATGGTTTCCCTCCGACACCTCCTTTCCTTTGGGCTCTCTGCGGTCGCTCCGCCGCACTAAATCGCACACGCGATTTCCCTCAGCCCGGGTGACGATCCATCCTTTGTGTGAAATTCCCTCCAAGGGCAGCTGCGGCTCCCTTTTTCTTGGAATTGGGGCGTATTTCGGCTCCTTTTCCATGATCGCGCACCGCCGGAGCGGCGATATAGTTTTAGTCGTATTCAGGAGTGCTGAATCCGGACGTAACTGAATTTAAGGGTGTGCGGCGGCGGCAGCGGTGCGATCGAGTCTTACGATTGATCGAAACACTGCTGAATCCACACAATAAATCTCAGTTGTCGCCGGTTGGCAACAGCGTTCGTTGCATGGCACAATCGTTTCGCGATCTATAACTACTTTGAAAAATGCGCAATCTCCTCGGTAAGTTTGCGTCTTTCGGCGCCCTGATGGCCTGCGTACTCGGCTCTGCCGGGGCCGCAGTCACCGACTACCCTTTCAAGCTCCTGACCCGCGCCGAAGGCGCGGCTCAGCAGGTCGTGGCCGAGAACAATGGCCCCGCCCCGATCAGCGTCTACGTGACCCTCAGCGGCGAAAACTACGCGAGCGATCACGAGTGGCCGATCACCACGGTCGTCGCGCCGTATACCACCGTGGCCCTGGGCCGCGTGTTCGCGAGCGAGAGCACCGGCGCCCCTTACAACTTCCTTTTTCGCTACAGCCATCATTTCGGCCGTCTCGACGCCCAGCACGACTCCGACGCGGCCTACCGCCTGCCGTTCGAAGAAGGCCAGTCTTTCGCCGTCAGCCAGGCCCACGGCGGCCGGCTCACGAGCCACAACAACCGGGAAAACCTCTACGCGGTCGATTTCGCGATGCCAGTCGGCAGCGCGGTCCTCGCGGCTCGCGCCGGCGTCGTGATCGATGTGACTCTGCGCCACCACGAAGGCGGCTTCAGCATGAGCTACATCGACAAGGCGAACACCGTCGCGATCGTCCACGACGACGGCACGGTCGCCGAGTACGCGCACCTTTCGCCCGGCCCCGATTCCGTGAAACCGGGCCAGCGCGTCGCTGCCGGCGAGCTCCTCGGCTACTCCGGCAACACCGGGTACTCTTCGGGCCCTCACCTGCACTTCATCGTGTCGCGCCCGACCGTGGCGGACGGCAAGGTGACCCGCGTCTCGGTCCCGATCCAGTTCTACGCAAACGACCCGGCAGTGCGCTTCAGCGCCCAGGCGGGCACGACGCTCACGGCGAATTACCATACGCCGATGGTGGCCCAGGGCCAGCCCGCCCGTGACGTCATAGTCAATACGGCGACCGGCCGCACCTCGCAGGAATCCCCGTCCCAGTAGCTGCGGCTCGCGTGCCCTTCAGCGCCTGACCCGGGAACGACCGCCTTACGGGTGGCCCGAACCTTGCTCGGATAAAGGCATGAAGCGCATTCCCACCAAGTACCCCCACATCTTCAACGCCGACGGCAGCCGGCGTTACGAGGCGTGCGTCGGGTATCTCGAAATTGTGTCCGACGGAAGCGGCGTGTACGTCTGCTGCAACGAGTGCGGCGAAGGTTACCGGTTTCAGTTCGTCATGCGGCGCAGCGACGAGCTCGCCAACGGGAACGACCGGTAAGCTTTACTAGCACTCTCTGCCAGCTCTGGCGTACGTCGTTCATCGCCGCAACACACTGCCCGGTATAGCCGCGTCGCATTGGCAGGCGCCGGACCAGCCCGGCGGCTCACGCTGTCAGGAAATCCATGACGAGCTTGTTGAAAACTTCGGGACGCGTTTTCGACACCGAGTGCCCGCCGCCGTCGAGGACCTCGAGCCTGGCCCCCCTGATTTGCTGCGCCAGCGTGCGGGCGTAATAACTCGGCGTGATGTAGTCATTGCTCGACGCGATGATGAGCGTCGGGGTCTCGATGCGCGAGAGTCCCGCACGTCGATCGAATCCGAGCAGCGCATCGATACGTCCTATCGAGACTTCCACGGGCGGCGCACCCGATGCGGCGCGGCGGCGCTCTTCGTCGATCTCGGCGTCATGCTCGTTCACGTAATCTGGAGGCAACAGCCACAGCGGGTGAAACATCGCGTGCAGCTCCGGCCCCGCCTGCTGGTACATCGCACGCCGGGCTTCGAACAAACGCCTGAACCATGGATCGCAGTGCGTCCACGTGCTGCACATCACCAGGCGGTTGAGGCGCTGCGGCTGCTCGATCGCGAGCGTCTGGCCGATCGCGCCTCCGGTCGACAGGCCGACGAGATGGGCGCGCTCGATCTTCAGCTCGTCCAATAGAGCGATGAGGTCAGACGCCATCCCGTCGAGCGAGAACTCGCGCTGGTTTTTGTCGCTCGATCCCGTTCCCCGGTGGTCGTAGGTGATCACCCGAAAGTGCGGGCTGAAGACCGGCACCTGAGGCTGCCAGTAGCGCGCGACGCCGTTGAGCCCGCTGACGAACACGAGCGGCTCGCCCGAGCCGGCCTCTTCGTAGTGGATTTCACCGCCGGGAACTACAACCTTGGGCATCGTACCCCTCCTTTAAATGCTGATGATGAGTGCGAAATGGACCGATGCTCGGCGCGTGAGCGCTCATTGCGCATCCCGCATTCAATCTATCTTCGCCCCCGACGCCTTCACCACCTTCGCATAACGATCGTATTCACGGCGGATCAACGCGCTGAATTCCTGTGCGCTCCCCGACCCGGGCTCGGCGCCCTGCGCTTCGAGCTGCGCGCGCAGCTCGGGCGTGGCGATCACTTTGGAGAACGCCGCCTGGACCCGTGCAAGTATCGGTTTCGGCATTTTCGCCGGGGCGAGCATGCCGAACCACGTGATCGCTTCATAGCCCGGAACGCCCGCTTCGTTCACCGTCGGAACGTCAGGAAGCTGCGGCGAGCGCTTGGCTCCGCCCACGCCGAGCGCGCGGAAGCGGTCGGCTTTGATGTGCGCCAGCACCGGCGGAATCGAGTTGAACATCATGTTCATGTGACCGGCGAGCACGTCGGTCACCGCCTGCGGCGCGCCTTTGTACGGCACGTGCGTGATGTTCACACCCGCCATGCTCTTGAAAAGCTCCATCGCGAGGTGGTTTGCCGCGCCGTTCCCGGCCGAAGCGTAGTTGAGCTTGCCGGGCTGCGCTTTCGCGAGCGCGACCAGGTCTTTCAACGTCTTCGCGGGCACCGACGGATGCGTGATCAGCAGGAAAGGATTGCTCGCGATGACCCCGATCGGGGCGAAATCGCGTAGCGGGTCGTACGCGATCTTTTTCTGCAGGTGAGGAATGATCGTGAGCGGGCCCGGGCTGCTGACCAGCAGGGTGTAGCCGTCGGGCGCCGCCTGCGCAGCGACTTCGGTGCCGATCAATCCGCCGGCGCCGCCGCGGTTGTCCATCACCAGCGGCTGGCCCAGCAGCTTCGACATGCCGGCAGTGATCGCGCGCGCCATCACGTCGGGCGTGCCGCCTGCGGGCACGCCGACGATGACGCGTATCGGTCGATCGGGATAATTCTGTGCGCCGGCGCTGAACGACGCCAGCGCGCAGGCAACGGCAAAGACATAGCGGTTCGACATTCTTGTCGGGCTCCTCATGAGACGCTGGATGATAGCTCAACAAAACTTGGACGAAACCGGGGTCGGACCCGATCGAACTGACTGGGGTCTGACCCCGGTTTTCCGCCCAATATCGGCTATCCTTCGCCGTTTCATCATGAGGAACGACGCCATGACAACGACGGGCACGCAGGAGCTCGCAGGAAAGGTCGCACTGATCACCGGTGCCGCAAAAAACATCGGACGCTCGATCGCGCTCGAGCTCGCGGCGGCGGGTGCAGCGGTCGCAGTGAACACGCGCGCATCGGTCGCCGACGCCGAGCGCGTGGTGCAGGACATCCGCGATGCCGGCGGGGACGCCGAGCTGTACGTCGCCGACATCGGCGACCCTGCTGCGGCCAAAGCGATGGTGGGCCAGTTGCTCGCGCGCTTCGGCCGCGTCGATTTCCTCGTGCTGAACGCTTCGGTACGCACCGAGAAAGCGTTCCTGGCGCTCACTTACGACGAATGGCGCACGCCTCTTGCGATCACGCTCGACGGCGCTTTCCATCTCGCGCAGGCGTGCATACCGTCGATGCTCGAAAACGGCGGCGGCAGCATCATCACCCTCGGCGGGATGCAGTCGCTCTCGGGCGCGAAGAAGCGCATCCACGGATCGGTCGCCAAGCACGGCCTCGTCGGTCTCACCCGCGGCCTCGCGCGCGAGTTCGCCGAGCAGGGCATACGGGCGAACTGCATCGCGCCGGGGCAGATGGATACCGCCCGTGCCGCCGGCCGCTCGGCGCGCCCCGGCGCAGAGCTCATCCCGATGATGCGCCGCGGCGCTCCGGAAGAGATCGCCACCACCGTGCGCTTTCTCTGCGGTCCGGCGTCAAGCTACATCACCGGGCAGACCCTGCACGTGAACGGCGGCCAGATGATGTTTTAAGGCCCATGCGGAATGCGGAATGATGAATGCGGGATGTAAAACCCACCGTCCGCCCCACCGACCGGGGTTCATTCATCATTCCGCCTTATCATTCGCCCTCAAGCGCGCGGGTGGTTCCAGCCGAGCCAGTGGCAGAGTCCCTTGCCCATGACCCAGCTCCTGTCATCTTCGGACAGCCACGGCATCTCTTCGGTGACCATCGTCACCGCCTGACGGTACGTGCCCGGCTTGAGCTTGGTCAGGTCGGTGCCCCAGAACACCCGCTTCGGACCGAACGCGTCGACGACTTTCCTCAGAGGCGCGTGCACGCTCGCGTGGGGATAAGCGTCTGTCGCGTAATGCGAGAGCGAAGTCGCTTTGACGGCGATGTTGGGCACGGCTGCGAGCTTCACCAGCTCGTCGATGTGCGCAAACGCAGCGGCGTCCTTCTTCCCTTTGGGGATGCTCAGGTGATCGAGCGTGAGCTTCAGCCCCGGGTGTTTCTCCGCGACCTCGCGGATTTTCGGCAGCAGCGGCGGCGGCACGAGCACCATCAGCGGCACGCTGTGCTTCTCCGCCTCGCTCCACAGCCAGTCGATGTGGCCTTCGGTCAGCAGCGGCTCCATCTGCGCGGTGTGAAACGTGAAGCGCAAACCGAGCATGCCGGGCTGCGAGCGCCACCGCGCGAGCGCGCCGCGCGACTTCCGGTCGGTCGGATCGAGCCGCCCCATGACCGCGAAACGCGTCGGGTGCTGGCGCGCGGCTTCGAGGCCGAGGTCGTTGCGGTCGCCTTCCCATCCAGGCGGCACGATGATCGCGGCGTCGACACCGGCGGTATTCATTTCCTTGAGCAGGTCCTCCATGCCGAAAGGCTCGGGCCGATGCGGCGCGTGCCGCGCAGGCCACGGACGCTCAGGCGTGTCGGCGCCCCAGATGTGCACTTGTGAATCGACGATCAGCATGGCGGCACCCGTTTATTAGTAAATAACCCGTTTTAAACCACGAATGTGGCTAATGCCTTTTACAAAGCCTTCAGAGATTCCACCACCTTGCGCTCGAGCACGATCCCTTCCTTGCGCCGGCGCTCGCGCTCGCGGTACGCGCGCTCCGACGGAACCCGGATTTCGTCGACGCCGGGCTGGCGCGGGGTCGCCTTGATCTTCGTGACGAGCTCCGCCATCTGCCTTTGGAAATCCCCTCCGGGCAGCATCATGTTCGGATCGACGACCCAGAACAGGAAGCCATAGTCCTGCACTTCGCCCCGCGCGAGCGCCGCGCCTGCGAGAAGCCCGAGCGCCTGCACGGCGAACGCCAGACCGTAACCCTTGTACCCGCCGAACGTCGCCACACCGCCGCGCAGCGCCGCGTTCGCATCCGTCGTCGGCGTGCCGTTCTCGTCATAGCCGATACCTTCAGGTAGCGCCTGCCCGAGATGCGCGTGCAGCATGATGTCGCCCCACATGAGCGCCGCCGTGCCCATGTCGAAAATCACCGGCCCGTTGTCCGATGGAAAACCGAAACACAGCGGGTTGGTGCCGAGCGCGGGACGCGCAGCGCCGGGCGGCACCGCTCGGGGCTTGGCGCTCGCGATATGCATCGCGACGAAGCCTTCCTTCACGACCTTCTCGACGAAGTACGCGTTGCGCCCGCTGTAATAGCTGTTGTACGCGCCGACCGAAGCCATGCCGTGCTTGCGCGCTTTGTCGATCGCGACTTCGGCCGCGCGATACGCGACGATGTAGCCGACATTGTTGCCGCCGTCCATCAGCGCGGAGAGCGGCGTCTCGTGCACCACCTTGACGGGCGTGCGAGCCTTGCCGGTTTTCTCGTCGCCCGCGATCGCGAGGATGCGCGGCAGTCCCGCAAACTTGTAGCCGCACAAGGCGTTGTCGACGAGCTGATCGACGATGATCCGCGCGTCCTCGCCGCTGTAGCCCACGCGCTGCAATGCCGCCTCGCCGAGCACGGTCGCTTCGGCGACGCTCATGCGGATGGTGTCGGGGGTGTCGAGATCGATCTGTGCTTCCTGAGACATACGTTCCTCTGGTTGGTTATCGCGTAAGCGTGACGACGCCATCAACTGCCCTTGATCCCCGCCTCCCTGATCACCCTTCCCCACTTCCTGCTCTCGGCTTTGACGAAGGCGTCGAATTCCTGCGGCGTGGTCGGCATCGGCTCCGCGCCCTGTGCGAGCAGGGCATCGCGGGCTTCGGGGACCTTGAGGCTCGCGACGACATCGCGGTTGATCTTGTCGACGATGGGTTTCGCGGTTCCGGCGGGCGCGAACAGGCCGAACCATACGCTCGACTCCATTCCCGGAAAGCCGGCTTCGGTGATGCTCGGAATGTCCGGCGCGGCGGGAAAGCGCTTGGGGCTCATGACCGCGAGCGCTTTGAGCTTGCCGGCTTTTACCTGGCCGCTCGCCGTCGTCGTCGACAGAAAGGCCGCGTGGGTCTCTCCGGTCAGGACCGCCGTCAGCGCGAAACCGGCGCCTTTGTAAGGGATGTGCACGAGCTTCGCCCCGGTCATCTGGTTGAAAAGCTCGCCCGAGAGCTGGCTGCTCGTCCCGCCTCCGGCGGAGGCGTAATTGAGCGCGCCCGGCCGCGCCTTGGCGTAAGCGACGAACTCTTTCATCGTGCCGACCGGTACCGATGCATTAACGGTGAGCGCGATGCCTGAATTGGTCAGCAGCGATATCGGCGCGAAGTCCTTGATCGGGTCGTAGCCGAGCGTCTTGAACAGGAACTGCGGGCTCGCGTGCGTGCCGATGTGGCCCACGGCGAGCGTGTAGCCGTCAGGCGCCGATTTGGCGACGATCTCGGTGCCGATGATGCCGCCGGCGCCGGGCCGGTTGTCGACCACGACCGTTCGGCTCCAGCGCTCGGTGAGCTTCTGCGCGACGAACCGCGCCACGATGTCCGACGTGCTGCCTGGGGACCCGGTGATCAGCCGCACCGGCCGATTGGGATAAGCGTCTGCCGCGTCGGCTGCACCGGCCGGCGCCGCACTGTAGAAGACGCTAACGACCGCGACTGCTGAAACGATTGCCTTAAATTGCATTTTTGAATCTCCTCGATCTCTTTTTAGGCAGGAATTTCGGCGATGAACAATGCTCAGGATTACGCCGCGGCTGCGCCAGGCGCTGGCGCCGAGCGCCGAGCGCCGCTAACGCAGCCGCCCCAATCAGGGCTGCGCGATCGCATCGGTTATTTTCAAATGTTTGTCGAAAAACGCCATGAACGCGTCGAACGCCTGCCGCTGCACGCGATCGGGCTCGAACGTCCCGTCGGCACGCCGATACAGGAAGGGATAGCCATGCTCCGGATGATCGAGGCTCAGCCACGTGCTGTCCTTGCCCGCCTCGACCATCCACTCGTGCGCGAGCTCGAAGATACCCTGAAGGTGATCGGGGTCTCGCCCGATGTGCAGGATCGGGATCGCGATGCGTGCGATACGCGCCATCGCTTTGGCCTTGTCCGCGTTCGCGCGCGCCCGCTCCCTGTCCTGGTACTGCACCACGCCGGCGTCTCGCGGCGCGTTCGGCCCCATATCGACGCACAGGAACTCGTGCGAAGCGCCTTCGATGACCACGCCGCACGCAAAGCCCGTCTCCGCGGCGACTTTCAGGATCATCTCGCCGCCGTGGCTGACGCCGACGCAGCCGATCGCGTCCTCGTTCACGTATGGCAGCGCCTTCAGGTAATCCAGGATCGACATCATGTCGTCGGAATCGAGCGACGGGCACGACTTGAGCGTTCGGCCTTCTCCGCTCACGTCGTCGGCGATGTTGTGCGTACCTTCGACCGCGTTGTACAGGTGCGGAATCTCGTTCCGATAGCTCACGTACGCGACGGCGTAGCCGCGCGCGAGCATGAGGTCCTGCATCGCCGCGTGCCGCTCGACCTGCGCCTCGACGTGAGGCAGTCCGCCGCGGCCGTTGCCGCGCCCGATCGCAATGAGAGGAAAAGGACCCGCGCCCTTCGGCCGGCGAACGGCGATCGGCACATAGATCTCGTCGCGCGTGAGCACGAAAGTGTAATCGGCGGCGATGTCCGATCCGGGCACCGGCTTCGTGATAACGAACCCGTGCGAGGCAATATTCTGTGCGACGGGCGCGTGCTTCGCCGTGGACGGTGCCGTCCGGTCCATAAAGCGCTCCTCCATTGGTTGCGCGTATTCTGAACGAAAACGGCCGCTGCCGCAGAGCGCTCGATGTGCCCCATAATGTGGAAAATAATCCGAAGCACTCACGCCGACGCGTGAATAGGGGGCCCGGTCAAAACTTATAACGTGTGCGCGATCGGCTGCGCCGCCGCGATGAGTGTCGCCTCGAGCGATGCAGCGTGCGCGCAGTCGACGCTTCCGGAAGTCGTCGTGAGAGACTCGCGCGACACGCCGCTTAACACCAATTCTCCCGCTGAAAGCGCGACGCGGCTGGGTCTGCCCGTGCGCGAGATACCCGCGACGGTCGAAGTCATCGACGACAACACGATGAGAAGCCGCGGCTATCGAACCGTCTCCGAAGCGGTCCAGGGGGCGGTCGGCGTCACCGCCGGGGATTTCCCGGCGGAGCCTTCGGCGTTCTCGATGCGCGGATTCAGCTCGAGCCAGATCAACACCCTGTACAACGGCATACGCACCGGCCCGCAGAACATGACTTCGCGAGTCATGGATGTCGGCAATCTCGAGCGCATCGAGATCCTGAAAGGGCCGGCATCGCTCATGTCGGGCGAAGGCGCAGCCGGCGGTGCGATCAACTTCGTGACGCGGCGCCCGCATCAGGGCCCGATCGAGAACGAGGTCTACGTCTCGTACGGCTCTTTCAACACCTGGCGCTCGGGTTTCGGCTCGGGCGGCAGCACCGCGGTCGAAGGCCTCGACTACCGGTTCGATCTCAACCGGGCGTCGAGCAGCGGCTTCATCGACGACACGCGTAGCGAAAGCTGGCATGCGTCGGGCCAGCTCGACTACCGTGTGTCGGGCGCGCTGAAGCTCTTCGGCGCAATGGAAGCGAAGAAGGATCGCGCGGGCGCGTACTGGGGCACTCCACTCGTTTCCGCCACGACCGCTGCCCCGACGAGCGGCATCGTCTCGGGCACTTACGTGTCGAACTACAACGGGACCAATCTCGGCGCCGTCACCATCGACTCACGCACGCTCAGGGCGAACTACAACGTGGTCGACAACCGCAACCAGGCTGAAGAGTACTGGGTGCGAGGCGGTTTCGAATGGCTCGCGGGCGGCGCGGTGACGGTGCGCGACCAGGTCTATTACTACACCGCGAACCGCGAGTGGTTCAACAACGAGGTGGTCGCGTTCAATGCAACGAGCGGCCTCGTCGACCGCGAGCGCTTTTTCGTCGCGCACGGCCAGACACTGTTCGGGAACAACGCCGAGGTGCAGTGGGATTCGAAGCTCGGCACGCTGGACAACCGCGCCGTGTTTGCGCTCGAGCTCAGCCGCCTCGATTTCGACCGGCCGGGCGCAGCCAATTTCCCGTCCGACTCGGTGACGCTCGTCGATCCCGCGCGGGGCACTTACGGACCGCTCACGATCCAGCGGCAGACCGCGAAGATCGATACGGCCGCGCTCGCCGCTGAAGACCGCCTGAAGCTCACGCCGGCGCTGTCGGTCATCGGCGGCCTACGCGTGGAAGAGATCCACCTCGAGCGCACATCGATGGACGCGACCGGCGCTGCCCGCACGGGCTTTCCGTTTTCCAAGACCTGGCATCCGACGACCGGACGCATCGGCTTCACGTGGGAGACCGCGCCCGGGCTGATGCTGTACGGCCAGTACGCGACGGCCGCCGACGTCGCGGCGAACAACCTGTTCCTGCTCAGCGGCACCCAGCCGCTCGATCTCACCCGAGCCCGCACCGTTGAGGCCGGTCTGCGGCATCTCTTCTGGAGTCGCTCGGCCGAGTGGTCGCTCGCGGTGTTCGACATCGAGCGGCGCAACGTCTTCGCGGCCCAGGGTGGGCGGGCGCTCAACCTCGCCGGACGACAGGTCTCGCGCGGAGTCGAAGCCGCGGCGGCGCTGCGGCGCTCGGGCTGGAACGTCTGGGGCAACGCCGCCTACACCCGTGCGCGCTACGAAGACTACGACTTCACCGGCGGGTCGTTCTCGGGCAACACACCTCCGAACGCGCCGCGTGTCGTCGCGAACACCGGCGCTTCGTACCGCTTCGCAGGCGCGCTGCCGGTGGAGATCGGCGCGTCGGTGCGGCACGTCGGCGATCGCTACAACACCGACGCCAACAGCATGAAGCTCCTCGCCTATACGATCGGGGACGCGTACGCCGCAATCGACGTGCGTAAAACGCGTCTCACCCTGCGGGTGCGCAACCTGACCGACCGGACATACGCGGTGTGGGGCGACCCGTTCTATCCCGACCAGATCCTTCTCGGCACCCCGCGCAGCTACGAAGTCTCGGCGGCGCTGAAATTCTGACCGGCGGCGCAAAGGTGCAGCCATCTCCGCGCTGATATTCGTTCACCGGTGGCTCGGCGTCGCCTTCTGCCTGCTCTTCGCGATGTGGTTCGCCACGGGAATCGTGATGCACTTCGTGCCCTTCCCCACGCTGACGGAGACCGAGCGTGTGGAGGGCTTTGCGACGATCGATCGCAGCGCAGTTTCAAACGACGCAGCGGCGGCGGCCAGAGCCGCGAAGATCGACGACCCGGCGCGCATCCGCCTGATTTCGCGATCCGGCGGACCGGTCTACATCGTTCGAAGCGCAACCCGATTGGCTGCGATACACGCGACCGATCTCACATCCGCCGAAGTGGATACGCCCGCGCTCGCCCTCGAGATCGCCTCGAGTCACGCGCGCGCGCGTGAGCTTCAGGCCAACACCGCGCGTGTCGTTGCGTTCGAAGCGCACGACCAGTGGAGCGTCCCCAATAACCTCGACGCGCATCGGCCGCTGTATCGAATCGCGCTCGGCGATACCGAAGGCACCGAGCTTTACGTGTCTTCGGTCACCGGAGAAGTGGTCCGGGATACGACAGCGCGCGAGCGCGCCTGGAACTACGCCGGCAGCGTCACCCACTGGATCTACCCGACCGCGTTACGGCGAGACTGGCGTGCGTGGGATGCGACGGTGTGGACGCTTTCGCTCGCCGCACTCTTGACCGCGCTCGCCGGCGCCGTGCTCGGCGCGTTGCGTGTGAGCCCGAGCCGCGGACACCTCGCTTCGCCTTACCGCGGATGGCACGCATGGCACCACTGGCTCGGGCTGGCGTGCGCCGTGTTCGTGCTGACGTGGATCACGAGCGGTTGGCTGTCGATGGACCATGGGCGAATTTTCTCCACCGGCAAGCTCGATGCAGCGGAATCATCGGCGCTGCGAGGCGGACGGATCGCGTTCGATGCCGCCGCGACTGCGGGGCTGCCGGAGGGCGCGCGCGAAATCGAATGGTTCGTCCTCGGAGGCCGTGTGTACCGGCGCGACCGGTTCGACGCGGCGGCGCAGCGCCTGATCGCGATCGGTGAGGCTTCGGGGCGCGAACGGGCGTATCTGCAGGCCCCTGAAATCACCGCCGCGGCGCAGCGGCTCTCGAGCGCGTGCGGGAAAGCGGATGCCGTGCAGCCGGGCGACGCCTACGCGATGCACTCGGTCCTGCCGGCAGCCCCGGTGTATCGGGTGATCTGCGGCGACATCTGGATACACATCGATGGCGCCGACGGCGAGCCGCTGGAGAAGCTCGACGCGTCCAGACGCGCGTATCGCTGGTTCTACAGCGCGCTGCACACCCTGGATTTTCCCGCGCTCGGTGCACGGCCGGTGCTGCGAACCGCCTTGATCGTCGTCCTGTGCGCGCTCGGTCTCGCGTTCAGCGTCACCGCAGTCGTGATCGGCTGGCGGAGAGTTACTTCTTCGTCGGGGCGCGCCGGCCCGCGACGTGGGCGGCGATGAGCTCGACCGCGTGTTTGCGCACGCACGTGCCGCGATCGTCGAGCAGACACAGCCGCATGAGGCCGGTAAGGAATACGGTGGTTTCGAGCGCTGCGATCTCGGGCGTGATTCCCTTGCGCAGAGTGCCCTGCTGCTGCGCTTCGGCATAGACGCCGAGGAGCTGTTTACGCGCGCGCTCGACCTTGCGCGCGTGCTCGTCGAGCTCGCCTTCGAGCGCGCCCACGTACTCGCACTTGAAGTTCATCACCGAGAAGGTCATCCGCGTGCGGCTGTCTTCGTCGACCGTCCGGAAGATGTCGAGCAGAAAACGCTCGACGCGCTCGAGCGGGTCACCCGAACGGTCACACAGCAGAGTGAAATCGGCGCGATCGACGAGCGGCAGCGAGACGTCTTCACGGATCGCCGAAAGCACCGCGTGCTTGTCGGTGAAGTGATGATAGATCGCGCCTCGCGTCACGCCCGCGGCCTCGGCGATATGCTCAAGCGTGGTGCTCGCGATTCCGCGCGTGTTGAACGTGCGCAGCGCCGCGGCCATGATGCTGCGGCGGGTCTGCTCGGCTTCCTCCTTGGTACGTCTCATGCTACGTGTTGCGCCTCTTTCGGTCGCCCGCCGGGGCTGTCGTCACGATTCCCGCCGGCCGTTTACATACATCCATGATTGTATATAATGACGCCTTCCCCGTCGATGACTTTGAATACCTTGCGCATGCACACCACTCATAAGAAACATACGTCGTTCGTAATAGCGGGCACGATCGGCGTCCTGCTCCTGGCTGCATGCGGCAAGCAACCGGCGGACCCCGCGGGCAAAGGCGCACAAGGTGCCGGCGGACCCCCGCCGGCAATGCCGGTGACGGTGCAGAAGGTCTCGCTCGAGCGGGTGCCGATCGCGCTCGACGCAGTCGGGCAGGCCGAAGGCTCGCGCGAAGTCGAAGTGCGCGCGCGCGTGGGCGGCATCCTCGAAAAACGCCTGTACACCGAAGGCGCACCCGTGAGCGCCGGCTCTACCCTCTTCGTGATCGACCGCGCGCCTTACGAGATCGCGGTGGCCCAGGCCAAGGCTGCGGTATCGCAGGAGCGGGCACGGCTGGAGCAAGCGCAGCGCGAAGCCGAGCGTCTCAAGTCACTCGCGCAGAGCAGGGCGATCAGTCAGCGCGAGTTCGACGAAGCGGTCTCCGTCGCCAAGCAGTCGAGCGCCGCCATCGAAGGGGCCCAGGCGAAACTCGCGGAAGCGCAGCTCAATCTTTCCTATACCAACGTCAAAGCGCCGATCGGCGGAGTCACCGGGCGCGCCCAGAAGTCCGAAGGCAGCCTCGTCATCGCGAACACCGACCTGCTCACCACGCTCACCCAGATCAATCCGATCTGGGTGCGCTTCTCGCTCGCCGAAGGCGATTACGAGCGCATACGCGGAGCGGAGAAAACCGCAAAGGTCGAGATCCGCAGTCAGGACGGCTCGCTCGCGGTCACCAACGGCCGGCTCAACTTCTCGGGCTCCACCGTCGATTCCAAGCTCGGCACGGTTCAACTGCGCGCGGAGTTCCTGAACCCGACGGGCAAGTGGCTTCCCGGACAATTCGCGAAAGTGCACATCCTCGCCGGCGAGCAGGAGGGCTATCTCGTGCCTCAGGCGGCAGTCGTCCAGACCGAGCAGGCGAAGCTCGTGTGGGTCGCGGAGGACGGCAAAGCGAACATGCGTCCGGTGCAGACCGCGAACTGGATCGGAAGCAACTGGGTCGTGACGGGCGGACTCAAGCCCGGTGACGCCGTCATCACCGACAACCTCATGAAGCTGCGTCCCGGCGCGGCGGTGCAGCCGCACGCTCCCGGCGCCGGTCCTCAACAACCGCCTGGCGCAGGTGCGCCCGGCACTGCGCCCGCACCCGGCGCCGCCGACAAAAAAGCGCCCGCCGGCGCATCACGCTGAGCACGATCCATGGGTAATTTCTCCCGCTTCTTCATCGAGCGCCCGATCTTTGCGAGCGTGCTCTCGATCATCATCCTGATCGCAGGCCTGGTCTCGGCGTTCGGTCTTCCGATCTCTCAATATCCCGAGATCGCGCCGCCGACGGTCACGATCAGCGCAAGCTATCCCGGAGCCAGCGCAGAGACGCTCGCGAAGACTGTCGCCGCGCCTATCGAAGAGCAGCTCTCCGGTGTCGAGAACCTGATCTATTTCAGCTCGAGCGCCGCCGCCGACGGCACAGTCGCGATCACCGCGACTTTCGAAGTCGGCACCGACGTCGACAAAGCGGTGTTCCAGTTGAACAACCGGGTTCAGCTCGCGCTGCCGCGCCTGCCCGACGAGGTCCGCCGCAACGGCGTGATCGTACAGAAGCGCTCGAACGACATCCTGCTCGTCATCGGGATGCAATCGCCGAGCGGCAAGCGCGACACGACCTTTCTCGCGAACTACGCGACGGTCAACATCATCGACGAGCTGAAGCGCATTCCCGGCGTCGGCGACGTCACGCTTTTCGGCTCCGGCTACTCGATGCGGATCTGGCTGCAGCCCGACAGGATGGCGCGCCTCGGCGTGACGCCGACCGACGTCGCGAACGCGATCCGGGCCCAGAACGCGCAATACGCCGCGGGTAAAGTCGGTGCAGAGCCGGCGCCCACCGGCCAGGCGCTGAACTACACCGTCACCGCCCGAGGACGCCTGCTGAATCCTGAAGAGTTCGGCGAGATCGTCGTTCGCGCCGGCGGCACAAGCGGCGTGCTGCGAATCAAGGACGTCGCGCGAGTCGAGCTCGGCGCTCAAAGCTACGACACGTCCACCACTGTGGACGGCAACCCCGCAGCGGGTCTGGCCGTATTCCTGCAGACCGGCGCCAACGCGCTCGACGTCGCTGCCGCGGTCAAGCGGCGGATGGTCGAGCTCAAGCAGGCGTTCCCTCCGGACACCGACTACCTCATCCCGTTCGACACTACGCGCGTGGTCGACGCCTCGATCCACGAAGTCGTGGTCACGATCGCCGTCGCCGCAGTCCTCGTCATCCTGGTGGTTTTCGTCTTCCTGCAGCACTGGCGGGCGACGCTCATTCCCGTGATGGCGGTTCCGGTTTCGCTCATCGGCACTTTCGCCGGCCTTTACGTTCTCGGTTTTTCCATCAACACGCTGACGCTCTTCGCGATGGTGCTCTCGATCGGCATCGTCGTGGACGACGCGATCGTGGTGCTGGAGAACGTCGAGCGCCTGATGCGCGACGAGCACATGTCCGCCAAGCAGGCGTCGATCGAGGCGATGCGCGAAGTCTCGGGTGCGGTGCTCGCGATCGTGCTCGTGCTGTGCGCGGTGTTCATTCCCGTTGCGTTCCTCGGCGGTATCGCGGGTGTGCTGTACCGGCAGTTCGCGGTGACCGTCGCGATATCGGTGGTCATCTCGGGCGTGGTGGCGCTGACGCTCACGCCGGCGCTGTGTGCGCTCCTGTTGAAGCCGGGCGACCACGAGTCGCGCATCTTCCGCCCTTTCAATAAAGGTTTTGCCAAGCTGACCGACGCGTTTCTGCGCTGGGTCCATCGCACCCTCGTCCATCGCGTGATCGCAGGCCTCGTTTTCCTCGGGCTCATCGGCGTCATCGTGCTGCTGATGACCCTGGTGCCCACCAGCTTCGTGCCGCAGGAAGACCAGGGCTACATCATCAGCTCGATCATGCTGCCCGACGCAGCGACCCTCCAGCGCACCGCGAAAACCGGCGCGCAGCTCCAGCAGCGGCTCGCGAAAGACCCGGTGATCGACCACATGTTCGTCGCCCCCGGCCGCGACTTCATCGGCGGCGGCAATAAATCGAATGCGGGGACCAGCTTCATCCTTCTCAAGCACTGGGACGAGCGCACGAAGACCGCGCCGCAGCTCGCCGCGGAAGTGATGAAGATGGGATTCACCTTCCCCGACGGTATCGTCCTCGCGTTCAATCCGCCGGCGATCCGGGGTCTCGGCTCCGCGGGCGGCTTCGAAGTTTACGTGCAGGCGCGCGGCGATTCGGATCCACGGCGTCTCGCCGCCGCGCTGCAGGGCTTCACCGCCGCCATGAGCAAGCACCCATCGCTTCAGGGCATCAACACCTTCTTCCGCCCCACCGTGCCGCAGATCCTGGTCGACGTGAACCGCGAGCAGGCAATGTCGCTCGGCGTGCCGGTGTCGGACGTTTTCGACGCGCTGCAGAGCACGATGGGACCGCTGTACGTGAACGACTTCAACATGTCGGGGCGCACTTATCGCGTGCAGCTTCAGGCCGATGCGCCGTATCGCGCACAGCCCGACGACGTGGGGCAGGTCTACGTCCGCTCGAACACGACGAACGAAATGATTCCGCTCAAAGCGCTGATCCGCATGACCAGCGTCACCGGCCCCGAGCAGGTCGAGCGCTATAACGGCTTTCTCTCGGCGAAGGTGCTGGGCAGCGGCAAGCCGGGCGTGAGCTCGGGTCAGGCGATCGCGGCGGTCGAGCAGGTTGCCGCGCAGACGCTGCCGCCCGGTTACACGATCTCGTGGACCGGCCAGGCTTTTCAGGAGAAGCGCACCGGCAGCGCGTCGATTTTCGCGTTCGGTTTCGCGATCGTGATGGTGTACCTGATCCTCGCCGCGCTCTACGAGCGCTGGCGTCTCCCGGGTGCAGTCGTGCTCGCCGTGCCTTTTGCGGTCGCGGGCGCCCTGCTCCTCGTGTGGATGCGTGGAATGGAAAACGACATTTATTTCCAGATCGGACTGGTCGTGCTGATCGGTCTTGCGGCGAAGAATGCGATTCTGATCGTGGAGTTCGCTCAGCAGGGCCTGCTCGCAGGGATGACGCCGATCGATGCGGCGCTGCAGGCAGCACGGCTGCGCTTCCGCCCGATCGTGATGACTTCGCTCGCTTTCGTCCTCGGGGTGCTTCCGCTCGCGGTCGCGTCGGGTGCAGGCGCAGGCGCGCGCCGCTCGATGGGAACCGGCGTCGTCGGCGGCATGCTCGCCGCGACGTTCATCGCGACGGTGTTCGTGCCCCTGTTCTTCGTGCTGCTCGCGCGGCGCCAGAAGATGGGGGAGAAAGCGCCGCCGGAGCCTGAAGGCGAAGTCGCGAGGGAGCTGCCATGAAGTCAGCCGCATTGACTGCCGTCGTCGCACTCGCGCTTTCCGGCTGCATGCTCCTCGGCCCGAACTACAAGCGCCCGGCGGTGAACGTACCCGGAGCGTATCCGGAGGCGAGCACCGAAGGCGCTCTCACCGTACCCGCCGACTGGTGGCGGCTCTACAAGGACCCGACGCTCGATCAGCTCGTCACGACGGGTCTGCAGAAGAACGCCGATCTCAAGCTCGCGATCGCGCGCATGGCTGAAGCCGAAGCGGTGGTGCGTGAAGCGAACACGACGTTCCTCCCCGAGATCGACGGCAATGCCGGCGCCAGCCGCTCGCAGTCGAGCACCCGCACCGGCACCCTCCCCCCCGGCTCGGCCGCGATACGCAACAATTTCGCGCTATCGGCGAACACCTCCTTCGAGCTCGACTTCTGGGGGCGCCTGCGGCGCGGGCGCGAAGCCGCGAGCGCGCAATATCTGAGCAGCCGCTACGGCCGCGACGTCGTCGCGCTCACGCTCGCGGCAGGCATCTCGCAGTCGTATTTCACCGTGCGCGGGCTCGATGCGCAGATCCTCGTCTCGCAGGAGACGCTCGCTGCCGCTGAAGACTCGCTGGACATCGCGCGTAAGCGCGCGGACGCCGGCGTCACTTCGGACCTCGACGTCAACCAGGCCGATGCCAATCGGGCGCAGATCGCCGCGCAGATCAAGGATCTGCGGCGTTTTCGCGCAGTCGCGGTTCACCAGCTCGGGCTGCTCAGCGGCGTGCTCGACGTGCAGATTGCCGAAGGTGACGTGTGGAAGCTTCCCGTGCCGCCGCTGCCGCCTGCGGGACTGCCTTCGACGCTGCTCGAGCGCAGACCTGACGTGCGCGAAGCGGAAGCGACGCTGGTATCCGCAAATGCGCTCATCGGCGTCTCGCGTGCGGCGCAGTTTCCGACCTTGAGTCTTACCGCCGCGCTCGGTGCGCAGAGCAGGGAGCTCACCACCCTGTTTTCGGCGGGCGCAGGGGTCTGGTCGATCGGCCTCGGCGTCGTCGGGCCTATCCTCGACTGGGGACGGTACGCCGCACGCACGCAGCAGGCCGAAGCCCGCGCGAACCAGGCCGCCGCAATTTACGAGAAGACGGCGCAGACCGCGTTTCGTGAAGTCTCCGATGCGCTGTCGAACGTGAGGTTCGCCGCCGACACCGAGCGCGATCTTCGCGCGCGCGTCGACCAGTCGACCAACACGCTGCGGCTTGCCAACATGCGCTACCGCTCGGGCTACTCGGCGTATCTCGAAGTGCTCGACGCACAGCGCACGCTCAACGACGCACAACTCGCCCTCGCGCGCAATCGGCAGGCATACCTGAGCTTCACCGTCGACCTGATGAATTCGCTCGGCGGGGGCTGGCAGCCCTACTGACGCCGCCTCCTCAATCCCCCTGTTAACATGTGTGGATAACGCACATGTTCAACAGGAGGAATGGTGGGACAACAAGATAAAGCAGCAATCCTCGCAAGCCTTCCGGTCCGTCCGGACGAGGACCCTTTCATCGTCGCGACCGGCGGCTTCTATCGCCGCTGGTTTAACCTGCTCGACGATCTCCAGCCGCTGCTCGACACGGTGAAGAAGCTCGAAGGCACCGAAGACGAGATGTGGGTGCCGGCGTGGAGCGCGGTCGCGCAACGCTTCGAGAAAGAAGCCGGCGATGCGCTGTCGCGCAACGACAAGCCGGCGGCGCGCCGCGCTTTTCTCGAAGCGAAGACCTATTACAGCCTCGCGCGCTTTCCCGCGCCGTATCGCTCGGGCTCCCCGATCTGCCCTGCCGACATGGGCCCGCTCAAGACACAGGCCTACGAGAACTACCTGCGGTGTTTCAGCCGCGCGGCCGAGTTCCTCGAGAACCCGCCGCAAACGCTGCGCATCGCGCGAGGCGAGTACGAAGCGTCCGGCCACCTGCGCCTGCCCAAAGGCGCGTCCGCCGGCAATCGCGTTCCCGCGGTGCTCGTGATGTGCGGCGGCGACATGTACAAGGAAGACCGCGAGAAGTACGCTGAAGGCGCGCTGAAGGAAGGCCTCGCCGCACTCGTGGTCGATGCGCCCGGCACCGGGCAGACGACCTTCCCGCACGCACCCGAATCCGTCGTCGCGTGGCAGTCCGCACTCGACGAGCTTGCTGAGCGTCCCGAGATCGACGGGTCGCGGCTGGGCGCCTTCGGCGTGAGTCGCGGCGGCCTTTGGGTGATGCGGCTGGCTGCGACCGATCAGCGCATCAAGGCGCTGATCTCGGTCGCGCCGGGCGGGGTCGGGTACTGGGGCACTGCGGAGGAGCGTGCGGACCTGCGCAAGCACGTCGACGAGCGCGCGAAGTTCTGGTTCGGCCCCAAAGCGACGCGTCCCGCGCGCACACCGCTCACCGAGGACGACCAGCGCAAGGAGTTCCTGCGCTGGTCGCTCAAGGACAACGGGCTATTGCAGAACCTGACCATGCCGATGCTCTTGATCAACGGCAAGCAGGACCACCTGACGCCGATCGGGAATCTGTATCTCGCGCTCGAAAGCGGCCCGGCTACGGGGCGTCTCGCGCGCGTCTATCCCGACGACGGCCACATCGCCGCGAAGAACGAGCGCGAGTGGGGGCCTGCGGCGTGGAAGTGGCTGCGGGAAACGCTTACCAGTTAATGCGGAATGATGAACGCGAAACGCGGAATGTACTTCGCGTTGGCGGCGGGGTACCATTCCTCATTCATCATTTCGCATTCATCAATTGAGCGCCAGCCCCGCAGTGCTTACGTTCCCGCGTGCGGGACGTGCGGGTTGATCGATTCCGCCACGCCGATCTGCGTGAGCGTGTAGCCGGGGCGGATCGAGAAGAACAACGCGATGAGCGCGGTTCCGAGATAGACCCAGGAGTTGTACAAGCCGTGCAGCGGCACGGTGCCCCACAGGGTCCTGATGGCGCTCACCGGGACGAGCCCCGCGACACCGAGCAGCAGAAATACCACGCAGCTGCCTCGCGCGAAAATCAGTGCCGAGTAGCGGTTGTTCGCCGACATCACACCCCACAGGCCGACGACCATGTGCACCATGCTCAGCATGATGTTCACGACGAACACGCCGAAGAGGCTCGCGTAGAACACGCGGATGCTGAGTGCCGGCCCGCTCGGCGGCCGTTCCCACAACGCCGGCACGAAACCGAGTATGCCGAGCGCGAGATAGGCCCCCCCGAACAGCGCGGCGTAGGTGCGTGCGGTCATACGTCCTCCGGATCAGTGATCGCCACGTCAGGCATTTGTTGTGCCTACCGGACTCGGTTGAGGAAAGCGGTGATCGCCTGGTTGAACGCTTCAGGCTGCTCGACGTTCGACAGATGCGCGGCCGACGGGATGATGACGAGTTCGGCGCCCGGCAGGTTCGCCTGGATCTGCCGCGCCATCTCCGGCGGCGTGCCGTGATCCTGCTCGCCGACGATGACGAGCGTCGGGCACTCGATCTCTTTCAGCCGGTCGAGCACGTCGATTTTCGCAATCGCGTCGCAGCTTCCAGCGAAGCCTTCGACCGGCGTGCTGGTGATGTCGCGCCCGATCTTTTCCATGACGTCCTTGTGCGCGTCGCGGTAAGGATCGGTGAACCAGCGGCTGAGCGTGCCTGCACGCACGCCTTCCATGCCTTTTTCGCGGGCGATTTTCACGCGCTCGCCCCACATCTGCTCGGCATTCGGCGGCCGGCGGCTCGTCGTGTCGGCGAGCACCATGCTCTGGAAAAAGCCCGGGTATTTCAGCGCGAAGGTCTCGCCGATCATGCCGCCCATCGAAAGACCGATCCAGTGCGTGCGCTTTATGCCGAGCGCATCGAAAAGCGCTTTCGCGTCATCCGCCATCTGCTCGAGCGTATAGGGTCCCGGAGGCGCGCTGCTTCCGCCGTGGCCTCGCGTGTCGTAGCGCAACACCTTGAAGTTGCGGCTGAGCAGCTTCGCCTGCTCGTCCCACATCGACAGGTTGCAGGCAAGTGAATGCGACAGGGTCACCCATGGGCCTTCGCCTTCGACGGTGTAGCTGGTCTCGATGCCGTTGGTCTCGATTTTCATGCAGCCTCCTTCTTCGAAATCTCTATTTTCAATCCACGCGAGCACCGGGCCGGTTGTCGACGATGACCCGCTGCTTCCCGTTTCGGTGAATTCCTGCGCGAGATACCGCGCGGTGATGTCCGGGCACGGCGAAAAGCGCGGGTGTGCGAACACCGAGGTCGGGCATCGGGCGGATCGCTGCAAAAAAAGTCCGCCCGACTATACAGCGCGACCGTCGCCCGCGCCAACAGCGCTGCCTCAGCGGCACTGCGGTCTACACGAAGAAAGGGGAGGTTCAGGAAGGGAAACCTTGGTTTCCATCTTTGGCGTTCACCGCCCCGGAAGGTGGCTCGCAGGGCCCACCTCTTCGGCGTTCACCGGCGAGCGCGCGTAGCGCTCAGTGTATCGTGCGGCGCGCGGCCGGAGACGCGAGAAGATCGATGAGGACGCGCAGATCGACCGGCTTGACCAGGTGATGATCGAAACCCGCCGCTTTCGAGCGGTGACGGTCTTCTTCCTGGCCCCAGCCGGTCACTGCGATGATCAGGAGGTCGGCCGAGGTCTCGCGCAAGGCCGCCGCAACTTTGTAGCCGTTCATCCGCGGCATGCCGATGTCGAGAATCACGACCTGCGGATCGAAGCGCCTGACTTCCTCGAGCGCCTCGACGCCGTCATGCACGGTGCGCACGTCGTGTCCCTGCATGCCGAGCAGAGCTGCGAGGGTGAGCGCCGCGTCGACATTATCGTCCGCAATGACGACGCGCAACCGCTCGAAACCCGCCACATCAGGATCGGGTTGTCCGGATGCGTCCCAGCCCGAAGACCCGGTCAGCGGCTCGCGCATGGCGGACTCGCTCCCGGAAGATTCCAGCGAGGCTGCCGTGAAACGTTGGTCATGCGGCTTCGATCCCATGTTGCTTGAAAGAAAAGGTGAATTGCGCGAATGTTGCAAGTGCGATGCCCAGACTGCCGTACGCTGAAAATTACGCAAAATTCAGCGATGAAGGCGCCTTAGGGAACGAGCGGATGAGCACGACCGGCTCGGCAACAGCCTGAAACCTCGAAAACGCACGTAGATCCTACGCACGAGCGATCAATCGATTTTCGCCCCGGAGCGCCTGACCACGTCGCCCCACTTCGCGTACTCGGTCCTGATGAGCTGTCCGAACTGCTCGGGCGTGACGATCGCCGGCTCGGCGCCCATCGCCCCGAAGCGCTCCTTCATGAGCGGGGTCGCGAGCGCTTTGTTGAGCTCGGCGTTGAGCCTGACCACGATGGGGCGCGGCATGCCCGCAGGACCGACGATGCCGTTCCAGGTCGTCGCTTCATAGCCGGTGACGCCGGCCTCCGCCATCGTCGGCACCTCGGGCAACGCGTCGGAGCGTCGCGCGCTGCTCACCGCGAGGGCACGCACCCGGCCGGACTTCGCGTGCGGGGTGATCGAGTTCATGCCTTCGAGCATGAGCTGCACCTGGCCGGTCGCGAGATCGCCGATCGCCGCGGCCCCGCCTTTGTAAGGCACGTGAACGATCTGCGTGCCAGTCATCACCTTGAAGAGCTCCAACCCGACATGACCCGGCGTGCCGTTGCCGGACGATGCGTTCGAGAGCCTGCCCGGGTTCTGCTTCGCGTACTCGATGACCTCTCGCACGTTCCTGAACGGGCTTGCGGGCGAAGCCGCGAGCAGCATGTTGCCGTTCGCGGTCTGGCCGACGGGCTGGAAATCCTTCACGACGTCGAAAGGCACTTTGCGCACGAGGTGAGGGCTGATCGCGAGCGCACCGATGGGCGCATACCCGATCGTGTAGCCGTCCGGCGCGCTGCGGGCGACGAGCTCCATCCCGATCATCAGCGCGCCTCCCGGGCGGTTGTCGACGATGATCTGCTGGCCGAGCTGGCGTGAAAGCTCGGTCGCGACCACACGTGCGAGCGTATCGGACGAGCTTCCGGGCGCCTGCGGCACGATCAGCCTGATCGGCCTTTCGGGATAGCGCTGCTGAGCGTGAACGTGAGCGGCAGCGACGACGGCGAGCAGCGAGCAGAACGTTATCGAGAGGCGCATAGGCGTGGCAAAACCTCGCTGATGGGATCGGTGAGCTTGACGTCGGCGATATCGTCGAAGCCGGTCGGCTGGGCGTTGACGATGATAACGGAAGCACCTGCGGCTTTGGCGCTCGGCACGGCGCCGGCGATGGGGTAGACCTGCAGGCTCGTACCGACGCACAGCAGGCAGTCGGTCTCGGACGCCGCATTCATCGCGCGCGAGATGACCGCGGGCACGAGCGATTGGCCGAACGAGATCGTGTCGCTTTTGAGGATCCCGCCGCACGTCGCGCACGGCGGGTCCGCTTCGCCCGCGCGCACGCGCTCGAGCACGTCGTGCATCGGGCCTCGCCAGCCGCACGAGAGACAGATCGCCTTGTGCAGGTTCCCGTGAACTTCGACGACGACCTCGGGCGAGTTGCCGGCCCGCTGGTGCAGCCCGTCGATGTTCTGCGTGACCAGTGCATGCAGCTTGCCCCGGGCCTCGAGATCTACGAGCGCGCGATGCCCCGAATTGGGCCGCGCGGTCCACGCGGGATGCGCGAGACGGCTCTGCCACGAGAGCCGGCGCACTTCGGCGTCGGACACGTAATAGCGAATGTCGGACATGCGCTCGGCCTTGGGATTCAGCGTCCAGACGCCTTGCGGCCCGCGGAAATCCGGTATGCCCGAATCGGTCGATATACCCGCGCCCGTCAGCACGACCACGCGTTCGGCGCGGTTTATCAGCTCATGGGCGCGGTCCAGTCCTGACACCGTCGACAGCTTTCAAACGCCGTAGCGCTTCAACGCATCCGCATCGAACTCGAGACCCAGGCCCGGCTTGTCGGGAACGGTCAGCTCGCCGTTCACCGGCTGCGGAACTTCCCTGAAGAGCTTCGCCGACCACGGCATGTATTCGACCGTGAGGCCGTTCGGGACCGCGGCGACCAGATGCACCGAAATTTCCGGCGCAAGGTGATTCACGATCGGCAGGTTGAACGCTTCGGCCATGCCGGCAATCTTCACCCACTGGCTGATGCCGCCCGCACGCAGCACGTCGACCATGACGATGTCGACCGAGCGATGTTCGAGCATGTGGCGAAACGGCACGAGACCGTAGACGTATTCGCCGCCGGCGACCGGCGTCGCGAGCGCGTCGGCGACCGCAGCGAGGCCGGGGTAATCGTCGTGGGCGACCACGTCTTCGAGCCAGAAGAGGTTGTATTCCTCGATGCGCCTGCCGATCGAGATTGCCTGACGCACGTCCCAGCGCTGGTTGATGTCGCACATGAGATCGACCGTCGGCCCGATCGCGTTGCGCACGAGACGGATGCGCTCGACCTCTTTCTCCGGGTTCGTGTCGCCCGGCAGCGCGAGCTGGGTCTTCATCTGCCGAAAACCCCGCTCGACCAGACGCGCGGCCGCTTTCTCGACGTGCGCCAGCGGAAAGCCGCGCATCAGCGCGCCACTCGCATACGTGGGAACCTTGTCGCGAAAACCGCCGAGGAGCGTCGACACCGGCTGGTTGAGCACCTTGCCGCGGATATCCCACAGCGCGATGTCGATCGCCGAGAGCGCAAGCGTGAAGATTCCGCCGGGCCCGCTCTGCTGGGCGGCGGCGCGCAGCTTCTGCACGATGAACTCGATGAACAGCGGGTTCTCGCCCACCGTCAGCGCACCGAGACCGTCGATCGCCGCCTTGAGCGCAGCGCTCATCGCTCCGCCGCCGAAGAAAGTGATGCCGATGCCTTCGACGCCTTCGTCGGTGCGTAGCCGCAGCGTCACGAACGTCTGCGTGGCGCCGGGCGTCGTCGGCCCATCGGCGAGCGGCTCGTCGAGCGGGAGCTTGACGATGCGGGTTTCAAGACCGGTGATCTTCATTGTCGTTCTTTCGTTGTTATGTTCGGGAGCGCGTGCGCGCAGGGCTAATCATACAACCGAGCGACACTCGAGAATCCGAGGTTCTTTATGCCGTCATTCCGGCGCACGCCGGAATCACTTTGACCTTGAAGAAGGGAAGGTCCCGGAGGGAAACCCTGGTTTGCCTCCGAATTGTTCACTGCTGACGAAGTCATTCGCCCAACAGGCGAATGACTTCTTCCGCCGCGCGCGTGGCCTCGTCACGCGTCAGGCGCTCGGCGCCTTCGCCGTCGCGAGCGCGTATGGTGCCGAGAACCGCCTGCAGATTCGCGATGCTTTCGCGAGAGCGATCCTTCGAGCGTTGCGGATGAGTGAGTCCGAGCGCGCGCCAGCGCCAGATGCGCGCGTGCAGGGTCGCCAGCATCGACGAGAGCGTCTCGCTTCCCGCCCCTTCGAAGAGCACCGCGTAAAAGCTGTTCTTGGTGTCGAGCACGGCGGTCGCGTCGCCGCTTTCGTATGCGGCGACCACGCGCTCGAGCGCCGCGGCCAGGCTCGCGATCTGCGGCTCGGTCGCCTTGTCCGCAAAGAGCCGGGCGGCGAAACCTTCCAGCACGGCGCGCACCGAGTAAAGGTCCCTCGCCTCGTCGAGCGACAGGGTGCGCACCACCGGCCCCTTGTTCGGGATGTTCTCGATCAGGCCCTCGGACTCGAGCTGGCGCAGCGCTTCGCGCACGACGGTGCGGGACACGCCCATCATTTCGGTCAGCTCGCGCTCGGTCAGCCTCGCGCCGGGCGCCAGCCGGCCGGCGATGATTGCCTGCCGCAGGCCGTCGAGCACCTGCTGGCGCAGCGGCGCAGCGAATTTCTGAATACCGAGGTTCGGGAGCGGGTCCATTGGTTGTCCGGCGCACTTGCGCTTCTCATAATACCGTAATACAGTATTACGAGCGTGTCGTCAGCACAATCGGAATCGTCGGAGGAGCCCCCACGTCATGACCACCCCTGTGAAAGTCGGCATCGTCGGCCTCGGCCGCTGGGCCAAGGTCCTCGCCCGCGCCGCGGCCAAGTCGGACAAGCTCAAGATCGTTGCCGGCTTCAGCCGCTCGGAAGACAAGCGGGCTGCGTTCGAGCAGGAGACCGGCATACGCGCCGCGCCCGACCTGAAGACGCTGCTCGCCGACCCCGAGATCAAAGGCGTCATCCTGACCGTGCCGAACGAGCAGCACCTCCCGGTCGCCGGGCAAGTCGCGAAAGCGAAGAAACACATCTACACCGAGAAGCCGATCGCCAACACGCTCGAAGACGGGCTGCGCATCGAAGCGCTCCAGAAGGAGCACGGCGTCCAGGTCGTCGTCGGCCACAGTGCGCGGCTGCTGGTCGGCACCCGGATGATCAAGCGCGCGATCGATCAGGGCGACCTGGGCCGCGTTTCTTTCATCGAAGCGAATTTCTCCAACGAGCGCGCGCTCGAGCTCACACCGCAGACGTGGCGCTGGTACAAGGACAAAGCCCCCGGCGGGCCGCTCTCGCAGCTCGCGATCCACCAGTTCGACGCCCTGCATTATCTCGGCGGGGAGATCACCGAAGTCTCCTCGATGGCGTCGAAGCTCTCGCCCGTCGGAGCCGAAGTCGACGACCAGTCGATGACGCTCATGCGTTACGCCGACGGCAAGATCGCTTATGTGGGCACGTGCTGGACTTCCCCCGGCGTTTACGCGATCCGCGTGTTCGGCTCCAAAGGCCTCATGCATTACGAGCTCGACTTCAGCACCTGGGACACGCCGGGTGAGATCCACAAGACCTCCACGCTCTACATCCAGCGCGGCAAGGATGGTTACGGAAAACGCGAAGACATCGCGATTCCCGAAGGCGACATGTTCCGCGATGAGCTCGAGATGTTCGCCGAGACCTGCATCACCGGCAGGCCGTGCGAGCTCACCGCGCACAACGGCAACGTCGCCGTCGCGGTGGTTTACGCGGCGCTGCGCTCGATCGAGCGCAAAGGGCAGTACGTGCCGCTCGCCGAAGTGCTGGAAGAGGCGCGGGTGAAACTGGAACAACAGCCGCGCCAGGTCGCGTAACAGGAGCGACGCCATGTCATTGCCCTCCCGCTACTTCATCGATCTCACCCAGCCCGAGATCGCCGGACAGCTCAAGAAGAATCCGCTGGTGATCCTGCCCGCAGGAAGCGTCGAGCAGCACGGGCCGCATCTGCCGACCGGCACCGACATCTACGCGTCCAATGTGATCGGACACGCGGTCGCCGAGCGCATGGACGGTCTCGTGCTGCCGGGCGGACCGCTCGGCGTCACGCCGATGCACATGCCTTTCGAAGGCACGATTACGCTCTCGCCCGATACCTATCAGCGGGTCGTGGTGGAGACGTGCGTGTCGACCGCGAAACACGGCGCGAAATACTGCCTCATCCTCAACTGGCACGAAGGCAACATCCCGTCGCTCGCGATTGCGGCCGAAGCGCTGCACCGCGAGCACGGCATGACCGTGCTCACCGTTCAGGCCTGCTACGTCGCCGCGGAGCTCTACGGCCACGACTGCGGCGGCCTCACGCACGGCGGCGAGATCGAAGCGCTCGCGGTTCTCGCCTATCGGCCCGACCTCGTGCACCTGGACCGCATCGCACACTCGTCCGACGACGCGCAGGGCCGCAAGTGGGACAGGCTGCGCCGCACCCGAAGCTACCAGCCGGTGCTGCGCGACATCAAGACGATCGCACCCACGGGTTGGTACGGCGCGCCCGAGCACGCGACGGTCGCCAAAGGCATGAAGATGCTGGACGACATCGCCGATTCGATCGCGAAGGAAGCGACCGAAATCTTTGCGATGCTCGACGAAGCGCAGGGCGGGACGGCGGAGATCAAGCACCTGAAGGTCGCGCTCTGATGGCGCGCGTCCTCACCCAGAAGGAAGCGAAGCAGCTCGGCCTCGCGGGCCGCAAATCGCTCGAAATCGTCTCGGGAGAAAAAGGCTCGGAGTCGGTGACCTTGCGCCTGGTCGAGATTCCGGTGCCGAAGACGGGCGAAGCGCCTCGCGGCCCGCACTATCACCAGGGTTTCGAAGAATGCATCTACGTGCTTTCCGGCGCAGGCCGCACGTGTGCGGACAGCGGCGATTACCCGCTCACGCCCGGCGACACGATCCTCATCCCGTCCGGAGAAAAACACGTGACCCGCAACACCGGCTTTGAGCCGCTCGTGCTGCTGTGCTTCTTCCCGGTTTCGGATATCAGGAAAGGCAGTGTTGAGAATTGAGTGTTGAGTGTTGAGTGCTTAGTTTTTAGTGTTTAGTTGTAACGGCTGATCAGGGTTCGACGGGCGTACTCGGCACTACCACCAAAGACTAAACACTGAACAGCGCGCTGTTCGGTAGAACAAAAGGAGGAGGAGGCCAGGACCCCTCACCCCACGGGGTGAGGGGCACCTCCATGCAGCATCGATGAATCGACCCACACATGGCTGGCTCGGCGCGGCGCTCCTCATGGGCGGCATCGGCGCGCTGCTCTGGCTCGAGCGCACACGCCCGCTCAGAACACCCTCCGAGCCGCGCGTGCGGCGCATGGCGCGCAACGCAGCCGTCGGTGTAGTAACCGCGGCGGCGGTCTCAGCGATCGAGCGGCCGATCGTCACGCGGCTGTCGGTTCTCGCCGCAGCACGCGCGTGGGGCATCGTGCCCCGGCTGTCTTTGCCCGGCCCCCTGCGCGCGCTCGCCGCGCTTGCGCTCATGGACTACACGCTCTACTGGTGGCACGTCCTGCTCCATCGGGTGCCCATGATGTGGCGGCTCCACGAGCCCCACCACGCCGATCGCGATCTCGACGTCAGCACCGCGCTGCGCTTTCACTTTGCCGAGTTCCTCGCGTCGGTCCCATGGCGCTGCGCGCAGATCGTGCTCATCGGCGTCGGCCCGCGGACGTTGAGCCTCTGGCAGAAGCTCACTTTCGCCGAAGTGCTATTTCATCACAGCAACGTGCGTTTACCCCGCTCACTGGAAGCGAAGTTGAGCCGGTATGTCGTCACGCCGCGCATGCACGGCATCCATCACTCGGTGGCGCGGGACGAGCGCGACTCGAATTTCTCCAGCGCACTCACGCTGTGGGATACGCTGCACGGCACGGCGCGTGTCGACATGCACCGCGACGAGGTCACCATAGGCCTCCCCGATTTCCGCGCAGACGTCGTCGTTACCCTGCGCAAAACGCTCACACTGCCGTTCCATACGGAGAAGAAGAAATGAACAAACGAGGAGAGCTCGGCGTCGCAGTCATCGGCGCCGGACGCATCGGCACGCTGCGCGCGCGGCTCGCGGCGAAGCATCCATGTGTCGGATTCCTGGCGATCGCGGACATCGACGAATCCAGGGCGCGTGCGCTGGCCGAGGTCACCGGCGCCGACATGCACTCGACGAACAGCCTCGAGATGATCGAGCGGCCCGAGGTCAACGCGGTGTTCGTCTCCACACCCGAAGGCGAGCACGCTGCGCCGATCATCCGCGCGCTCGAGCTGGGAAAACCGGTGCTCTGCGAAAAGCCGATCGCGCTCGACCGCAACGACGCCGAGCGCATCCTCGAGACGCTCAAGGCGACCCAAGGCAAGCTTCGCATCGGCTACAGCCGTCGCTTCAAGGAGTGTTTCCTTCGAGCCAAGGAGCAGATGATCCACGAGCGCCTGGGCAAGGTTGTCGGCGGCCTCGCCCGCGTCTACAACTCGCGCGCGCAGGCGTTCGCGATCCTGAAGCGCGATCCGCACGCGACGCCGGTGCTGGATGTGCTCACCTATTACGTCGACCTCGTGTGCTGGTTCCTCGAAGGCAACCAGCCCGTCGAAGTGGTCGCGCGCGGCCAGCACGGCATCTTCAGGGACGCCGGCTACAGCGCACACGACGTCACGTGGGCGATCGTGACCTTTGCCGACGGTGCGGTGGTGAATTTCGGCGTGAGCTACGCCCTGCCCGCGCGCTATCCGACGCTGGGCCAGTCGGACCGCGTCGAGCTTCTCGGCACCGAAGGCACGATGATCATCGACGACGATCACATGGACCACGTGCTCTATTCCGACCGCGGCATCCCGCACGCCTACGTTCCCGACCACCAGGTCAACATGGCGTTCCTGGGGAGCAACACCGCGGGAGACTGGGCGGTCGGCGACTTCTGGGGGCCGCTCGCGAACGAGACCCGCGCGTGGCTCGATCATCTGGTCACCGGGAATCCGACTGTCCACACCACGCCCGAGCAGGCGCTCATCAATCTCGAGACGACCATCGCGATCGAGCGCTCGGCGCGCACGGGTCAGCCGGTGCGGCTTCCGCTGGAGACGTGACGAATGAGAAATGCAGTCAAATGACGAATGCGAAATGATGAACGCGGAATATAACTGCGCAGTGACGCGGTCAGTCGGTTTTCATTCCGCCTTCATCATTTCGCGTTTCGCATCGATCCTTCTCCCTATCGTCGCGCTCACGAACGCGATGCCGAGTGCGTGGGCACAGACCTACCCCGCCCGCCCGGTGCGCATGATCTCGCCGAACCCGCCGGGCGGCGCGAACGACACCATCGGCCGCATCATTGCGGGGAAGCTCGCGGAGACGATCGGCCAGCAGATCGTCATCGACAACCGCGGCGGCGGTGGCGGCGTGATCGGGGCCGAGATCGCGGCGGCAGCGGCGCCTGACGGTTACACCCTGCTCGCAGGCTCGGTGTCGACACACTCGTTCTCGCCTGCGCTGAGCCGCAAGCTCAACTACGATCCGGTGAAAGACTTCGCGCCGATCTCTCTCTTCGCGATCGCACAGAATCTGCTGGTGACGAGCCCTGCATTGCCCGCGGCGAATGTGAAGCAGCTCGTCGCGCTCGCCAAATCGAAACCGAAGTCGCTCAACTACGCCTCCGGCGGCACCGGCTCCACCAGCCACTACGCGATCGCGCTTTTCGTGCACCTTGCCGGCATCGACAAAGACACCGTGCATGTGCCGTACAAAGGCGGAGCGCCTTCGGTTGCCGCAACGATGTCGGGCGAGACGCAGTTCTATTTCGGGCCGATGGCGAGCATGACTGCGCAGGTGAAGGCGGGAAGGCTGAAAGCCCTGGCAGTCGGCGGCATCAAGCGCTCACCCCTGCTGCCTGAGGTGCCGACGGTTGCGGAATCGGGCGTCCCTGCCTACCAGTCGTTCGGATGGTTCGGCATGCTCGCGCCGGCAAAGACGCCGAAGCCGATCATTGCGACGGTGCACAGGGCGATCGTGCAAGCCGTGAGCTCACAGGACGTATCGCAAAAATTCCTGCAGCTCGGGGTCGACCCCGTTCACTCCACACCGGAAGAGATGGCGCAGTTCGTCGCCGACCAGTTGACGCGGTATCGCAAGGCGGTGAAAGAGCTGGACATCAAAGCCGAGTAGTCCGTAAACGGCGAACGGTCAGCGGTGAGCCGTTAAAGCCCGCTTCGAGCTCACCGGACCGTTCGCGGATACGGGCTGCCGTTTACCAGCAAGCGATCGCCTGCTTCACCTTCTCAGGCGTAAAAGGCAGATCGCGCAACCTCGCTCCCGTCGCATTCGCCACCGCGTTCGCAACCGCCGCGACGCTCGGCCCCTGCGAGCCTTCACCGGTGCCGAGCGAGCGCTCGTCGGGACGATTGAGCAGGACCACGTCGACCGCCGGCACTTCCTGGAACGTGAGGATGGGGTCATCGGCCCACGAGCGCGTCGTGACCTGGGGCTGGTCGAACCTGGTTGCGACCCGGTCCAACCGCGGTTTTCATGCCGCATTCATCATTTCCCTAGCCCGGCGGCCACTTGAACGCTCTGCCCGCCAGGATGTGCATGTGCAGGTGGAAAACGCTTTGCCCGGCGTCCGCGCCGTTATTCACCACCAGCCTGAACGCGTCGGCCACGCCCAGCTGCCGCGCGATCTTTCCCGCGGCGACCATCATGTGCCCGAGCAACGCCTGATCTTCGAAGTTGGCATCGATGAGCCGCGGAATCTCTTTCTTGGGGATCAGGAGCACGTGAACCGGCGCCTGCGGGTTGATGTCCCGAAACGCGAGGCACTGCTCGTCTTCGTAGACGAT